>NZ_LBHW02000001.1:0-480574 GCF_001005835.2 Achromobacter sp. LC458
AACCGTTATTCCTAAGGCGTTCATCGTTTCAGTGGACATCAGGCCGCTAGGAGGAAGCGACTTAAGAGTTTGAAAATGCTTGATTGCTGTCGCGGTAGCCGGCCCCATTACGCCATTGATGGGGCCGCTATATAGCTGGAGCGAGGTCAGTTTCATTTGCACCCTCATGACTTGCAGCTTCAGCTTCTCTTCGCGGCTTAGATCCACGTTATCGGTCTTCGAATTCCCGTTTTTCGCATTGGACCCGGTAGGCGCCACTTTCGCCCCGGATAAAGGCGTATCCAAAGAACTCCCTGCACTGCCGGGCGCCGAACTCTTAGCCCCCGATGAACCCGACGGGCTGTGCAGCGGGGATGGTGATGCAGGCGTGCTTGCCGGCGCGGAGTAGGTCGATCCCCTTCCGCTGGATCCTGAATAGTGCGAACGGTGACTGGAGTGCGAGCGGTGGCTTGAATGGGATCTATGCCCCGCAAATAGGTTTTCGTAGCCATAGTTGAGCGGTCGCAACGGTACTGCCTGCGGTTCATTAAGCGCATCCAGAGCGAGCCTTTCCGCTGGTGGCGTGGCGCTGGCAGGCTTTCCGGAGAATGCAGTGAGCCCGGCGACGAACATGCTAAGACTTTTGATGAAGCGACTCATGCTGCATATTCCTCTTTAATTGCGTGAACTGCTCTAGCGGGTTTCCAACCACTCTCGTGCCATTTGAAGAACCCGGAGCAACTTGATTTCACCTCGCACGGATCGCAGGCGGGCGTGTAGACGTTCTTCCAGTCCGAAATGCTTCGATGTGCAAATCCGTGCAAGGCCGTAGGCAACGAGCAGAGGGGAGTGTTCATAAAAAGAAATGGCACCGAATGGCGAGACAGTAGGCGGGCGGCCTGCTCTAGAATCCCTTGCCAGTCCAGCAGGTCCACTTCGCAAAATTCGCGATTTGCGAGCGCGAAACCGATCGGTTCGCACGCCATTAATGCAACCTCTTTGACGAAGGGTAGGTTTCGCCCGATAAAGCTGCACAACGCTGGCAATATCTCCAATACAGGGCGAATCAACACTATTCGCAGCTGGATCGGTTGGCGATTGGACTGAAGGTTTAGCAACCCAGCAATGGTTTCTTCAAAAGCCCCCGGTGCCTGAACGACAAAGTCGTGTAGGAAATCCGCGTGTCCGTACAGCGGTACAAGCCACGTCACGGAGGTATTTAAATTCTCCAGAAGCACATTGGCTAAAGCCGTGTGGGCAAGTAGTCGTCCGTTTGTCAGCAATTCGACGCGGGTCTGCGGATGAGTACGCGCGATGGCGTCCAGCACCGTCCGTAGATGTGCACCGAGCAATAGCGGTTCCCCGCCGCTTAAGCCTAGAACGCTTGGAGAAAACGGTAGGTGACGAATCGCCTCCAACGCTTCGGCGGCCATCCACGCATCGTCCTGGGGCGTCGGCGGTTGCGAGCACATTAAACAGTTGCTGTTGCAGCGGTTGGTCAGCTGTAGGCTGTGGTGAGTATCTGACTGACGATAGAGCACCTCAACCTCGCAACGCTTGGTATTGACTGCGACTACGTCGTTCGCCTCAAGGCCGCTGGCGTCGATCCACTCCACATTGGTTAAACCTCCCGAGCGGAAGTTTTCGACTAATTGGCGTTGCGCGGAGGTAGTCACTGGGACTAAAAACCATAGATCCGGCTGCCATTGCGTCGGGAGGATGTCGAGGTCAATTACGCGCCAGACCTGCGCGTCCGCCACGGCACTGCCGAAGGTCGCTTTCATCCTGCGCATTGCAACTCCTCTGAGGCAGCGGGCCGAGCCCAGGAGTGAAAAAGGTCTATACGGTCCGGTTCCCCGTCTTTCAGTGCGGAAAAAAAATAGTCGAACAGCCACTGATGACGCTGGCAGTGTTCGGTATCGACGGCAGGAACATCCATGCGGGAAAACTGCGCCTGCGCATCCACAGGGTTGGGTGCACAGAAAGCTTGATATGCGCAGTTACGGCAGTCTTCGATGTCATCCACCATGCTGGCCGCGATCAAGCGTTGTTGTACGGCAGAACGTTGCAGGGCGAGAAAGCTTGCGCCAATTTTCCCTAGTCGCAATGACGCATCGCCACTCTCCGCCAGCATGCGTGCTTCATCGCTAGGGTAGACGTAGCCGTCATAGTTGTAGACGAGTACGCTTTGCCCAGCCCCGGTGGGGCTCTGAAGATCCACGTACCCCGCGTCAAACGGCGAGAGAATTTTGTTCAAAATGATGGATGCATATACCTCTCGCAGTTCCACGCCTTGCTGGTTCCAGTGCAGTACGCGACTTAGCGCTCTTTCGTAAAATTCATAGAACTGGCCTGGCCGATAACCGAGCAGAAGTTGGTTGCGTTTTGCGAAGCCATAGCTACTGAGAGGTCGAATAAATATCTCGCTAAATCCAAGGCGGACATACTCGTCAACAATGGCTTCCGGGTGTGCCAGCGACGCCTTTGTCGTTGTCATCAAGGCTGAGACCGCATGCGGGCCAAGCCTATTTCGAGCCAGCTCGATCCCCGCGACCGTGCGTTCATAGGAGTTCTTTCCTGGTATCGGGCGATTTCTGTTATGTAAGGAAGCGGGGCCGTCAATACTGGTGGATAGAAACACGTCGTGTTTTTGCAGGAAATCGCACATCTCGGCGTCGAGTTGGTGAAGCGTCGATGCGATTACGAACCTTATCTGTCGGCCCGCAGTGCGATTGCGCTCTTGGATGCGCAAGATTGCCAATTTAACTAGATCGAAGCGGAGAAGGGGGTCGCCGCCCTGGAATTCAACAGTCAGGGCCTTCGCCTGACTCTCAAAGATGCCGTCGCATGCCGTTATGAGCGCGTCCTGACTGATGGTGTGCTTGGTATCTGACAGCGAGCGGCTAACTTGGCAATATTGGCAGGAATGAGCGCATTGCAGAGTTGGCACAAATATGTGAAGACTAGGGCCAGCCGATACAGTTTCGCGTCGCGCGGCACGACGAGAAGCCAATAGTCTGCGAGTGCCCGGCCGGTCGCGGTTCGCGATGAAGTGACCAGCCTTTAGATCGGCCTGGAGTAGCAAGGGCAGCTCTGATACGCGCCCCTCCGAGAGCAGTCGGGCATGTTCTGCGCTGAGGAAAAGATGATCCCCCGCACTGCTCACAGCAAGCCAATCGTCTTCGATCTGCCTGATCTGGAAAGGCAACCTTTCCACGGCGTACGCATTCACGCGCCTCTCCTATTGCGGCTTCCGAAACGGGGATGTTCGGATGTCTGGAAACATTATTAAACAATTCTATTCCAAAAAATAACGTGTGCTACCTGGGCGTAGCCGTGGGCATATTCCGCCGCCCATGCGCTGCAGGGCGGAATTTGAATCGACAGGTATGCGTCTCGTTAAACTGCCGAGTAAGCTGCGCGTTAAAGCTATGCTTGGAATCGAATTCCTTTCCCAAATTCTGAACGGCCATCCTTCAATGCCGACCCCTTTCGCCGATCTCGCCAGCGTCCTTTCCGTGCCCGTCCAATCCGCCGACGACCTGGACACCCTGGAGCAGTTCTTCGACCACTCCGAAGTCCGCGCCTTCTATGCGCAGAGCCAGGACCCGGCTTACACGTCAGCGAACCTGTTGGCGTGCGCCACGCTTCTCCCCGACCTGCACCCGAACCGGGCGTCGGCCCTGGCCCTGCTATGCGGATCCATGGTTGAGGATGGCGCCGATCCGGCCATTCTGTTCGACAGCCTGCATGCGCTGCTTCGCCAGTGGTTGCGCACGCTGCGGCCCTATTGCGCGCAGGAAGTGGACGAGGACGACGAAGAGGTGGACCAGGCCGACCGCAAGGCGTGGGTTGACGCGCAGGCGGAGCTGGCCGCCGTGCCGTTGGACACGCGTTGGGAAGTGGAATCCTTGCAGCAGGCCGTTGACGTGCTTGTCCTGCCGATGATGGCGATGCTGATGCGCAGTCAGCGCAACCATGAAGCATTTATCGCGGACACCAGCCTGATGGCGCTGCTGCATCCCATGGCCACGACCAACGACAGTTTTCCGTTTGAAGAGCTGCACTTTTTGTGGCTGGCGTCGCAAATCAGTTATGTCGACGAGCTTGTGGTGGTCTTGCCCACGTCAAAAACCGGATTCGTGGCGCGAGCGCATGGCGTCAACAATAGCTTTCACGCGTTCACCTTGCTGCAAATCCTGATTGGCGAGCATGCACAAGCCCTGCAAGTCAAACGCGACATTCCTGCTCGTCAGCCAGACATGGACCGGGACTCGGCGGATTTTCAATGGCTGCAAGCCGGCGCCTACACCAACGGCGAACTGACTCAGCCCATGCTGTGGGCCTGGGGCGAAGCGGCCTTGCGTCACAACATGGCCCGGCACGGCAGGCCCGTGCTGATCGCACTGGAAACGGACGAAGGCACAAAGCGAAACTGGTCCGGCTTCAACGGCGCCATTCACGACGCGCAAGCGCCGTCGATGACGTTCAAGCGGTATTTGACGACGGAAGAAGTCGCGTCTTACCTGGCTTGAGCGTCATCGCGGCCTTGGGTCGACGTTTTGCTCCGCGGCCTGCTGCCGGATGCGTCGGACACGCTCTGGGGTTGACGGGTGCGATGAAAGCCATGCGGGAATCATGTCGCCAGCCTCGGTAAGACCCTGCAGGCGTTCCAGAAGAACGGCCAATGATTCCGGGTCTTTGCCGGCCTGCCGCATCAGCACGACGCCGCGCGTGTCAGCTTCCCGTTCGAAGCCGCGCGAGAACGAAAGTTCAAGCAAGCCCGCGCCGAACACGCCGACATCGTTCGCCATGCTGCTGGCGTCGCCCGTCATTAACAGGACGACGGCTGATAGGCCCATGACGCGACCTAATTGCCGGACGCCATGCCGATGTTCGACGTGGCCGATCTCGTGGGCCAAGACGCCCGCCAGCGCCTCGGGCGACTCCGCGAGCGCGACGAGTTCGTCCGTGATAATCACATGGCCGCCCGGCAGGGCGAGGGCGTTGGCGCCCACCAGCGAACCGCCGCGTCGAAACGCCAAGCTAAGGTTTTCCGGCGCGTTGGCATGCGTCTTCAACTTGTCGAACACGGCAAGAACTGCCTGCCGTGTCGGGGCCGGCAGTTCAGAAGGGTGGAAGGCTATGCGGTCCAAGGTTTTCAGGGTGTTCACGCCGATATGCGCTTCGACCGCCTGAGGCAGAAACGCGGCGGCGGTGTCGCCAAGCCACGGCAGCGTCCAGCGCAGGCTGATGAAGAAAGCAAACGTGGCAACCACGACGAGCGATAGCAGTGCAGGGCGCAAGCGTTCCAGTCGGGACAGCGGAATGACAAAAGCACCGCCACGGCTGCGCACCAGACGGTCGACCTGATCGTTGTCGCTGGTTTCGAAGACGGACCCGTCGGGTAGCGTGGCGCGACGCGACGTCGAGCCGATTCGGCTTGACCAACTTAGCGCACTCTTGGGCAGATCACGGCGCGTTTCGCCGTCGTCCAGGCAGACCGGCCCATGCTCGGGTACCGATAACGTAGCCATGCGGCAGGCGGATGCGCCTGCCGCAAAAAGCCGCCCATGCAAACGGAATGGCTTAGAGCGATGCAACGCTGCCGAAGCCTTCAAATTCGCTGAGTTCTCCGCCGAAACTGTCTGGCGAAGCACGTTGCTCGGAAACGAAATTTTCAAGGCCGGATGCGGCATGCAGGGTGGTGCATTTCATCAGATAACGATGTTGGCGCACGCGCGCCCAGGGATAGGCCAGCGTCAGCGACGCGGCGGTGGCGACGAGTCCGGAAGCGACGATCCAGGTATAGACGGCCGGGTCTACCTGACTCTGTAGCCGGTGTCCGCCATCGATGGTGGTTTGCGTAAGCAACTCGTTGCGCACGTAAACGCCGTAATGGACCGACGTAATAAACAGCGCAACATAAATGTCCATCGCAGCCAGTGGAAGGCCCTCAGGCCCCCAAAGAACGATTGCCAGCAGCCCAGGCATCAGGGCGACGAAGAACAGCACCGCGCTACGGATCAGGCCGCCGTACATCGTGGATACCTTGGGTTGCGTGGTGAACCGCGCGCCACCAAAGCGATAGCCTTCAAAAAGATACTTGCCCAGCATCTTCGAATAGAACGGCGCCAGCAGCCCCAAAGACAGCATGACGAGGATGGGCATCAACATGAACAGCACTAGCGCGCGGCCGTAGCTGCCCTGGAATTCAAATCTGACGTTGCGCCATGAGGTCATGTGCGCGTTAAAGCGCAGGCCGGCATTGATGGCGGCGGGCATTGCCATCATCCAGATCAGCCAAAGTACCGGGAAGAGACTTGGGGCGAAGTAGCTGATTGCGCTCATGACGCCGATTACGATGAACGCAATGATGCGCCCTTGCAATATTTGCAATGGGCTGGCGTGGTAGTCGAAAGCATGGCCGTCGATGCTTGTATTGCCGAGGAACCACCGTTTGGTGCGGACTTTTGCCCAGGCAGACCAGATGCCCAGGGTGACAACCGTTAACAAGAGGTTGACGATCCAGATGCCAAAGAACTCTCTAGCCGTACCCTGAAACTCTACAGGCATGGGCTGCAGGGCAGGGGGGGCGTGCAAAGGACTAACCTCAGGTCCGTCCGTTGGGAAGACAGGTACCGGGCCATGCTGAATCATCGCGTTCTCCGGGGGATGGAATCCGATAAGGCTCGGATCCTATCGAACGAAAATCTCCGGGTACATCTGATGATTCTGAAATTGCTCAACTATCGATGGCGGCGCGCCGACGGCACCGGGCCGGCGTCGTGCGACTGGCGACCGGCGGCCGTGCCGTCAAGAGCCGTCAAGAGCCCTACCACTTGCCCGTACTCTGCGACTGCATGGGCGGCACGGCATGGCTCGGGTGCACCATGTCCACGTACTTCCTGTAGCTGGCGATGTATTCCGGGCTGTTGATGTCCGGCGTGTTGTCGCTATTCCAGTTTCTTTCGACGCCGGATTCGCGCCACGCGGCCAGGTCCCGCATGACGTCGTCGCGGGTCAGGGCGATATTGGGTCCCGGCGTGGCGGTGGTGGGCGCAACTGCCTGCTGGGCGTGGGCGGGGCCGGATAGCAGCGTGGCCACGATCAAGGCGGTGGGGGCAAGGGCGCTTAACAAATGAATCGTCTTCATGATGAATCCTTAATAACGAGAGCGACCCCTCCCTCTCATGGCTTCGGACTCATCGTAGGGCCGCATGGGTGCCCACCGCATACCCAAGATTGATTACGCCTGCTCGGGCCGACCGGACGGCTACCGGGCGGGCGGGGCGCGTTACAGCAGTGAAGCCAGCCTGACGAGTTCCGCCTGCCGGCTGCATTCCATCTTGTTGAGCAGGGACGCGACCTGCTTGCGCACCGTCAGCACCGAGGACTGACGCAGCGTGGCGATTTCTTCGACGCTGTGGCCGGCGGCCAGGCCCGCCAGCACGGCGGCTTCGGCGTGGGTGATGCCGAACACGGATTCCAGCTTGTCGACGTCCGGCATGGCGAACGCGCTTTTGCGGCGCAGGCGGGCCAGCAGCAGGCGGCCGCCGATCAGGCTCAATGACTCGGGCGCGACGCTGATGTCCATCCAATGAAATTCGCCCCAGCCCGTGGTGGTGGCCAGCGAGCGGGAATGGCCATCGCGAAACGCCGCGGCGCAGTGGGCGTCGAACAGACGCTGGCATTTGGAATCGGCGTGGCGCAGCTTGCCGCCCTGGACCCGCCAGCCGCGCGCCTCGTCCAGCAGTTGCCGGGCAAGCGCCGACATCTTGTTCACCATGCCGTCCTGGTTGATGAGCAGCACCGCCTCGTTGACTTCCGAGAACGCGCTTTCCACTGACTTCCAACCAATGGACAACGCTTTTTCCCGTTGACCCAACTGGCTTTGCAGGGTGCGGAAATATTGGCCGAAATTGCCGGACTGCAAGCGTTCGCTGGCCTTGGGGTCAACCGTGGAACGCTGGAACCCGATCGATGCGTGCAGCACGGCGTTGGATTCGACGATCAGCGACAGGATTTGCGCCATGCGGTGCTTGAGCATGAAGTCGGCGTAAAACTCGGTGCGTTGTAGCTGCGAACGGCTATACATGCGCGCGGTGTCCAGCCAGGTACCGGCCGGGGCGTGACGCGAATCGCGCTCCAGCACGTCGTGACGGTAGTAGTGCCCCTGGTAGTCGGCAAAGCAGGCGTCCGAGAAACCGATCGCGGACAGGTTTGAAAGATGGTTGCGCGCGTCAAAGACGATCAATGTGCCGCTGTCCGCGCCTACCAGATCGCGCGCGGTGCGCAGAATGTCTTGCCAGGGGGGATTGGGATCGGCCAGGTGTTGTACGGCGTCCATCGCGCGCGTGAAGGCTAGCTGATGCTCGACCATGGTGTCTCCAACGGGGCTGAATCGCAAAGGCGTTGCTGCGTACCACCAGGGGGCGGCTGCGCGGCGCGGCTACGGGTGCGGCTAAAGGTGCGAAAACGGGCGCGGCTACGGGAGCCGGTACGGTGCTGCCTTGCCATCGCGCAGCGGCGATGCGCTGGCGGAAACCGGATCAGTGCGGGGACGGCGTTGGAGAAAGCAGGCGGATGCCGTTGGCCCCAACGGAAATTATGCTCGCGAATTTGCGATAGTGGGCAAATTCCATGTGCCTGCGTGGCCGTGGCGACGGCATGCCCGCGCCAACGGTGCAAGCGCACCGGGTCAGTTCCATCACCAGGCGTTCAGCGCGCGTCGGTGGGCGCGAGGATGGCCGCGCGCCAGAGATCCAGGAAGTGGCGTTTTTTCAGCGCATCCAGGTACACCAGCAGCCCGACGCCCAGCGCCATGGGGCGCACGCCCGCTTCGGCGATGACCGACGCGTTGACGGGCCGCATGCCGGATTGCTTGGCCAGCATCTCCTGCCCACGCGGCGATAGCAGGTAATCCAGCAGCAACGCACCCAGGTCACCGCGCGGCGCCTGTTTGGGAATGATGGCCGACCGCGACAGCATCAGCGTGTAGTCCTGCGGGTAGATGATGGCAAGCCTGGCGCCCTGGTCGATGCGGTGGCGCGTATAGGATTCCAACAGGTTGTACGCCAGCGTGACCTCGCCGCGCTCCAGCTTGTCCAGCGCGTCTTCGGTGGACTGATGCGTAGTGACGCCGTTGCGGCCGAACGCGGCCAGCAGTGCGCCCGCCATGCTGTCCAGCCGCGTGTCCTGCGTGGCGGCCAGATAGCCGATGCCGCTGCCTTGCACGTCGTACGTCGATATGCTTTGCGCCAACGGCCGGTCGGGCGCTTGCAACAGGGACAGCAGCTCGCGGCGCGTGTGCGGTGCGCGCGCGGCATCCAGCTTGTCGGTGTTGTAGACCATGACGATGGGATCGGTGCCAATGCTGAACACCTCGTCGCGCCAGTTCGCCCAGGCGGGCAGGGCGCGGGTGTGCGGCGAGACATGGGCTTGGGCGTAGCCGTCGTTCACAAGCTTGGTCTGCAAATCCATCGCGCTGCTGATGATCAGATCGGGGCCACGCTTGGTCAAGGCGTCTTCTTTGGCGCGATCCACCGTGTCCTGGTAAAGCTGCTGCGTGGATAGCTCGGTGTATTCCAGCCGGATGCCAGGGTTCATCTGGCTGAAGTCTTCCAGCACGCCCTTGAAGACCTGCACGCTGTTTGACGCGTGCAGCACCAGCACCTGCCTGCTGTCGGCCGGCCCCAGCGTAAGGCCGTCGCGGCTGACTTCGGCGGCCTGCGTGGCGGCATGAGCCCCGCAGAGCAGCAGCAGGGCGGCCGCGCTAAACAGGCTTTTTGCCCAGTGCCAGGCACGTGCGTTACGCATCGCGACGCTCCGCCGGCAAGACGATCACCGCCTCCAGGCCGCCGCCCACGCGGTTGCTGAGGCTTAGCGTGCCCTGATGGATGTCGACGACGCGTTTGACGATGGACAGGCCCAGCCCCGCGCCGGGCGTGCGGGGGTTGGGGCCGCGGGCGAAACGTTCGAAAGCGGTGTTGGCCAGGGCGGGTGGGATGCCCGGCCCGTGGTCGGCAACGGTGACGCGCCAGCCGCTGCCATGTTGGTCCAGCGTGATGTCGATGTGGTCGTGGGCGGAGTCTTCGATGCGGCTTTCTATGCGGCTGTCGATGTGGCCTTCGATGCGGCTGTCGATGCGGCCGTCTTTGGATACGTCGATGCTCCCGTCCCCCTCCTCGCCCCGCGCTACGCCGGCATCCCCCTTGCCAACCGATCCGTGGCGCAGCGCGTTGTCGATCAGGTTCTTGAAGGCTTCGCGCAGCATCAGGCTGTCGCCCGGGACGCGTGGTGCCGGGCTTGCGCCGGCGGCAGGCAGGTGCAGGCGCACATCGGGAATGGGATCGGCTTGCGGCACGGTGTCGTAAGTCGCTTGGCGCAGCAGCTCGGCCAGGTCCACGGGCTGGAACTGCTTGACGTTGCTGCGGTGGATGACGCTGGCGTCGCTAAGCAGCTGGTTGACCAGCCGCGACAGCTTTTCGGCGTTGCGCAGCACCGCCAGCAGGCTGCGGCGTTGCTCGCCTGGGTCTTCTTCGTCCAGTGCCACTTCCATTTGGGCGTGTAGCGCGGCAAGCGGCGTGCGCAGCTGGTGTGCGGCTTCGGCGATGAACAGGCGCAGCGTGTCCAGGTTGTCGGACAGGCGCGCCATGAAGCTGTCCAGCGATTGCACCAGCGTGTCCAGTTCTTCGGGCACGGGCGCCGCGATGGGATGCAGGTCGGACGCGCTGCGCGCGGCCAGTTCCCGTTCGATGCGCTGGATGGGCGACAAGGAACGCCGTAGCCCCCAATAGGCCAGCGCCAGCGCCGCACCGGTGAACCCGATCAGCGCCAGCGTGCCCTGCCACAAGATGCTGTCGGCCAATGCGTTGCGCGCTTCGCGCGTTTGCGCCACCTGAATCACGGCGGCCTCGGCGTTGCGCGGGCCGGCGATCTTGCGTTCCATCCACGCGACGCGCACGGGCTCACCCTGGTAGCGGGACGTGTACAGCTGCGGTGTATCGGCCGCCTCGGTACGCTCGGGCGCGGCGGGCAGGTCGGCATAACCGGAAACCAGGGACCCGGCGCCGGTCGCAACGCGATAGAACACCCGGTCGCGCGGGGCCTGCTCCAGCAAGGCCAGGGCGGCATAGGGCATGTCCATCTGCCATTCGCCCTGCACCAGTTGCAGGCTGTCGGCCATGGACAGGACCGAGGCGCGCAGCAGTTGATCGTAAGTGGTGTCGGCGGTTTGCTGGGCGTAGCCGCGCACCAGCAGATACAGTGCGGCCAGGCCGACGGCAAACAAGCCCAGCAGCATGGCGAGCAGGCGGCGGCGGACTGAAATGCGGCCAGGCTGCACGGTCAGTCCTGCTGCGAGCTGGGCGAGGGGCTGTCCGGCGGCGTTGTCGAGGTCAGCAGGTAACCCGTGCCGCGCTGCGTTTCGATGCGTAGCGGCGACCCTTCCAGCTTGCGGCGCAGGCGGGCGATGTAGACCTCAATGGCGTTGGGCGCCGCATCGTCATCGAAGGCGAACAGCTTGTTGGCGATTTCTGTTTTGCTGACGGCGCGGTTCATTCCGGCCAACAGGATCTCCAGCAGGCTGTATTCGCGCTTGGGCAGGTCGATGCGCTGTCCGGCCAGCGACACGTGGCGCGCGGCGCTGTCGATGACAAGCTCGCCAAAGCGCTGCACACCCGTGGCCTGCGCAATGGGGCGGCGCAGCAGGGCACGGCAGCGGGCTTCCAGTTCGCGGAAATCAAACGGCTTGGCCAGGTAGTCGTCGGCGCCGGTATCCAGGGCGTGAACCCGGTCTTCGATGTCGATGCGGGCGGTCAACGCCAATACCGGCGTCTTGCTGCCACGGTCGCGCAGCCGGTGCAGGATGTCAAAGCCCGACATGCGCGGCAGGCCGATGTCCAGGATGACGAGATCGAAGGTTTCGTATTGCAGCACGCCATCGGCGCTAAGCCCGTCGCGTTGCAGGTCCACGGCGTGGCCAAGACGGCGCAACCGGCGGACAAGGGCGTCGGCCAGATCCTCGTCGTCTTCGATTACCAGGATGCGCATCGGCCGATTGTAGCTGCCCGGAGCCGACCGATTTTCGGGCTTCGCGGGGGTTGGGGGTCGGGTTGAAACAGGGCGCCGGATTTCCAAAAACGACAGGTTCCAGACAGCTTTTATTCCTAGTCTTCGGCTCCTGCTTCCCTTGCTGGAGGCAGCGTCAAACATAACAACGACTAGTCGGAGATACCCCCTCATGCTTCTGACCCTGCTTGGCTTCGGCATGGTGATCACGTTCATGACGCTGATCATGACCAAGCGCCTGTCGCCGTTGGTCGCCCTTATCCTCGTCCCTATTATTTTTGCGTTGCTGGGCGGCTTTGGCGCCGGCATCGACAAGATGATGCTGGACGGTATCCGCAAGATCGCGCCCACCGGCGTGATGCTGATGTTTGCCATCCTGTACTTCGGGGTGATGATCGATGCGGGGCTGTTCGACCCCATCGTCGGCCGCATCCTGCGCGCCGTGAAGGGCGACCCGTTGAAAATCGTGGTGGGCACCACGGTGCTGGCGCTGGTGATTTCGCTGGACGGCGACGGCTCGACCACCTACATGATCGTGGTGGCGTCGATGTTGCCCCTGTACCGCCGCCTGAAGATGAACGCGTTGTCCATGACCTGCCTGGCGATGCTGGCCAGCGGCATCATGAACCTGACGCCGTGGGGCGGGCCGACGGCGCGCGCCGCCAGCGCGTTGCACGTGGACGCGGGCGATATCTTCATTCCGCTGGTGCCGGTGATGGGCGTGGCCATCGTGTCGCTGCTGATGCTGGCGTTCTTCCTGGGTCTGAAAGAACGGCGCCGCCTGGGCGTGCTGTCGCTGCCGGACGGCGCCTCGCTGCATGCCGGCTATGACGAGGACGGCCCCAAGAATCTGCCCGAGATCGAAGTCGATCACGACCTGCGCCGCCCCAAGCTGCTGTGGGTGAACGCCGGGTTGACGCTGGCGCTGATGGTCAGCCTGGTGATGAACATCCTGCCGCTGCCGGTGCTGTTCATGATTGCGTTTGCGATTGCGCTGATCATCAACTATCCGAACCTGGCCGAGCAGCGCCGCCGCGTTGCGCAGCACGCGGGCAATGTGCTGTCGGTGGTGTCGCTGATTTTCGCGGCGGGGATCTTCACGGGGATCCTGTCCGGCACGGGCATGGTGGAAGCCATGTCCCGCAGCCTGCTGTCCGTGATCCCGGACGCGATGGGCCCCTATCTGGCGGGCATTACCGCGCTGGTCAGCCTGCCGTTCACGTTTTTCATGTCGAACGATGCCTTCTACTTCGGCGTGCTGCCCATCCTGAGCGAAGCCGCGCAGGGCTATGGCATTTCGGCAGTGGAAATGGCGCGCGCGTCCCTCATTGGCCAGCCGGTGCATTTGCTTAGCCCGCTGGTGCCGTCCACCTACCTGCTGGTGGGCCTGGCGGGCGTGGAATTCGGCGATCACCAGCGCTATGCGTTGAAGTGGGCCACCCTGGTCTGCATGGTGATGCTGGCTGCCGCCCTGGCGTTCGGCCTGTTCCCGTTGATGGGATCGGTCGGCTGATTCGCGGCGCACGCCGCACGTTGATAAAGGAAGGTCATGGCTTTGCGTATCGCTTATGTCACCAGCGGAATGGGCCACACGGGCACCGCGATCTGCCAGGCGCTGCATCGCGCCGGACACCGCGTGGTGGCCGGCTGCGGACCGCGTTCATCACGCCGCGATAGCTGGTTGAAAGAGCAGAAGTCCCTGGGGTATGACTTCGTGGCGTCCGTGGGCGACGCCACGGACTGGGCATCCACCGAAACGGCGTTTGCCAAGGTGCGGCGTGAGGTCGGCGAGATCGACGTGCTGGTCAACAACGCCGGCTCGATGCTGGACATGCGCTTTCGCCAGATGAGCTATGCCGACTGGGCAGCCGTTTTGCGCAGCAACCTGGACACGCTGTTCAACAGCACCAAGCAGGTGGTCGACAGCATGGCGGACCGGGGCTGGGGGCGCGTCATCAACATCGGCTCGGTCGCCGCGGAAAAAGGCCAGATCGGGCAAATCAACACTGCCACCGCCAAAGGCGCGGTGATCGGCTTCACGCGATCGCTGGCCCAGGAAGTGGCGGCGCGCGGCGTGACGGTAAACCTGGTGTCGCCCGGCTTCATCGCCGACGACACCGTCAAGGCATTTCCCCCGGCGCTACTGGACCGCATCATCGAAAGCGTGCCCGTCGGCCGGCTTGGCACCGCGCAGGACCTGGCGGGCCTGTGCGCCTGGCTGGCCTCGGACGAGGCCGCCTTCGTAACGGGCGCCAACTACGCCATCAACGGCGGCGTTTATATGAGTTGAGTTGACGTTGGCCCGCGCGCCGGACAGCCCCGGTCGGGCCAGCTTGCAAGTCTGGCCCGGGCGTGACCGGGCTTAGTGCGTCAAGGCCAGCTGCGCGATGTAGCCCGATCGGCTTTCGCCGGCGGCGCGCGCCTTCGCATCGATTCTGGCCAGGATGCGGCGCGGCAGCGTGATATTGACGCGTTCGATCGTGTCGTCCATCACGGCGGGGTCGATGTCGACTATGGCCCAGACCCACCCGGTGAATTCCGGATTGGCTTGATGAGCCGCGATGCTTCCTGGCGGTGGCACGGCGGCGCCAGTGTCCAGCGCTGTTTCGATCCAGAGCGCTATCGCTTCTTTGGCATTTTCGATGGCATCGTCAATGCCCGTGTCGGATGCGGAATAGCAGCCAGGCAGATCCGGTACGACCACGCCCCACGCTTGCGTGTCGCTGCCGGGCTCTATGGCGATGGGGTATTTCATGAGTTTCCTTGGTAAACCTTGAAGAAACCAAAGGCGCCAGCCGTAGCGCCGCGAGCGGTCTACTTCAGTCCTGCCTGCGTCAGCAGCTTGGCGACCAAGCCGATTCCCAAATCCTTTTTCGGATGGGGCACGCTGATATGTCCGGGCTTTGGCGGGTGGACATAAATGTGTTGCAAGCCTCTCGCGTTGCGGTAGACCCAACCCGCCAGGCGGAGCTGTCTGATGGTTTCGCGGCTGTCCATGATGCGTACCATACACATCGGAAAGTTGAAAAGGTCGCCAACAGGGACAAACAGGTCCTGGTGTAATGACAGCCCTATGCCAAAATGCACGCCGTTCAATAGTTCAACAGGGGCGGTTCATGCGGCGTATGGGGTGGGCAGTGGCGGGGGTTGTGGTATTGGCGGGGCTTGCCGGTTGCGGCAAGAAGAACGAGTACCCCGAAGGCATACGCCTTGTGACGTATAGCTCGTGCGTGGAAGGCTTCAAGAAAAGCGCCGGGGCGCTGCCGGATGTGGACGCGCGTTCGGCAACGTATTGCAGCTGCGTGCTGGACGGTTTGCAGAAGTCGGTGCCGATCAAGGACTACACCGCGTATGACCGCATGCTGGTCACGGACGAAAAAGGTCCCGAGCGTGACCGCATCGAAAAGCTGGTCAACGGCGTCATCAATATGTGCGTGGAAGCGCAGCTGAAGAAATAAGCGGGCGCGCCGGGCAGGGCGCGTGCCGGCCTGGCGGCCTAGCGGCCCAACTTCATCGACACGTCGGTGTGGGTGCCTCGGTCCAGGTCGGCGCCCGGTGGCTGGTCCCAGTCGGACAGGTCCAAGAGTTCCGTGCTGACTTCGCCGGCTTCGATGCGGCGCGCGATGTCGTCCAGCAGCAGCGTGCGCGTGGCGAAACCCTTGCCTTGCAGGTCGCGCGCGAACAGGCGGTAAGTCAGGTTGGGCTCTTCGCCCTTCATGACGCCCAGATCAAGAATGCGGCCTTGTTCGTTGCGCATCAGCAGATGCCCGGGGCGTGCATAGATCCGGTAGATGCGCCACGGCGAGGACACCGCGGCATGGTCGCGAGCCACATTGCGCTGGCCGTCGCGCTGCGGAGGGTTGCCCCGGGGCGGCGGCGCGGACGGAAGCAGCTTGACGAAGGCGTTGGCGAATCGGGCGATCGACTTTTTGATGGCGCTCACGCGGGATTCACGATTCGCACAATTGTGCGAGCTGAGCCGGTGGCGATTTTGCACGCGGAAAATTCCGCAGGCGAGCAAATGTGCGCGGTGCGCGGGCAATGATGACGCAAGGCCATACTCCTGTATGGCGATACGGCGAGGCAACGCACGTTCAAAGCACCATGGCGCGAGCATACGCGCTTTATCGTTCACGCGTATTTGCCGCTGTGCCCATGGGGGAAAAAGCCGCTTAATACGCGGCTAACCGTTGGCATCATTTTGTCGTTAATCGAGCATTATTCAACGCGCGCGGGATGAATCCAGTAATTGGAAACGCTAATTGACTTTGCCGACCGCTGCACCCATAGTGGGATTGAAGCTTTTCGAGCATCGTGATTTTCGTCCGGTCTTGCTGCCCACGTGGCGCTACATTGTTCGCTGTCCTTTCCTTGATAGGCTCATCTTCGCGGGCAGTGCCCGCATTTAAAGGAATGAGATTATGGAAACCGGAATCGTGAAGTGGTTTAACGACGCAAAAGGATTTGGCTTCATCATGCCCGAGAACGGCGGCAAGGATTTATTTGCACACTTCTCGGAAATCGTGAGCGACGGACACAAAGTGCTGGTTGAAAACCAGCGCGTCAGCTACGTGACCGCACAGGGCGCCAAAGGCCCCCACGCCACTCAAATCCGCGCTCTGTGAATAAAGGCCCATTGGGCCTTTTTTCCAATTAGGGGGTTATATGTTTCACAATAATATGGTTTACAAGGGCTATCGGCTTACCGCGAACGTGTCGCGGATCGTCGTTGGCGGCACCGGCAGCCCGGCATTTACGGCTACCGTGGCAGTGGAATTGGCCGCTGACCGCGACCAGCTCAACGAACATCACGCCGTACCGCTGTTTGAATCGGGCGGGTTTGTATCCAGCCCCGGCATGGCGGTGGATGCGGCGATCAACCACGGACGGCTTGTCGTTGACGCCCATGCCCGGCCATCTTGATTCCCCGCAGTGCGACGCTGCCCGCTTGCCGACCGGCCGCCCCAATGGGCGGCCTTTTCATTTGTACGGCCGCCTGTAAACTCTGAACACCTAAAAAGCACAGGGGATGCTTGATGGCCGGTAGCAGTTTCTTCGCATTGTTCGATGACATCGCCACCATTCTGGATGACGTGTCGGTGATGACCAAGGTGGCGGCCAAGAAAACCGCCGGCGTGCTGGGCGACGACCTGGCGCTGAACGCTCAGCAAGTAACCGGCGTGCCGGTCAACCGGGAACTGCCTGTGGTGTGGGCAGTGGCCAAGGGATCGTTCATCAACAAGCTGATCCTGGTGCCGTCGGCGCTGCTGATCAGCGCGTTCGTGCCGTGGTTGGTCACGCCGCTGCTGATGCTGGGTGGCGCATTTCTCTGCTTTGAGGGCGTTGAAAAACTGGCGCACAAGTTTCTGCCGCATGACGAGTCCGACGAAGGCAGCCACGCCGCGCGTGCCCAGGCCTTGCAGGACGAGTCGGTGGATATGGTGGCGTTCGAACGCAGCAAGATCAAGGGCGCGGTGCGAACCGACTTCATCCTGTCGGCGGAAATCATCGTGATCAGCCTGGGCGCGGTGGCCGGCGCCGACTTCACGCGCCAGGTGGCCGTGTTGTCGATCATTGCCATCGCCATGACGATAGGCGTCTATGGCCTGGTGGCCGGCATCGTCAAGCTGGACGACCTGGGCCTGCACCTGAGCCAAAAGCGCGCGCAAGCCGTGGCATGGCTGGGGCGCGGCATCGTCGGCGCGGCGCCGTATCTGATGAAGACCTTGTCGGTGGTAGGCACCGCGGCCATGTTCATGGTGGGCGGCGCCATTCTCACGCACGGCATTCCCCCCGTGCACGCGGCCGTCGAACACGCCGCGGCCGCTGTCGGCGGGGGCGCCATGGTGCAGGCGCTGACGTCCACCGTGCTGAACGCACTGTTTGGCGTGGTGGCCGGCGCCGTGGTGCTGGGCGTGGTCACCGCCGTCAAGCGGATCTTCAAAAAGCACTGACCTGACGCGGCGAAGGCAGCGTGCCGGGCGCGTGGCGCCCGCGCTGCCGCCGCGTGCCACGCGCCAGCCGCCAGCCGCCAGTCGCCAGTCGCCAGTCGCCAGTCGCCAGTCGCCACC
This sequence comes from Achromobacter sp. LC458, assembly GCF_001005835.2. Taxonomy (NCBI): domain Bacteria; kingdom Pseudomonadati; phylum Pseudomonadota; class Betaproteobacteria; order Burkholderiales; family Alcaligenaceae; genus Achromobacter; species Achromobacter sp. LC458. Next base: position 18,123 of record NZ_LBHW02000001.1, read on the forward strand.
CGCGCGATCGCCGGGATTGCAAACCCGCGCGCCATCTCCCAAGCCTAGGGAATCCCCTGCCTTGTTGCCTTGAACCGCATCCTCCTAAAATTGGCGCCAATTTATGTGATCATTATTTCGATCTGGCAGCCACCATGCGCCCGCGTATAGCGGCCATGGAGATGAGGAAATCATGCAGTCCAACGCAGCTATCGCTCTGACTCCCGACGCCGCCATGGCTCGGGCCATCTACGACCTGGGCCACAGCACGGTGTTCGCCGCGCGCACCGACCCGCGTTTTTCCTATTGCATGTACGTGCCGCCGCATATCGACACGGCCAAGCACCCCATGGAACTCGTCGTCATCATGCACGGCACGGGCCGCGCCTTTGTGGAATACCGCGACGCCTTCTCGGAGTTCGCGCGCTGGAACGACTGCATCGTGCTGTGCCCGTTATTTCCGGTGGGACCGCTGGGCGACGGTAACCGCGACGGCTTCAAGCAACTGCGTGAAGGCGACATCCGCTACGACCAGATCCTGTTGGACATGGTGGCCGAAGTGGGCGAGAAGTTCGGCATGCGCTTCGACAAGTTCGGCCTGTTCGGCTATTCCGGCGGCGGCCAATTCGTGAACCGCTTTGCCTACCTGCATCCCGAACGCCTGTGGGCCGTGTCGATTGGCGCACCGGGCTCGGTGACGCTGCTGGACCCCAGCCAGGACTGGTGGGTGGGCGTGCGCGATGCCGAGACGCGCTTTGGCAAGGGTGTGGACATCGAAGCGCTCAAGCAGGTGGCGGTGCACATGATTGTCGGCAAGGCGGACCTGGAAACGTGGGAAATCACGCACCGCGAAGGGGGCAAGTTCTTCATGGCCGGCGCCAATGACGCCGGCAAGACGCGCCCCGAACGGCTGGAATCGCTGCGCCGCTCATTCGAATCGGCCGGTGTGAAAGCCGTGTTGGACCTGGTGGACAACGTGCCGCACGACGGCCTGAAGTGTGTCGGCCACGTGCAGGATTTTCTGGCGCGCGCGCTGCGCAAGCGGCGCAATGCAGAAAACTGAAATCGCGCAAGCCGGGCGCCTTGGCTGCCCGCGCCGTCGCGTCCAGGAATAGGAGAGGGCCATGCTGCGTTTCGCGCTATCCCGAATTGTCATGGCTGTGCCGACCCTGCTGATCGTGGCGGTGGCGGTGTTCGCGATGATCCGGCTGATCCCGGGCGACCCCGCCCAACTACTGCTGGGCGACCTGGCAACGCCGGCCGCGCTGGCGGACCTGCGGGCGCGGCTGGGCCTGGACCAGACCTGGCTGACCCAGTTCGGCATCTGGTTCGGCAACATGCTGCACGGTGACCTGGGGGCGTCCATCAACACCGGCCAGCCCGTGCTGGCGCTGGTGTGGGACCGCTTCCTGATCAGCGGCCGCGTGGTGCTGGTGGCCGTGGTATTCGCCGCACTGGTCGCGGTGCCGGCCGGCATGATCGCCGCCTGGAAGCAGAACAAATGGCCCGACCTGTTCCTGGTGGGCTCGGCCACGCTGCTGGTGTCGATCCCGACGTTCTGGCTCGGCCTGCTGCTGTTGATCTTCTTCGGCCTGAAATTGCAGTGGCTGCCCGTGGTGGGCTATGTGTCGATCGGGGAAGACTGGAAGGCCGGCCTGCTGTACCTGGCCATGCCGATCCTGACCTTGTTTTTGCACGAGATCGGTGTGCTGATGCGCATGGCGCGCGCCAGCACGCTGGAAGTGCTGCGGCTGGACTACATCACCCACGCGCGCGCCAAGGGGCTGTCCGAATCCGCCGTGCTGATGCGCCACGCGTTTCGCAACGCGTTCGGCCCGACCTGGACGCTGATCGGCCTGGTGCTGGGCAATCTGCTGGGCGGCATCGCCGTGGTGGAAACGGTATTCACCATCCCCGGGCTGGGGCGTCTGCTGGTCGACTCCATCTTTGCGCGCGACTACCCCGTCATCCAGGGCTGTTTGTTGTTCGTGGGCGTGGTCTACGTGGTGGTGAACCTGCTGATCGACCTGTGCTATCCCCTCTTCGACCCGAGAGTAACCGCCGAATGAAAACGCGAATTCCGAAAAGGCGAATTCCCGCCAACGCGCTCCTGGGTGGCCTGATCGTCGGGGCGATGATCGTCGCGGCGCTGATGGGCACTTTCTGGACGCCGCATGACCCGCTGAAGATCAACTTCCTCTCGCGCCTGAAGCCGCCCGGCGGCGACTTCCTGCTGGGCACCGACGAGTTCGGCCGCGACGAGCTCTCACGCTTGTTGGCCGGCGCATCAAGCAGTGTGTGGATCAGCCTGTTGACGGTGACCTTCGCCATCGTCGTGGGCACCGCCATCGGCACGTTGACCGGCTTTGTGCGCGGCTGGACCGACCGCATCATCATGGCCTTCAACAATGCGCTGCTGGCCTTTCCCGGCCTGTTGCTGGCGCTGGGGCTGCTGGCCGTGGTGGGCGCGAACAAGTACGGCATCATCCTGGCGCTGGGCCTGGCGTACACGCCGTCGGTAACGCGCATCGTGCGCGGCACGGTGTTGTCGCTGCGTGAAAAAGAGTTCATCGAATCGTCCCGCGTGCTGGGCAATTCCGAGCTCTATACGATGTTCCGACACGTGCTGCCCAACTGCGTGGCGCCCCTGACGGTGCTGGCCACGTCGATGTTCGGCTGGGTGATCCTGGCCGAAAGCGCGCTGTCCTTCCTGGGCCTGGGGGTGCCGCCGCCCGCGCCCACCTGGGGCAATATGCTGGCCGCCGCGCGCCCGTTCATGGCGCAGGCGTCCTATCTGTCCATTCTTCCCGGCCTGGCCATCGCGCTGGCGCTGCTGGGCATCAACCTGTTGGGCGACGCGGTGCGAGACCGTCTCGACCCCCGCATGAGGGGCGTGCAATGAGCGCACTGGTATCCGTATCGAACCTGACGCTGACGGTCGGGCAGGGCGGCCGCGAGATCGTCAGCGGGGTGTCGTTTGACGTCGCGCCCGGCGAAATGGTCGGCATCGTGGGCGAGTCGGGCAGCGGCAAGACGCAAGCCGCGCGCGCCATCATGGGCCTGACGCCCGCGCCGCTGGTGGTAGCGGGCGGCGCCATCCTGTTCGAAGGCGTGGACGTCACCCAGGTCGACGCGGCAGTGCTGCGCAAGCTGCGCGGCGCCCGCATCGGCATGGTGTTCCAGGAACCCATGACGTCGCTGAACCCGTCCATGCCCATCGGCCGGCAACTGGACGAAGGCTTGAAACTGCATCGCCGCGCGATGTCGCCCGCGCAACGCCGCGAGCGCATTCTTGAAATGCTGCGCCGCGTGGGCATCAGCGACCCCAAAGGGGCGATGGACGCTTGGCCGCACGAGTTTTCCGGCGGCATGCGCCAGCGCATGATGCTGGCCTCGGTAATGTTGCTGGAGCCGGCGCTGCTGATTGCCGACGAGCCCACCACCGCGCTGGACGCCGTGGTGCAGCGCGACGTGCTGGAACTGATGGTGGACCTGACCCGCGAACACAACACGGCGGTGCTGATGATCAGCCACGACCTGCCGATGGTGGCGCGCTACACCGAACGCATGGTTGTCATGCAGCACGGCAAAGTGCTGGAAGCCGGCACGACCGCGAGCATCCTGGAACGCCCGCGGCACCCCTACACGCGCAAGTTGCTGGACGCCATGCCGCGCCGCCTGCCGGCCCGCAAGCTGACGCAGGAAACGCCCATTGTTGAAGTCAGGAACCTGGTGGTGGACTACGCGGGCCATCAGCGCCTGTTCTCGCGCACCGGCGCCAAGCGCGCGCTGGACGGCATCGACCTGCACGTCAAGCCGCGCGAAGTGGTGGCCGTGGTGGGCGGATCGGGCTCGGGCAAGACCACCTTGGGCCGCGCCATTGCCGGGCTGCTTGCGCCTACGTCCGGCCAGATCCTGTTTCGCAACCAGCCGGTGGATCGCCGCTCGGCGGCATGGCGCGACTATCGCCTGAACTGCCAGATGGTGTTCCAGGACCCGTATTCGTCGCTGGACCCGCGCATGACCATCGGCCAGCTGGTGGGCGAGGGCCTGCGCATGGTGGGCGACCTGTCGGCGGCGGACAAGCGCCGCCGCGTGGACGAGGTGCTGGCCGAAGTGGGCCTGGGGTCGGAATACGCCAAGCGCTTTCCGCACGAAATGTCGGGCGGCCAGCGCCAGCGCGTGGCCATTGCCCGCGCTATCGTGCGCCGGCCGGCGTTCGTGATTGCCGATGAACCCGTGTCGGCGCTGGACGTGACGGTGCGTGCGCAGGTGCTGGACCTGTTTGCCGATTTGCAGGAACGCCACGGGTTTTCGTGTCTGTTCATCAGCCACGACCTGGGCGTGGTGGAACAGGTGGCGGATCGCGTGGTGGTCATGCGCAACGGGGCGATTGTGGAGCAAGGCTCGCGCGACGCGGTCTTCGACCGCCCGCAAGAGGACTACACGCGCAGCCTGTTGCAAGCCATTCCCGCCCTGGAATCAACCGAAAGCGGCGGCGTGCGGCTGCGGTGGCGTCTGGACGGGCAGGAACCCATGCGCGCCATCGCCTGATGGCGCGCGGGGAACTCCCCGCTTTCCCTGCAAGGACTTACGCCTAAAATACGCGCTTTGGAATTGATAGACGGGAGTGGTCCATGCCGAAAACGGCAGCGACGCAACCCGGCCTGGTCGACCGTATTGCCCATGATATTCAGTCGGGCGTGTATGGTCCTGGCGCCTGGTTGAAACAGATCGACCTGCAAGAGCGCTATGACGCCAAGCGTTTGGACGTACGGCGGGCGCTGGACCAATTGGCTGCCAAGCGGCTGATTGCGCACATCCCGAATCGGGGCTATCACGTCTACGCGATGGACCCGGACGTGCATCACCAGATCCGCGATATCCGCATACTGCTGGAAAGCGGCGCGGCTGCGGACTTGATGCCGAACGTCACCGCCGCCAAGGTGCGCGCGCTGCGCGCGCTGGCCGAACGTTTCGCCAAGCTGCTGCAAGACGGCACCTTGTTGGAACAGTACGAGGTCAACCTGGCATTTCACGCGGCCATGTACGACATGTGCCGCAATCGCGAACTGGCCGCGTTGATCCAGGACACGCGGGCGCGTGGCCCCGCTGCGCCGGCCAAGGAATGGGTGACGCGATCGCGCATCGAAATCTCGGCGCGTGAACACTTCGACATGGTGGATGCGCTGGAAGCGCGCGATGTGAAGCGGTTGCAGAAAATCATCTCGCAACACGTCGGGCAGGATATTTCTTGATCGCTGTCTGCTGAACTATTTGCTTGCGGCGGCGTGAATCGCGGCGGCCCTTTATGCGAAGGGGCCGCCATTTTTTTTGCCCGTGGCTTTGCTTCAGGGATACCCCGTATGGCGGCACAAGCCAGAGCCGCCATAATTAGCAGATTATTTTGGCGCCAAAAATACGCGTGACATCTGCGCCGCACGCCGGGGAGTCTTCTGCATGCACCACCATTTCGTACCCAGAGCGCTCGCGCTGTCCCTGGCGCTTGGCGCCACCGCCGTTCCGGTCCACGCCGCCGTGTTGACCATCGCGCAACCGGCCGACATCCGCTCGACCAATCCGGGTGTCAACCGCGACAACACGACCGACGGCGTGGTGCTCAATATTGTTGAAGGGCTGGTCGGCTACCGCGAAGACGGCACCGTTGGCCCCTTGCTGGCCAAATCGGTCGATTTGTCGCCGGACGGGCTGACCTATACGTTCACATTGCGCGACGGCGTCAAATTCCATAACGGCGCCCCGCTGACCTCGGCGGATGTGCTGTGGAGCTGGCAGCGCTACATGGATGCCAAGACGGACTGGCGCTGCCGCAGCGACTTCGACGGCCGCAATGGCCTGAAGGTCACCGACGTAACCGCGCCGGATGCGAAGACCGTGGTGATGAAGGTGGACCGCAAGTCGGCGGTGTTCCTGGATTCCCTGGCGCGCACGGACTGCGGCATGACCGCCATTATTTCCAGGGACTCGGTGGCGGCGGACGGCACGTGGGTCAAGCCGATCGGCACCGGCCCGTACATGTTCAAGGAATGGAAGCGCGGCGAATACACGCTGCTGAGCGCGTTCAAGGACTACGTGTCGCCCTCGGGCGAGAAGCCGGATGGGTACGTGGGATCAAAGCGCCCGCTGGTGGACGAGGTGAAGTTCCTGGTGGTGCCGGACCCGTCCACGTCCAAGGCCGGGCTGATGTCCGGCGCCATTGACGCCAGCCAGATCACCAACACCGACGTCGGCGAACTGAAAAGCGTGAAGACGCTGACCGTGTTCAGCCCGCATGACGCCGTCAAGCACGTGTTGTTGTTCCAGACGCAGGACCCGGTGCTCAAGAACGTGAAGATGCGGCAGGCGATTGCCGCTTCGCTGGACATTCCGCAGGTGGTGGCGGCCGCGTCGGAAGGGCTGGGCCAATTGAACAATTCCGCGGTCTACGCGGGCTCGGCCTACTACAAGGACGCCGAGAAGAAGGGCTACAAGTACGACCCGGCGCGGGCGCAGCAGCTGCTGAAAGAAGCGGGCTACAAGGGCGAGCCGGTGGTGATCTATGCCAACAAGCGCGCCCACGTGCCCAGCTACCAGGTGGCGGTGATCGCGCAGGCGATGATGCAGTCGGTGGGTATCAACGCCAAGATCGAAGTGCTGGAATGGGCAACGCAGCTGGACCGCTACAACACCGGCAAATACCAGATCAGCTCGTTCTCGTTTTCGTCGCGGTTGGACCCCTCGTTAAGCTTCGAGCAGTTCTCGGGCGACAAGACCAAGCAGCCGCGCAAGGTCTGGGATGACCCGGCGGCGCAGAAGTTGATCGACGAAAGTTTCCTGGAGTCCGACCCGGGCAAGCGGCAGGCGATGTTCGATCAGCTGCATGCGTTGATGCTGGAACAGACGCCGATGCTGATGCTGTATAACGGCGCCGACGCGTGGGCAACGAATAAGCGCGTCGAGGGGTTCTCGGTATGGGAAGGCAAGCCGCGCGCCTGGGAGACCAAGGTGGTCGGCGCCAAGTAAGCGGGGCAGGGGCCGGCGCCCATTAAGGGCGTAGGCCCCTGATAACGGGCAGGCGGCGCGGCGCTACGGCCTTGCTGCGCCGCCCCATCCGTGCGTAGCGTTACGGCCCGACGCGTTCGACTTCCCACGCGCGCGGCTTCTTCACCGCCCAAGGCTGGTAGCCCTTGATGTTGCTGCGAAACGCGCCGATGTCCAGGCCGTTGTAGAGCGGGATGCTGGGCACATCGGCCAGGAACAGCTTGTGCAGCTGATCAAATGAAGCCTGTCGCTTGGCCCGGTCGGAATCCACCGAGGCGGCTTCCACCAGCTTCAGGGCGTCGGCGTTGTCCCACACTTTGCGCGGCTGCTTGGCCTTGTCGCCCGTCACCATCTCGTAGTTCAATGCCGCGTCCAGGCGCGCCGAATACGGGAACGTCATCATCTGGTAGGTGCCCGCGTTATAGCGGTCCAGCTGCGTGGCCCATTCAACAACGGACAACTGCGCATTGACGCCCACGGCTTGCAGCATCGCCTGCACGATCACGGCCGAGTTATACGACTGCGGATAGCGCTTGGTGGTCAGGATCGTCAGCGGCTGCCCCTTGTAGCCGGCCTCTTGCAACAGCTTGGCCGCCCGGGCCGGATCGTAGTCCCACCCCTGCTTTTGCGCGGCATCGTAGTAAGGCGACACCAGCGGCACGATGGAATTGTTGGGCTGCGCCAGGCCTTCGGTGACGGCGGCCGCCAGCTGTTTGTAGTCGATGGCATGGGCCAGCGCCAGGCGTAACTTGGGGTTGGCCAGCACCGGGTCTTTGGTCTGCAACAACAGCGCCGTCATGCTCATCACCGGGGCGTAGGCCACCTTCACGTTCGGGGTGTTTTGCAGCACCGGCACGTCGTTGTTGGAGACGTCTTCAATGATGTCGATGTTGCCGCGTTGCAGGGCGGCTTTGGCGGTGGAGTCGTCGGGCACGATCATGAAGCGCACTTCGTCCACCAGGGGGCGCTTGGACCCGGTGTAGCCGTCGCGCTTGCCGTCCAGGTTGGCGTAGCCGGCGAACCTGGTCAGGCGGATGTATTCGCCGCGCTTCCATTCGGCCAGCTCGAAAGGGCCGGTGCCGATGGGTTTGATCCAGGCGCCGTCCGCGCCCACTGAATCTCGCGAAAGTATGCCGGTGCCGCCGCAGTCGATGCGCGCCAGCGATGCCAGGAACAGGCTGGTGGGCTTGTCCAGGTGATAGACAACGGTACGCGCATCGGGCGCCTCGACGCGGGTGACCTTGACGCTGCCGCGCCCATCGAATTCGCTGGCGCAGCGCCAGCCGGAATTCGCGGCGTTGTAGTGCTGCCAGCTCCAGAGCACGTCGGCCGATGTCATCGGCTTGCCGTTGTGAAACGTCACGCCATCGCGCAAGGTAAATGTGTAGGTCTTGCCGTCGGGGCTGATGTCCACCGATTTGGCCAGCAGCGGACGCACCTCGGCATCTTCGCCATAGGCCACCAGCCCTTCAACAATATGCATGACGACCGCGTCGCTGTTGCTGTCGCGGTTGACGCCGGGTTCGGTGGAACGGATGTCGGCGGTCATCGAAATGCGCAGCGGCGGGGCGGGCTGCGCGCTGACGGGGCCGGCGGCGCCGGACAGCCCGGCAAGCGCCAGCGCAACCGCGGCGCCAAAATTGGGGTTTTTCATTGGAACTTCCTTCGGTTGCGCCGGCGCGCCAAGGATCAGGCGGCGGCCAGCAGTTCGGGTTCGGCGGTCAGGCTATAGCGCGTAAACGTGCGATTCAGCGCGGGCAGGGGCGCCACTTCCATCAGGCCGACGGCCGGCTCCATGACCACCATGGCGACCGTGGCGGAAAGATTGTCGTGGCTGCCGGGGCGCGGCGGGCGGCACACGGAATAGGGCGCGCCAAAATCATCGAACAGCGCGCGCTTGAGGTCCTCGCGCGTCAAGTCCGTTTTCCCGTTCAGCAGGCGGCGTACGCGCCAGTCGCGGTACGCGCTTTCGGGCGTGCTGGCGCGGCCGGTGTCGCGCAGCTTGGACAAGGCCACTTCGCTGACCCAGTGGTTGGCGTGCACGATCAGGTCGTCGCTGCCCGGATAGATGGGGAAGGCTTCATCGGTGGTGCATTCGTAGTCCACGCCAAACCCAGCCGCCATGCCCAGCATGATGTTGTTCGAGCAGGACTTGGCGGTTGTGGCCACGGCCTTGATCGCCAGCGCGAAATGCTGCTGCTCCAGCACCTTGCGACGAATTAGCGACAGCGGCACGCCCAGTTGGCGGAAGTCGCGGTCGGACTCCAGATAGTTGGCGGTAATGGAAACGCCCGCGCTGTTCAAGCCGCTGCGGGCCAGGCCACCGGCTTCGACGAACGTCAGGATGTCCGGGCCGTTGTCGCTGCGCACGCGCAGCACGATGGCAGTTTCGGCGCATTCCGCGCGCCAGTCCCAATTCTGCCCATGGATCAGGTTGCCGTTGGCCGAACGCGTGGGCAGGATCAGCGCGCCGGTGCAGCCGTCGCCGGGTTCCAGTTCGGCCGCTTTCTTCTTTTCGGCGCGCGCCTTGGCCACCACTTCCGTGCGCGCGTTGACCATCACGATGTCTTCGAACGGCACGTCGGCGCCCGCGGCGATGCCACGCATCTCTTCCAGATAGTGCGGCGCAAAGGCTTCGATCTCGCGCGCGAAATGGGCGATGAGCTCGGTGCGCGCCATGGCGTCGTAGCCCAGGTCGACCAGCGTCTGGCCGTACATGGCGGCGCTTTTGCGCACGCGCGCGGCAGCTTGCTGGCCGTAGGAACGGCCGCGGGCCTCGGGAGTGCCGGAAACCGATACGAAAGGAAATTGGGGAATCTGGGTCATGGACGGGGAGGCGGCGCCGCGCGCCGTGGGGTCGGGGAGGTGGAAGGGGAAAAAGGCAGGGAAGCAAGCTGCAAAAATGTTAGCTTATTTTGGCGCCAATATTGCTCAGGGTTTACCCAATGCGGGCGAAGATCCCCACGGCGCGACGGTTGGCAAAGGGCTTGCCACGGCGGGTGCCACAGGGGGGCCACAGCGAGTGCCACGGCGGGTGCCACAGCGAGTGCCACAGCAAGTGCCACAGCAGGGACGCTCGCGCGAACCGGCATGAAAAAGCCCCCGCGAATCCATCGCGGGGGCCAGCGTCGTCCGTTCAACAGCAAGCAGTTCAGAGTTGGCCGGCAGCCACCTCCGGCGCGCGGGTGGGCGACCCCATGGCCTGGAACAGCGCCGCTGTCTCCGTCAGCCGGGCGTTGGCGTATTCCAGTTCGCGCAGGCGCGCGGCCACGTAATGCTGTTCGGCCGCGTATTCGGTATAGGGCGCCAGCGCACCCAGGCGCACGCGGCTGGCCGTGTTGCGGTAAGACTGTTCGGCCGCGCGCCGCGAGGCCTCGGCCGAGGCCAGTGCCTGTCCGTCCGCGTCCAGACGCGCCAGGGTGTCGGCCACGTCCTGGAACGCCGTCAGTACCGTTTGCTTGTATTGCAGCACCGCCGCTTCGTAGCGTTCTTTAGCGGCGCGGCGCTCGGCCAGCAAGGCGCCGCCGTGGAAAATGGGCTGCGTCAAGGACGCGCCAATCGCCCAGATCGACCCCGCGCCGGACAGCGCGGCCGGCCAGCTGAAGCCGCCCTTGCCCATCGACGCGGACAACGACAGGCTGGGGAACAGCTGTGCGGTGGCCACGCCCACGTCGGCCGACGCGGCCTGCACCACGGCGTCCGCCACCAGGATGTCGGGGCGCGATGCCAATAGCTCGGACGGCACCACCACCGGCACCTGCGGCGGCACGGCCAGCGTGCTGAATGCCAGGTCGTCCGGCGCCTGGTCCGGGCGGCGGCCCAACAGCACGGCCAGCGCGTGGCGCGTGGCCTGCCATTGCGCGCGCAGGCCGGGCAGCGAGGCTTCCAGCGTGGCAGCGTCCTGGTCGGCGTCCAGCGCATCGTTTTGCGAAGCGGAGCCCAATTCGTAGCGGCGCTGCGTATCGCGCGCCACTTGCCGCAGCAGCACCACCTGCTTTTCGGTCAGCGCCACGCGTTCGGCCAGCGAGGCCGACGTGATGGCGCCGGTGACGATATTGCCGGCCAGCGACCGCCGGGCCGATTCCAGCCGGAACGCCTGCTGCTCAACCTGCGCCGCCAGGGACGCGTTGGCGAAACGCGCCGCGCCGAACAGGTCCAGGTCGTAAGTGGCCTGGATCTGGCCGGTGAACACGTTGTAGAGCGCCGTGGACTCGGGCAGATCGGGCATGGTCAGGGCGCGGTTGCGCGTGCCGCTTGCGCCCGCGTCCACCGACGGCAGCAGTGATGAATTGACCTGCGCGCGCAGTTGTTCGCGCGCGCCAGCCAGGTTGCGTTCCGCGGCGGCAAGGTTCGGGCTGTTGGCCAGCCCTTCCTGCACCAGGGCGTTCAGCGCGTCGGAACCATAGCGCTTCCACCACTCGGGCACGGGCCGCGCGCCCTGTTCGAATTGCTGTGCGACGCCCTGGGCCGTGGCGCCCTGCGGGGGCGGGGCTTCTACGCCGTATTGCGGGGGCGAGGCGGTTGCCGGGGGCTTGCTGTCCGGGGCGAACGCGCAGGCGCTCAAGGCCAGCGACAGAGCCGGCAACAGGGGCCGCAACAGGGGCCGCAACAAGGGCCGCAACAAGGGCCGAAACAAGGGCCGCGCCGGCGGCAGCCTGGAATAACGTGTGGGATGGGGCTTCATCATCAGGCTCCTCGTTGCAGCGTATCGGCCGCGTTGGCGCCGGGCGGCACGCCTTCGGGCTCGTCGCGCTCGTCATGGCGCACGCGGAACCATGCCGCGTACAAGGCCGGCAGGAAGAACAGCGTCAGCACCGTGGCGCTGGTAATGCCGCCCATCAAGGCCGTGGCCATCGGGCCGAAGAAGTTGCTGCGCAGCAGGGGAATCAACGCCAGCACGGCGGCGGCGGCGGTCAGCACGATGGGGCGGAAACGCCGCGCGGTGGCGCCCACGATGGCGTCCACGCGCTTGTGGCCGTTCAGGATGTCCTGCTCGATCTGGTCCACCAAAATCACCGAGTTGCGCATGATGATGCCGAACATCGCAATGACGCCCAGCATGGCCACGAAGCCGAATGGTTTGCCGAACAGCAGCAACGCCGCCACCACGCCGATCAGCCCCAGCGGCGCGGTCAACACCACCATCAGCACGCGCGAGAAGCTTTGCAGCTGCACCATCAACAGCGTCAGCACCGCCACCGCCATCAGCGGCATTTGCGCGTTGATGGACGATTGACCCTTGCCGCTTTCCTCGACCGGGCCGCCCACTTCAATGCGGTAGCCCACCGGCAGGTCCGCGCGGATGGCGTCCAGCTTCTTGTCGATGGCGTGGGTGACGTCGATGCCTTGCGCGCCGCTGGTCACATCCGCCTGCACCGTAATGGTGGGCTGGCGGTCGCGTTCCCAGATGACGCCGTATTCCAGGTCGTAGTGCACCTGGCCCAGGCTGCCCAAGGGCACGGGGCCATTGGGCGTGGGCATGGCCAACGTGGCGATGCGGGCGGGGTCCACGCGTTCTTCTTTCGGCGCGCGCAGGCTGACATTGATCAGCTTGTCGCGTTCGCGGTATTGCGTCACGGTGTAGCCCGACAGCGTCATCGCCAAAAAGTCGGACACATCGCTGGCGCTGATACCCAGCTCGCGCGCTTTTTGCTGGTCGATGTCGAATCGCACCGAGCGTTCCGAGGGTTCGTCCCAATCAAATTGCACGTTCACCGAGCGCGTGTCGGCGCGCACTTCGGCGGCGACCTTTTCCGCCACCGCGCGCACTTCCGAGATCTTGTCGCCACTGACGCGGAACTGCACCTGATAGCCGACGGGCGGGCCGTTTTCCAGGCGCGACAGGCGGGTGCGTATGGCCGGGAATTTTTCACGCAGCATGGGCTCAAGCCACTGGGCCAGCTGTTCGCGCTCTTCTACCGAGTGCGCGGTGATGACCAGCTGCCCGAAGTTCGGCGTGGGCAGTTGCTGATCCAGCGGCAGGTAGAAGCGCGGCGCGCCGGTGCCCACGAAGCTGACCGAATGGTCGATCTCGGGCCGGCCTTCCAGCGCTTTCTCCAACCGTTCGACCTGGCGCAGCGTGGCCGCGAACGACGCACCCTCTTGCAGCCGCACGTCCACCATCAGCTCGGTACGGTCCGAGCTGGGAAAGAACTGCTGGGGCACAAGCTTGAACCCCGCCATCGCCACGACGAAGATCACCACCGTGCCCGCCAGCACCCAGAAGCGGCGGTCCACGCACCACGCCACCCAACCGCGCAGACGCTGATAGAAGCGGGTGTTGTAGATATCGTGTTCGTGGTCGTGCGGCTGATGGGCTTCGCGCTTGCGCTCGGGCAGCAGCCGATAGCCCAGAAGCGGAATCAGCACCACCGCGGCAAACCACGAAGTGATCAGCGCAATGGCCGACACCTGGAAAATGGACCGCGTGTATTCGCCGGTGCTGGACTTGGCCAGCGCAATCGGCAGAAAGCCGGCCACGGTGACCAGCGTGCCGGTCAGCATGGGAAACGCGGTGCTGGTGTAGGCGAAGGCGGCGGCGCGCGCGCGGCTCCAGCCCTGTTCCAGCTTCACCGCCATCATTTCCACGGCGATGATGGCGTCGTCCACCAACAGGCCCAGCGCCAGCACCAAGGTGCCCAGCGACACCTTGTGCAGGCCGATGCCGAACATGTCCATGAACAGCGCGGTGATGGCCAGCACCACCGGGATGGAAATCACGACGACCATGCCGGTGCGCAGGCCCAGCGACACCAGGCTGACGATCAGCACGATGGCAACCGCTTCTGCCACCGAACGCAGGAATTCGTCAACGGAATCCGATACCGCGTCCGGCATGCTGGACACTTCCGTCAGCGTCAGGCCGGCGGGCAATTGCGCCTTGAGCTTGTCAAAGGTCTTGTCCAGCGCTTCGCCCAGGCGCACCACGTCCTGGCCCGGTTGCATGGTGATGCCGATGCCCAGCACGGGGTTGCCGTTAAAGCGCATCTGCTCGGTGGGCGGGTCGTCATAGCCGCGATGGATGGTGGCGATGTCGCCCAGGCGGATCGACTTGTCGTTGACGCGGATCAGCGTGTCGGCCAGCGCGCGGCTGTTTTCGAACTGTCCCGTCGGCCGCACGAAGATGCGGTCGTCGGCCGTGGTCAGGGTGCCGGCGCTGGACACCGCGTTTTGCGTGTTGATGGCCTGCGCGATCTGCTGAGGCGTCACGCCCAGACGGCTTAGCTGTGTATTGGAGATTTCGACATACACGTGTTCAGCCTGGTCGGCAAAGTAATCGACCTTGGCCACGCCCGGCACGCGCAGCAGCACGGTGCGCAGATTGTCGGCGTAATCGTGCAGTTGCGCGGGCGAAAAGCCGTCGCCATGCAGCGTGTAGATGTTGGTATAGACGTCGCCGAATTCGTCGTTGAAGAACGGGCCTTGCACGCCTTGCGGCAACGTGGCCTGGATATCGCCGACCTTCTTGCGCACCTGATACCACTGGTCGGCCACCGTGTTGGCGGGCGCCGAGTCTTTCATGGTGTAGAAGATCAGCGATTCACCGGGGCGGGAATAGCTGCGGAGAAAGTCCGTGTTGGCGGTCTCCTGTAGCTTCTTGCCGATGCGGTCGGTGACTTGTTCCTGCACCTGCTTGGCGGTCGCGCCCGGCCATAAGGTCTTGATGACCATCACGCGGAACGTGAAGGGGGGGTCTTCGGACTGGGCCAGCTTGGAATACGACAGCACGCCAAACAGCGTGACCAGCGTGATCAGGAAAATGACCAGCGGCTGGTGGCGCAGCGCCCAGGCCGACAGGTTGAACTTGCCTTCTTTGTGGTCGTGGCCGGGATCTTCGGCGGGTGCGCTCATGATGCGAAGTCCTCGGCGTGCAGGGGCGCCACGGGGCGCACCTTTTCACCGGCGGTCACGGTGTGCACGCCTTGCCAGACCACGCGTTCACCCGCCGACACGCCGCCGGTCAGCGTTACGGTGCGCGCGTCAAAGCGCAACACCTGTACGCGGCGCAGCTCCAGCGTGTCTTCCTTGGGTTTGACGATCCATACGGCGGGGTCCTTGCCGTCATGGAATAGCGCGGTGGCGGGCACGGTGTAGGTGGCCTGGTCGGCCGCGCCGTGATTGTCGAAGCTGATGTTGGCCGTCATGCCCAGCCGCACTTGCGGCGACGGCGATTCCAGCGTGAGCTTGACGCGGTAAGTGCGGCTTTGCGGGTCGGCGGCCGGCGCGATCTCGCGCAGCGTGGCCGTGAAGTTCTGGCCGGGCAGCGGGCCCAGCGTCACGTTGGCGCGTTGGCCGATCGTCAAACCGGCCAGTACGCTTTCCGGCACGTCGCAAATGGCATCGATGTCGCCCGCCCAGGCCAGCTGGTAGACGGGAGTGCCGGCCGCCACGTTCTGCCCGGTGTCGGCCTGTTCGGCGGTGATGACGCCCGCATGGTCGGCCTGCAGCGTCGTGTACTTGAGCTGGTCGGCCGACAGCGCCGCCTGCTGGGCGGCCTGATCGCGTTGGGCCAGGGCCGAGGCGTAGGCGTTGCGGGTCTGTTCCAGCTGGGTGGCGGCAATGAGGTTTTCGCGCGCTTGGGCGCGGTCGCGGTCCAACTGTTGGCGGGCGTAGTCCAGTTGATGCTGAGCGGCCGACAACTGGGCCTTGGCGGCCGCGGCGTTCTTGGTGGCGTCGGCCGGGTCGAGCTTGGCGACGACCTGGCCGGGCACGACGCTATCGCCCAGCCGAACCTGCCGCTCGATGATCTTGCCGCCTACGCGGAAGGAAAGCGGCGTGCTGTAGCGCGCCTGCACTTCGCCCGGCAACGTCCACGCCGGCAGCCGTTCATCCGCCTGCGTCGGCATGGCGACCACGGGACGCGGCGCCGGGGCCGGTTCTTCTTTGCGGCCGCAGGCCGAGAGGGCCAGCGCCAGCGCCAGTAGCGCGGGCAGCGTGATGCGGCGAGTCCATGGGGACGGAGCGGGCGTTGTCACGGTTGCGGCAAGGGGGCGCGCCGACGGTTGTGGGCTGGAGCCAGGAAAATTCACGAAATACCTCGCGGCGCGATAGGGGCGAAAAAGGGGAAGGCATCGGCGAGTCAAACTCGATACGGGCTGAATTCTAATGCGCATATGTATTCGGATACAAGACTGTATTTGAAATCGTGGCCGGTGCTAAACTCCCGCCATGTCAAAAGTGCGCTTAACCCGAGAGCAAAGCAGAGACCAGACGCGTCAGCGTCTGCTGGACGCTGCGCAATCGGTATTCCTTACCAAGGGCTTCGTGGCCGCCAGCGTCGAGGACATCGCCGAACTGGCGGGGTACACGCGCGGCGCCTTCTATTCCAATTTCGGCAGCAAGACCGAACTTTTCCTGCAATTGCTCAGGCGCGATCACGAAAAAGTGATGGCCGACATGCGCGCCATCTTCGAAGAAGGCGAAACGCGCCAGCAGATGGAAGCCAGCGTCGTCCAGTACTACAGCACCCACCACCGCGAAAACGATTGCTTCCTGCTCTGGATGGAAGGCAAGCTGCAGGCCGCGCGCGACCCCGATTTCCGTGTGGGTTTTACCGATTGCCTGCGCGAATTGCGCGCGGCCACCACGGAATACGTCCGCCAGTTTTCCGCGCATGTGGGCACTCCGCTGCCCATGCCGGCCGAACAATTGGCGATCGGGCTGCTGGCCCTGTCGGACGGCATGCAATTTAGCTACGCCTTTGATCCGCAAGGCGTGAGCCTGGAAATGACCGAGGCCGTGCTGGCCGGTTTTTTCCGCCGGGTGGTGTTTGGTGACTCGCAACCCGACGCGGCGCCCGCCGCCTTGCCGCCCGGGGCGCCAACTTCGGTCGGATAGCCTTGCCCTGGCCGCTGCATTGCGGCCACGAATCACCGATACAGATCGCCGATACACATTGTCAGCCGCATGCCGGCCGTGATAGTAATAACCGCGGCGCAACGGTCGGGCTGAGGGGGCCGGCGCCGAAATTCGCAACCCTGGGCGAAAGGAGCTGCTGCATGTCTTCAGAAACCCGACCATCCACCATCAACCGCCCGGTGTTCTTCCCGGCGGCGATCTTCACGCTGTTGTTGGTCGGATTCGCGATTCTTGCGCCCGAGCGTGCGCAAAGCCTTTTTGAATCCGTGCAGGGCTGGATCCTGGGCAACGTCAGCTGGTTCTACATCCTGGTCGTGGCCATCATCTTGCTGGCCGTGGTGTTCCTGGCCTTGAGCCGCTACGGCGACATTAAGCTCGGGCCGGACCATAGCGAGCCCGACTACCGCAATTTCACCTGGTTTGCGATGCTGTTTTCCGCGGGCATGGGCATTGGCCTGATGTTCTTCGGAGTTGCCGAACCGGTGATGCACTTCGTGTCGCCGCCGGTCGGCGAGGGCGGCACGGCCATCGCCGCGCGCGAGGCCATGAAGATCACGTTCTTCCATTGGGGCCTGCATGCGTGGGCGATCTATGCGGTGGTGGCGCTGATCCTGGCGTTCTTCAGCTACCGCCATGGGCTGCCGCTGACGCTGCGTTCGGCCCTGTATCCGCTGATCGGCAACCGCATCCACGGCCCCATCGGCCATGCCGTCGACATCTTCGCCATCATCGGCACGGTGCTGGGCGTGGCGACGTCGCTGGGCCTGGGCGTGGCGCAGATCAACAGCGGGCTGAACCACCTGTTCGGCGTCCCGGTCGGGGTGACGACGCAGATCATCCTCATCGTCGTCACTTGCGGCCTGGCCACGCTGTCGGTGGCCAGCGGTCTGGACAAGGGCATCCGCATCCTGTCCGAGACCAATCTGGTGCTGGCGGCCGTGCTGCTGCTGTTCGTGCTGGTGGTCGGCCCCACCGTGTTTCTGTTCCAGACCTTCGTGCAGAACACGGGCGCGTACCTGTCCGACATCGTCAACAAGACCTTCAACCTGTATGCCTACGAGCCCACCGACTGGATTGGTGGCTGGACCTTGTTCTACTGGGGCTGGTGGATTGCGTGGTCGCCGTTCGTGGGCCTGTTCATCGCGCGCATCTCGCGCGGGCGCACCATCCGCGAATTCGTCACCGGCGTGCTGCTTGTGCCGGCGGGGTTCACCCTGTTCTGGATGACGGTGTTTGGCGACACGGCCATCCACATGATCCTGGTGGACAAGGTGCAGGGCCTGGCCGAGGTGGTCGAAGCCGATTCGTCGCTGGCCCTGTTCGCCTTCCTGGAACATCTGCCCTGGAGCAGCGTGCTGTCGGTGGTGGCCATTGCGATGGTTGCGGTGTTTTTCGTAACCTCCGCCGACTCGGGCGCGCTGGTGGTTGACCTGCTGGCCTCGGGCGGGTCGGACCGCACGCCCGTGTGGCAGCGTATTTTCTGGTCGGTGCTGATGGGCGCGGTTGCCATCGCGCTGTTGCTCGCCGACGGGCTGACCGCCTTGCAGACGGCCACCATCGCCAGCGCGCTGCCGTTTTCGATCATCTTGCTGCTGTCCCTGTGGGGGCTGTTCAAGGCGCTGAAACTGGACGCCACCAAGCGCGGCATTCGCTATCAGTCCTTGACCTTGTCGCGCCCCGCGCGTGGCGGCCAATCGTGGGAACGTCGGCTGCGCAACATGGTGATGATGCCGCGCCGCTCGCACGTGCAGCGCTTTATCAGCGACGTGGTGCGGCCCGCGCTGGACGACGTGGCCGAGGAACTGCGCAAGCAGGGCTATGCGGTAGAAGTGCGCGAAGTCGAGGCCGACGGCAGCGCCATTCTTGAGGTCTCGCACGGCGAGCACCTGGACTTCTCGTATGCCGTGCAGCCCGAGGCGTTCGTGCGCCCCAGCCTGACGCCCGACGAAGCGGCCGACGAAGAAGAACGCAAGTACTTCCGCGCCGAAGTCCACCTGCGCGAAGGCGGGCAGGACTACGACATCATGGGCTGGAGCCGCGACGCCGTCATCGGCGACATCCTGGACCAGTACGAACGCCATCGCCATTACCTGCACATGGTCCGTACCTGACCGTCGGCCGGCCGCCTACCGCCCGGCCGACACGCCAACCCTGAAAACCGCCAGCCTTGTCTGGCGGTTTTTTTTCGCCCCTGTGCCGCCGCTGAAGGTCGATAGCGGCGCGCTATGCGGCGTATTGCAATGTCCACTTTGACGAAATGGGGCGAATCAAGGATTATCCAAGCTTATTCTTGGATAAATAAAGAGAAGATCATGAAGGCGAAATCTGGAGCCTGGGCCGTAGGGGCCCTTGTGCTGGCGGGGGCGTTGGCAGGTGGGTGGGCGTGGAAGGCGGGCCGCGCGCCGCAGCAGGGCGGGTGGGCGATGGCGCCGGCCAAGGTTGCGGTGGCGCCCGCTGTGCAGGCGGACTTTCCGATGGCGCTGACCGGCATCGGCTCGTTAGAGGCCACGCGCCAGGTGCAGGTGCCCGCCGAAGTGGATGGCCGGGTCACGCAGATTCTTTTCACGGCAGGCCAAACGGTGAAGGCCGGCCAACTGCTGGTGCAGATGAACGACGCGCCGGAACGCGGCGAGCTGGCGCGGCTGGAGGCGCAGGCCCGCAATGCGCGCGCCTTGTTGGAACGCACGCGCCGGCTACTGCCGCAACAGGCGGCCACGCGTGAACAGCTGGATCAGGCGCAGGCGGATTACGACCAGGCCGCCGCCGATATCCGGCGCGTACAGGCGCTGATCGAGCAAAAGCGCGTCAAGGCGCCGTTCGACGGCATGTTGGGCGTGCGCCGCGTGCATCTGGGCCAGTTCGCCCGCGCCGGCGATCCGCTGGTGTCGCTGACCGACGCTTCCACGCTGTACGCAAATATCACCCTGCCCGAACAGGCGCTGGGCGCCGTGCGCGCCGGCCAGACGGTGACGGTGACGGTGGATGCGTATGCCGACCGGCAATTTCCCGGTCAGGTCACCACCGTGGAACCGCAGGTGGACACCGGATCGCGCACCGTGCGCGTGCAGGCGACCTTGTCCAATGCCGATGGCGCGCTGGCCGCCGGCATGTTCGCGCACGGCCGCATCCGTTTGCCCGACCGGCCGAATGTGATCACGGTGCCGGAAACGGCCATCAGCTACAGCGCTTACGGCGATTCGGTCTACGTGCTGACGCCGCCCAAGCCGGGCGCGGCCGCCGCGCCCGACACGCCCGCCACGGTGCGGCAAGCCTACGTCAAGACGGCCGAGCGCCTGCATGGCCGGGTCGTTGTCACTGAAGGCCTGAACGCGGGCGATCAGGTAGTGACGTCGGGCCAGCTTCGCCTGCACAACGGCGCGGCCGTTGACGTGACCGGCACAGACACCGTCGCGTTGGGCGCACCGGCGGAGGCATCATGACATTTACCGATCTTTTCGTGCGCCGGCCCGTGCTGGCGCTGGTGGTCAGCACGCTGATCCTGTTGCTGGGCATCAAGGCGTTAAGCGGCCTGCCGGTGCGGCAGTACCCGCTGACCGAAAGCACCACCATCACCATCACCACCCAATACCCGGGCGCCTCGCCCGACCTGATGCAAGGCTTCGTCACGCAGCCCATCGCGCAATCAGTCGCTACGGTGGAAGGCATCGACTACCTGTCGTCCTCGTCCACCCAGGGCCGCAGCGTGATCACGGTGCGGATGAAGTTGAACGCCGATTCCAACAAAGCCATGACTGAGGTGATGGCCAAGGTCAACGAGGTGAAGTACCGGCTGCCGCAGGACGTGTACGACCCCGTGCTGGTCAAGTCGGCGGGCGAGGCGACCGCCGTCGCCTATGTGGGGTTTGCCAGTTCGACGCTGTCGCTGGCGGCATTGACCGATTATTTGTCGCGCGTGGTGCAGCCGCAGCTGTCCTCGATTGACGGCGTGGCCAGCGTGGAACTGTATGGTGGCCAAAAGCTGGCCATGCGCGTCTGGCTGGACCCGGACCGCATGGCCGCGCGCGGTATCTCGGCGGGCGAACTGGCGCAGGCGCTGCGCGATAACAACGTGCAGGCCGCGCCGGGCCAGGCCAAGGGCCTGTACGTGGTGTCCAACATCCAGGTCAATACCGACCTGGTCAATGTGGCGCAATTTCGCGACCTGGTCGTCAAGCGCGACGGCGACGCCATCGTGCGGCTGGGCGACGTGGCCACCGTGGAATTGGGCGCGGCATCCACCGATTCCAGCGGCTTGATGGACGGCGAACCCGCCGTCTACTTCGGCCTGAACGCCACGCCTGTGGGTAACCCGCTGGTCATCGTCAAGCGCTTGCAGGAACTGTTGCCCAACATCAAGCAGAACCTGCCGCCGGGCACCAGCGTGCAAGTGCCGTTTGAGCTGGCCCGCTTTATCAGCGCGTCGATCGATGGCGTGATGCAGACGCTGCTGGAAGCCATCGCCATTGTCGTGGTGGTGATCTTTCTTTGCCTGGGCTCGTTGCGCGCGGTGCTGATCCCCGTGGTCACCATCCCGCTTTCCATGCTGGGCGGGGCGGCGATCATGGCGCTGTTCGGCTTCAGCGTGAACCTGCTGACCTTGCTGGCGATGGTGCTGGCCATTGGGCTGGTGGTGGACGACGCCATCGTGGTTGTGGAAAACGTGCATCGACACATCGAAGAAGGAAAATCGCCCGTGCGCGCGGCGTTGATCGGCGCGCGAGAAGTTGCCGGGCCGGTGATCGCCATGACCATCACGCTGGCTGCCGTGTATGCGCCCATCGGGCTGATGGGCGGGCTGACCGGGTCGCTGTTCAAGGAGTTTGCCTTTACGCTGGCCGGCGCGGTGGTGGTGTCCGGCGTCATTGCGCTGACCTTGTCGCCCGTCATGAGTTCGTTCCTGCTGAACCGCGACGTGTCGGAAGGCAAGATGGCGCGCAACGCCGAGCGGATGTTCGGCCGGCTGGGCAAGGCCTATGGGCGCGTGCTGGACGTGTCGTTGCGGCATCGTTGGGTGACGGGGCTGATCGCCGTGGCGGTGCTCGTCAGCCTGCCGTTCCTGTACAACGCCGCGCAGCGCGAGCTGGCGCCGGTCGAAGACCAATCCACCGTGCTGACCGCCATCAAGTCGCCGCAGCACGCCAATATCGACTACGTAGAAAAGTTCGGCAAGAAGTGGGACGACGTGATGAAGACCGTGCCCGAGCAAAAAGGGCGCTGGCTGATCAACGGGTCGGACGGCGTGTCCAACAGCATCGGCGGTGTGGACTTCGTGGACTGGCAAGACCGCAAGCGCAACGCCGATGCCATCCAGGCCGACATGCAATCGCTGGCCAATCAGGTAGAAGGCAGCAACATCTTTGCGTTCCAGTTGCCGTCGTTGCCCGGGTCCACCGGCGGCCTGCCCGTGCAGATGGTGCTGATGAGCGCGGCCGATTACCGCGTCGTCTACGAGGCCATGGAAAGCTTGAAGCAGGCCGCGCGGGCCAGCGGGCTGTTCATGGTGGTGGACAGCGACCTGGACTACAACAACCCGGTGGTGCAACTGACGGTGGACCGCGCCAAGGCCAACAGCCTGGGCGTCACCATGAAAGACATCGGCGATACGCTGGCGGTGCTGGTGGGCGAAAACTATGTCAACCGCTTCGGCATGGACGGGCGCTCGTATGACGTCATTCCGCAAAGCCGTCGCGATCTGCGTATGTCGCCACAGGCCTTGGCGCAGTTCCACGTCAAAAGCGCCAGCGGCGCGCAGGTGCCCCTGTCGAACCTGGTGTCGGTTTCCATGGGCGTGGAGCCCAATTCGCTGACGCAGTTCAACCAGTTGAACGCCGCCACGTTCCAGGCCATCCCGATGCCCGGCGTCACCATGGGCGACGCGGTGACATTCCTGTCGGAGCAGGCAAAAAACCTGCCCGCCGGCTTCAGCTATGACTGGCAATCGGATGCGCGCCAGTTCAGCCAGGAAGGGTCGGCACTGATGATTACGTTCCTGTTCGCCATCATCGTCATCTATCTGGTGCTGGCCGCGCAGTACGAAAGCCTGCGCGACCCATTCATCATCCTGGTCAGCGTGCCGATGTCGATCTGCGGCGCGCTGATTCCGCTGGCGCTGGGCATGGCCACCGTGAACATCTATACGCAGATCGGGCTGGTGACGCTGATCGGCCTGATCAGCAAGCACGGCATCCTGATGGTGGAATTCGCCAACGAAATGCAGGTCAGCCACGGGCTGGATCGGCGCGCGGCAATGGAGCAGGCCGCCCGCATCCGCTTGCGTCCCATCCTGATGACGACGGCGGCGATGGTGATGGGGCTGATCCCGTTGCTGTTCGCCACGGGGGCGGGCGCGCACAGCCGTTACAGCCTGGGCCTGGTCATCGTGGTGGGATTGCTGGTGGGCACGTTGTTCACGTTGTTCGTGCTGCCCACCGTCTACACCGTGCTCGCGCGTGACCACCGCGCCGCCAGCGACACGCCGCGCGCGCGGGAACTGGCCATGGCGCAAGCCGAAGACGGCCGCGCTGCCATCTCGCATTAAGGAGCCAACCATGATTGAAGTTTCCGCATCCGCACCGCTGCGCCGCCCGGCCCTCGGTGCCGGCCCCGAACGCGCGATTCGCCACGCCTTCGTCTTTGGACTCGAACGTCCGCGCCGCGCGGCCGCCGTGCTGCGGTCAACGCTGCTGGCGCTGACACTGGCACTGGCGCTGGCGTTGGCCGGCTGCGCCGTGGGCCCCGACTACCAACGCCCACAGGACGCGCCGGTGGTGCTGGCCAGCCCCGAGCAGGCGCTGTTTTCCTCCGACGCGCTGCAACGCGACTGGTGGAGGCAACTGCAAGACCCCCAGCTGGACCAGTTGGTGGACTTGGCCTTGAACCGTAATCACGACATCCGGATCGCCCAGTCTCGCCTGGCGGAGTCGCGCGCCGTGCTGGACGAAAAAGAACTGGATCGCTTGCCCGCCGTGACGCTGGACGGGCGCTATGAACGCAGCCTGTCGCAGGCCAACGCGGGCACGGCCGGCCAGCGCAACCTGGCCCAAAGTTATCGGGCCGGTTTTGACGCCACCTGGGAACTGGACCTGTGGGGGCGGCTACGCCAAGCGGCCGACGGCGCGGCGGCGCGCAGCCAGGCGCAGGCGGCGGATCTGGCCCAGACGCGCATCGTGGTGGCGGCCGAGGTCGCCCGCAATTACTTCGAACTGCGCGGCGCCGAGCAGCGCCTGGCCGTGGCGCGCGCCAACCTGGAAAGCCAGCGCGACAGCCTGCGTGTGACCCAGGCGCTGGTGCAAGCCGGGCGGGGCGACGAGGGCGATCTGGCCAGCGCGCGGGCCGAACTGGAAACCGTGCAGGCCAGCGTACCCGTGCAAGTCACGGCCAAGCGGCTGGCGCAGTATCGGCTGGCGGTATTGGCTGGGCTGCGGCCGGTAGAACTGGCTGAACTGGGTGCCGGCAAGCCGCCGACCCCGTTGGCAACGCGCCTGCCCATCGGGGACGTGGCGGCGCTGCTGTCGCGTCGGCCGGACGTTGCCGCTGCCGAGCGCAATATGGCCGCCGCCAATGCAGACATAGGAGTGGCCACGGCGGAGCTTTATCCCCGCATCGACCTGGGCGGGTTCCTGGGTTTTGTGGCGTTGCGTGGTGCCGATTTCGGCGCGACGTCCAGCCGGGCGTTCAGCGTGGCATCGGGCGTGAACTGGCCGGCCTTGCACCTGCCGACGGCGCTGGCCAGACAGCGCGCGGCCGTCGCCCGTGCCGACGGGGTGGTGGCGCGCTACCAGCAAACGGTGCTTCAAGCGGTGCAAGAACTGGAGTCGGCGCTGACCGAGTTTGGCCAGACCCAACAGCGCTTGGGCAATCTGGCGCAGGCGGCGGCGCACAGCCGGCGCGCGGCGGAACTGGCGCAGCTGCGCTATCGCGAGGGGAGTGCGCCGTATTTGACGGTGCTGGACGCGCAGCGTACGCTTTTGCGCGCCCAGGACGCCGTGGCGGTTGCTGAAACGGATTCCTATACCCGTCTGGTGGCGCTGTACAAGGCGCTGGGAGGCGGCTGGGAGGCGGAGGCGGCGATGTGAGGCGATGACCTGAGGCGCTGACCTGAGGCGCTGAATTTGGCGCCGGAGGTTGGCTTCCGAGGCGGGCGCTGAAGGCCGGCGCTGACGCAACCCGCTGATGGGCCGCCAAGTTCATGGCACCATAGGAACCTTACGCCCGGAGTATCGTTATCGTCATGTCCGACAGCCCGTCCCACCCCGTCACGTGGATGCCGCATCAGCCGGCGGACCGCGTGTTGATGACCTTGAAGACGCGCGGCCCGCAGTCGGTTGCGGTCATCGCCAAGGCCATGGATGTGACCGCCGAAGCAGTGCGTCAGCAAATGACGCGGCTGCATGCAGACGGGCTGGTCGACTCCGAAAGCCACAGCGCCGGGCGCGGCCGGCCTACCCAGATCTGGTTCCTGACCGATGCCGGCCATGGCCGCTTTCCCGACACGCACGCCGAAATGACGGTGCAGATGATCGGGGCCGTGCGCCAGGTGTTCGGCGAGGACGGCGTGGACAAGCTGATCCAGGCGCGCGAGGCCTCCATGTTGGAAGGCTACCAACGCGCGATGGCGGGCGCGCACGACCTGCCATCCCGTCTGGACCGCCTGGTGCAGGTGCGCTCGTCCGAAGGCTATATGGCCGAATTGCGCAAGGACGGCGCCGACTTCCTGTTTATCGAAAACCACTGTCCGATCTGTTCGGCGGCCAAGGCCTGTATGGGCTTTTGCCGCAGCGAGCTGGATCTGTTTCGGAAAGTGCTGGGCACGGACGTGCAGGTGGATCGCGAAGAACATATCCTGAGCGGCGCGCGCCGCTGCGCCTACCGCGTGCGCCAGCAAGGGCCCGCCCTACAATCCGCGCATGACTCTCAAGCAACTTGAAGCGTTCTACTGGGCCGCTACCTGCGCCAGCTTTGCCGTGGCCGCTGAACGGCTGCACCTGTCGGTGTCGTCGCTATCCAAACGCATCACCGAACTTGAGGACGCGCTGGGCCGGCCGTTGTTTGACCGCAGCGGCCATAAGGCCGCGCTGACCGACGCCGGCCAGCGCCTTGTGCCGCAGGCGCGGGAATTGCTGGCCGCCGCCGACCAGGTGCGGGCGTCCATGGCGGAAACACCCGGGCTGCGCGGCCGCTGCCGCTTCGGCGTGGGCGAATTGACCGCCCTGACCTGGCTGCCACGCCTGATCGGCGTGGTGCGGGCCGCCTATCCCGACCTGGTGCTGGAGCCGTATGTGGACATCGGGCAGGTGCTGGAGCAGCGCGTGGCCGATGGCGAGCTGGATTTTGCCGTCATCGCCGGCCGGTCTTCGCGAGCGAATATCGCCTCGACTCCGATCGGCCAGGCCCGCTTTGCCTGGGCGGCGGCGCCCGCCGCCTTGGGCTCGGACACCCGCATGACGCCCGCGCTGCTGGCCCGCCTGCCGCTGGTGACGTTGCCGGCCGGCGCGGGCACGACCCGCATCATCGATGACTGGCTGGCCGGGCGCGATGCCGCGGGCGAACGGCTGTGCTGCAACAACTGGGGGGCCATTGTCGGCCTGCTGATCGAAGGCACCGGGGTAGGGCTGATACCCGAACACTGGGCCCAGGCCCTGCAAGCGGAAGGCAGCTTGCGCGTGCTGCAAGGCGACCCCGAACCGGCCGCCTTGCCGTATTCGTTCCAGTACCGGCGCGACGACGCGCGGCCGCTGGTTGCCCGGTTGCGCGAGTCCGTGACGGCGGCGGTGGACTTTTCCGCACCTTGCCGCCTGCCTTGATTGCCCAGTCACCCGGCGTCCGCGAGGCGGCCGGTCATGGGGCGTGTTTAGCAGCCAGACAGCCGCCGCTCTATACAATCGCCGCGCGCCTGGCGCAGAATTCCACAGATGCAACGACGGAGAACACTCATGCGTAAACTTTGCCTCGCCATGGCCATGGCGGGAATGCTGGCCAGCGGTCTGGCGCAAGCCCAGTCCACCCTGCGTATCGGTCTGCAAGACGACCCGGACGTGCTGGACCCGGTGCGTGCGCGCACCTTCGTGGGCCGCATCGTCTTTGCCTCGCTGTGCGACAAGCTGGTCGACATCACCCCCGACCTGAAGATCGTGCCCCAGTTGGCGCAGTCTTGGACGATCGGCCCGGACAACAAAACGCTGACGTTCAAGCTGCGCACCGATGCCGTGTTCCATGACGGCACGCCGGTCAATGCCGCGGCGGTCAAGGCCAACCTGGACCGCGCCCGCACGCTGCCGGACAGCAACCGCAAGAGCGAACTGGCCACCGTCGCCAGCGTGGACGCGCCCGATGCCAACACCGTGGTGCTGACCCTGTCCGAGCCGGATGCCTCGCTGCTGTCGCAGCTGTCGGACCGCGCGGGCATGATGATGTCGCCGGCCAGTTTCGACAAGGATCCTGGCAGCAAGCCGGTGTGTTCCGGCCCGTATCAATTCAAGGAGCGCGTGCAGAACGACCGCATCGTGCTGGAGAAATTTCCCAAGTACTGGGACGCCGCCAACTTCCATTTCGACCGTCTGGTCTACACGCCGATCCCCGACAACACCGTGCGCCTGAACAATCTGCGCGCCGGTGACCTGGACATCATCGAACGCGTGGCGCCCAGCGACGCCAAGGCGGTCAAGGACGACGGCAACCTGCGCCTGGCGCCGGTGACGGGCCTGGGCTTCCAGTCGATCTCGGTCAACCTGGGCAACGGCGCGCGCGCCAACAACCCGCTGGCCAAGGACAAGCGCGTGCGTCAGGCGCTGGACCTGGCCATTGACCGCGACGTGCTGAACCAGGTGATCGGTGAAGGCATGTTCCAACCCGCCTACCAGCCGTTCCCGCCCGCCAGCTTTGCCTACAACACCGCTTTCGAACACAAGGGCCGCGACCCGAAGAAGGCGCAGGCGTTGTTGAAGGAAGCCGGCTATGACCGCGTGAAGTTCGAAATCACCTTCGGCAACAATACGACCATGCAGCAAGTGTTCGAACTGGTGCAGGCCATGGGTGCCGAAGCCGGTTTCGACATTACGCTGCGCCCGGTGGAATTCGCGTCGTTGCAATCGTCGCTGGCGCGCGGCGACTTTGAAGTGGGTCAAAGCGGTTGGTCGGGCCGGGTCGATCCCAGCGGCAATATCCATCAATACGTCAGCTGCAAGGGCAACCTGAACGACGGCAAGTTCTGCGACGCAGGCGTGGACAAGCTGCTGAACGATGCGCGCGGCGAGGCCGACACGGCCAAGCGCCGCGCGCTGTACGACCAGGTGCTGACCAGCATGCAGGACCAGCGCCCCATCGTTTACCTGTTCTATCTGCCGTGGACCTTCGGCGTGCAAAAGAAGGTTGAAGGCTTTGTGCCTTACCCCGATGGCCTGATCCGCCTGAAGGGCGTGACCGTCGCCAAGAAGTAAGCCGGGCGGCCAACGACGGGATCCGGAATCGGATCCCGTTTTTCTTACTTGCGGGCGGCGTGCGCCGCCGCTACAGGAAGCATCATGTTTACGACTCGCCCGGAAATCCTTGGCACCTTTGGTGTCGTGACCTCTACCCATTGGCTGGCCAGCGCGGCCGGCATGTCGCTGCTGGAACGCGGCGGCAACGCGTTCGACGCCTGCGCGGCGTCGGCCTTCGTGCTGCAAGTGGTTGAGCCGCATCTGGTCGGCCCCGCCGGCGAAGTGCCGGCCATCTTCTATTCGGCGCGCACGGGCAAGCTGGAAGTGCTGTGCGGGCAGGGCACGACGCCGGCGGCGGCCACGCTTGAGCGATACCGCGCCGAAGGGCTGAAGCTGATTCCGGGCAACGGCCTGTTGGCCACCGTGATCCCGGGCGCATTCGACGCCTGGATGCTGCTGCTGCGCGACCACGGCACGATGCGCGTGCGCGATGTGCTGGAACCGGCCATCTATTACGCCGAGCACGGCCATGCGCTGATGCCGCGCATCTCCAACACCATCGCGGGCCTCAAGGATTTCTTTGAAACCCATTGGCCCACTACCGCGGCCGTCTACGTGCCCGGCGGCAAGGTGCCCGAAGCGCGCAAGCTGTTTCGCAATCCGGCCTTGGCGCGCACGTGGACACGCGTGCTGAAAGAGGCGGAGAGCGTGGGCGCTGACCGTGAACGCCAGATCGAGGCGGCGCGGGACGCCTTCTACCGGGGCTTCATCGCCGAGGAAATCGACCGATTCGCGCGCAATACCGACGTCATGGACGAAAGCGGCGCGACGCACCGAGGCGTCATCACGGCCGACGATCTGGCCGGCTGGTCGGCCAGCTACGACACGCCGCTGACCTACGACTACCACGGCTACACGGTCGCCAAGGCCGGCGCCTGGAGCCAGGGCCCGGTATTCCTGCAAACGCTGGCGTTGTTGAAGAACATGGACCTGGCGGGCGTGGGGCCGAACAGCGTTGAATTCATCCACCGCGTTACCGAGGCGATGAAGCTGGCTTTCGCCGACCGCGAAGCCTATTACGGCGACCCGGCTTTCATCGACGTGCCGCTGGCGCACCTGCTGTCGGACGCCTACAACGACGAGCGCCGCGCATTGATCGGCGAGACCGCCTCGCACGATCTCTTGCCCGGCCAGGTGCCTGGCTTCGAAGCGCAGGTGGCGCGCGTGATGGACACGCTGGAACGCCTGTCCCCGGTGTCCGCGCCTGGCAGCGCCACCAACGAGCCCACGCTGGCCGATATGCGCGCATCGGCCAAGCGCGGCGACACGACGCATGTGGATGTGATCGATCGCTGGGGCAACATGATTTCGGCCACGCCGTCGGGTGGCTGGTTCCAGTCGTCGCCGGTGATACCCGAACTGGGCTTTGGCCTGAACACGCGCGCGCAGATGTTCTGGCTGGAAGAGGGCTTGCCGGGCACGCTGGCGCCGGGCAAGCGCCCGCGCACGACGCTGACGCCGTCTTTGGCGCTGCGCGATGGCAAGCCGTACCTGGCCTTCGGCACGCCGGGCGGGGATCAGCAGGAACAATGGCAGTTGCTGTTCTTCCTGCGTCACGTGCATCATGGGCTGAATCTGCAGGAGGCCATCGACCTGCCGATGTCGCACACCATGCACTTCCCGACATCGTTTTATCCGCGTGATCGCAAGCCGGGCCATCTGGCGCTGGAGGCAAGCTTTGGCGCCGACGTGATCGACGGCCTGCGTCAACGCGGTCATCAAATCGAGGAATTGCCGGAGTGGTCGGTTGGCCGCTTGACGGCGGCCTCGCGCGATGAAGACGGGCTGCTACATGCAGCCGCAACGCCGCGCCTGATGCAGGCGTACGCCATCGGCCGTTGATCCTGGGGGAACGGGCCCGGCCGCGCGAGGCCCGTTGATTCGGACCGGGCGTGCATGCCGCCTTGCGGCGTTTTACCGGCATGGGCTATCTTTCTCCCATGACTTCATCCGACCAGCGCCCAGGCACCGAAGCGCAATCCCTGACGGGACAAGAGCCGCTATTCATCGTCCTCAATACAGGATCGGGGCGCGGCGACGCGCAGGTCCTGCAAGACACTATCCGCGGCATTCTTGATGAAGCGGGCAGGCGTTACACGCTGATGCCGGTGGACGACCCCACCCGCCTTACCGAAACGGCGCAGTCGGCCGTCAAGCGCGCGCAAGACGAGCAAGGCGTCGTCATCGCGGCCGGCGGCGACGGCACGCTGAACGCGGTGGCCGCCACCGTGCTGGGCAAGGGCGTGCCGTTCGGCATCCTGCCGCAAGGCACGTTCAATTACTTCGGCCGTGCCTACGGTATCTCGCAAGACACCGACGTTGCGCTGCGCGGCTTTCTGCAAGGCCATATCGAGCCGGTACGCGTCGGCCAGCTGAACGGCCGGCTGTTCCTTGTCAACGCCAGCCTGGGGCTGTATCCCACGCTGTTGGAAGACCGCGAGGCCTACAAGCAGCGCTTTGGCCGCAGCCGGCTGGTGGCGTTGTGGTCGGGCGTGGTGACCCTGCTGCGAGCGCCGCGCCAATTGCG
This sequence comes from Achromobacter sp. LC458, assembly GCF_001005835.2. Lineage (NCBI taxonomy): Bacteria > Pseudomonadati > Pseudomonadota > Betaproteobacteria > Burkholderiales > Alcaligenaceae > Achromobacter > Achromobacter sp. LC458. The sequence goes on from NZ_LBHW02000001.1 coordinate 49,005, forward strand.
GCTGCAACTGGAAGAAAAGGGCCAGGTAAGCGACCTGCGCACACCGACGCTGGTGGTGGGCAACAACAAGTTGCAGCTGGAACACGTCGGCATCGAATCCCAGGATCTGGATCGTGACCGGCTGGTGGCCATGACGGTGAAACCGGTCGGCACGCTGGCGCTTTACGGCCTGCTGGTGCGTGGCCTTTTCAGCCGCCTGGGCGAGGCCGAGCACGTCATCAGCTTCGGCTTTCATCGCATGACGGTGCGCATCCGGGGGCGCCATCGAGTCAAGGTCGCGATGGACGGCGAGATTTCCTGGATGAACACCCCGCTGGAATTCAAGGTGGCTGACGACAGGCTGCCGCTGGTGGTGCCCGCGGACTCGCAATACCTGGATCGCTCATGACGCGGATATTGCAACTGTCCGACACGCATTTCGGCACCGAGCGCAAACCTGTCGTCGAGGCCGCGCTGGACCTGGCGCGCTCGCTGAACCCGGACCTGGTCGTGCTAAGCGGCGATATCACGCAGCGCGCGCGACGCGGGCAATTCGCGGCGGCGCGCAAGTTCATCGAACGCCTGTCGCTGCCCGTGCTGGCCGTGCCGGGCAACCACGACATACCGCTGATCAACGTGTTTGCACGCGCGCTGAATCCTTACGGCAACTACAAGCGGGCGCTGGGCGCGGTGCTGGAGCCAGTGTTCGAAAACGCCGGCCTGTTGGCTATCGGCGTAAACACCACGCGGCCGCGCCGCCACAAGGACGGCGAGATTTCTGACGCGCAGATCGCGCGCGTGGCGCAGCGGCTGCGGCAGGCGCGCCCCGGGCAATTGCGGGTGGTCGTCGCGCATCATCCGGTGCGCGCCAAGGTGGAATCCGACCTGTCCAACCTGCTTAACGGGCGCGAACGCGCGCTGGCGGCCTGGGCGCAGTCGGGTATCGATCTGGTATTGGGCGGGCATATTCACTTGCCTTATGTGCTGCCGCTGTCGGCGGCGGGCAAGCCGGCGGGCTGGATCGTGCAGGCGGGCACGGCATGCTCAAGCCGGGTGCGTGGCAGCGTGCCCAATTCCGTCAACGTGATCACGCGAGAAGGCGAGGGCGACCAGCAGATGTGCCATGTCGAACGCTGGGACTATGCCGAGGCCACCCACGTGTTCGCACCGGTCGACAAGACGCTGGTCAGCACGGTCGAGCGGTGACCGCGCCATGACAGATTCGTACGCGCAATGGGCTGCGGCCCATGCCCTGGAATTGTTTATTGCGTTGCCGTTATTGACGGGCGCCTTGGCGCTGTTCACGGTCCGTATCGTGGCGGGCCGGCCGACCAACACCCGGCGCGGCGCCATCGCGGCAGGCGTGATGTTGGCGTTGGCCATCTTTGGAGTGCTGGCGTGGGCAGTGCATAGCCAGGGCGATGTGGTGGCCTTCGATGGCGCATTGGCCGAGGCATTGAGCATGTCGATGAACGCGTCGCTGCTGTGGCTGCTGTCGTGGTTCACGTATCTGGGCGACCGCAATTTCCTGACCGTGCTCAGCGTGTTGATGACGCTTTACCTGCTATGGACAGGGTGGTGGCGCCTGGCCGTGTTCTGCGCGCTTGCCACGGGCTTGGGCGGCGCGCTGAATTGGGTGCTCAAGCACAGCTTTGAACGCGTGCGGCCGGTGCACGATCACGGCTTCGCGGCAGCGGCGGGCTGGAGCTTTCCCAGCGGCCATGCGTCGGCGGCGATGGCGGTCTACGGCACCGCCTGCTACCTGGTGTGGCGCTTGGCGCCGGCCCAGTGGCGCTGGCCGTGCGTGGCGGCGGCGGGTGCGCTGATCATGGCCATCGGCCTTAGCCGCATCTTGCTGCAAGTGCATTTCGCCAGCGACGTGGTGGCAGGCTTTGCCGTCACGCTGGCGTGGCTGGCGCTGTGCGTAGCCCTGGCCGAACGCTATTGCCGATCAGGCCGGGCACAACAAGAGGCGTAGCAGCCGGCGCTGCGCGTTGCCTGCCGGATTGCCGGCAATACCGCCAGCAATACCGCCAGCAATACCGCCAGCAATACCGCCAGCAATACCGCCAGCAATACCGCCCGCCATGCTGCCGGCATCGTCGATGACCAACCCCGGGATGCTGGTATAGCGGCCGCCGGCCAGGGCGACCGCGCGATCCAACCGGTGCGCGCGTTCCGGCGGGGGCGGCGCCAGGTCCACGATCAGCTTGCCCCGGATCGGCGCGGTCACCGCGCCATCACTGAAGCGTTCCAGCGTGCGGTCAATCTCCCGTTCGCGCGGCAGGGCCAGCACAATCGTGTCCGATTCCGCCAAGGCTTCGCGCGCGGAAGTGGCCAACGTCGCCGAGCCGCGAAAAGGTTCGCAGCGTTCCGGGTCCAGGTCGTACACGGTCAGCGCGATGTCGGGCTCGGCCTCCAGCAAGCGCCGGGCGGCCAGGGTGCCGGTGTCGCCCATGCCCACGATGCTGATACGCAGGTTCATGGCTTGGGCACGGACCACGTGCTCACGATATGGGCCACGGGTTCGGCCGAGCCTTCGCCGGTCAGGACGACTTCGCCGGCGGACAATCTGCCCACCTTCAGCAGCCGTGCATCGGCATGAATGGCGCCGGCGGGGCTTTTGCGCAGGAAATTGATGGTCAGGCTTGCCGTGACCGCGTGCGTCTGGCCCGTGGCGCCGACCACGGCGGCGTACATGGCCAGATCGGCCAGCCCCATCAGCATAGGCCCGGCCACGATGCCGCCCAGCCGCTGGTGCGCCTCGCGGGCCGGCAGCACGGCGCGCGCGGTGCCCCGCCCGATGCGCACGACGTCTATGCCCAACAGCAGCGAAAAGGGATGCTGGTCGGCCAGCAGGATGTGAAAGTCGGCCAGGCTGATCAGCGGCGCGTCGGCGTCCGTGGCGGGTAGGGCGGCGGTCATCGTTGCTCCAGGGCAAGGCAATAGTGGTCCAGCAGGGCGTCGGCCTGCTGGCCTAGCGATTTCAGGCGATGCGTGTGCTGCAACAGCAGCAGTCCCATCAGATAGGTGAACACGTTCATCTGTTCGACCGCCACGGTGGCAGGGTCCCAGGACTTGGTACGCGCCAGCGCGGCGCCGATATGGTCCACGCATTGGCGCAGCCGGGCGTTGAGCTTTTCGTCCATGTCCCTGCCCAGGCCGCGCGGCCCCAGCCCCTGGAACAGGTACAGGCCCAGCGAAAAATCCGTCGGCCGCTGGGCGTAGTACTCGAAAAAGGCGTGAATGGTCTTGCGCGCCGCCCCGGAAGCGGGCCAGGCCGCCGCGTCAGCCAGATGTTCGTGCAGGCCCAGCAGCGACTCGTCCAGCAGTTCGCCATAAAGCGCTTCCTTGCCGGCAAACCAGGGGTAAATCGCGCCGGTGGTGCAGCCGGCTTCCTTCGCAATTGCCCGGATCGTGGTCTTTTCCAGGCCGTCGCGCGCGAAGACGCGCTGCGCGGCATCCAGGACCATCTGTCGCCGCAGCGCGTTCAGGCGCTCGTTGCGCTCGTTGCGTTCATTGCGTTCCGGATGGTCGGAAGGGGAGACGGGCATGGGCAGAAGAAAAAAGCGGGAAAGGGTGGGGGAGACGGTGGGGGAATAATATCGACGATTTTTAGTAATAACAATGTTATTGAAATTGAACGTGCCGGCGGTCGATACGACGTCCGTTCATTGGGGGAAAACCGATATCCGTGTACAAAGCCGATGCAGTGGGATGCGAAAGGTGCCTGAAAGACCGCCGGGAAAACGCCCCGAATAATTAGGGGCAGGGCTGAAAGTCGCATGGATACGTGCTTACCCGTTTGGGCTCGGGTTAGCCCTAACACCACTGGAGCGACATCCTCGCGATGTTGCAAGATCCCAACAGGGGTGTCGCAAACCTGCACTTTTCTGATGCCGACCATAGCCAGTCCCCTCGATTTTTGATGCAATAGCGTCAACTTCCCTTCGCGGAGTTAGGGGGGCGGCAGGCTGGTTTGCTGGATTGCTGCTCTTGTCACTCAAATCAACGGAGATTTCTTAAATGAAAAAGACTCTGCTCGCTGCCGCCCTGCTCGCCGGTTTTGCCGGTGTCGCCCAGGCAGAAACGTCTGTCACCCTGTACGGCATCATCGACACGGGCCTCGGCTACAACAAGATCAGCGGCGCCCCGAACGATGCGGCGAACGGCAGCCGTTTCGGCATGATCAACGGCGTCCAGAACGGTTCGCGCTGGGGTCTGCGTGGTTCGGAAGACCTGGGTGACGGCCTGCGCGCTGTTTTCCAACTGGAATCGGGTTTCAACTCCGGTAACGGCAACTCCGCTCAAGGCGGCCGCCTGTTCGGTCGTCAAGCCACCGTCGGTCTGGCCAGCGACAGCTGGGGTCAACTGGACTTCGGTCGCCAAACCAACATCGCGTCGAAGTACTTCGGCTCGATCGACCCGTTCGGCGCTGGCTTCGGTCAAGCTAACATCGGCGTGGCTCTGAGCGCCGCCAACACGAACCGCTACGACAACATGGTCATGTATCAGACCCCGTCGTTCAGCGGCTTCCAGTTCGGCGTCGGCTACTCGTTCAACGTGAACGACACCAACGCTTCGCAAACCGGCTTCAAGACCGCCGACAACACCCGCGCCATCACGACCGGTCTGCGCTACGTCAACGGCCCCCTGAACGTCGCCCTGACGTACGACCAACTGAACGCCTCGAACAAGCTGTCGTCGGCTTCGGTTGACGCCACCCCGCGTCAGTACGCCATCGGCGGTTCGTACGACTTCGAAGTTGTGAAGCTGGCTTTGGCCTACGCTCGCACGACCGACGGCTGGTTCGCTGGTCAAGGCGTCGACACCAACCTCGGCAGCGTGAACTTCGGTGCTAACGCTTTCGCTGACGGCTTCAAGGCCAACTCGTACATGGTCGGCCTGTCCGCCCCGATCGGCGGCGCAAGCAGCCTGTTCGGTTCGTGGCAGCGTGTTGACCCGTCGAACGACAAGTTGACTAATGACGATGCCACCACCAACGTGTACTCGCTGGGTTACACCTACGACCTGTCCAAGCGTACCAACCTGTACGCTTACGGTTCGTACGCCAAGAACTACGCCTTCATCGACGGTGTCAAGTCGACCGCCGTGGGCGTGGGCGTTCGCCACCGCTTCTAATCCAACGCAGGGTGCAAACCCTGCCTGGATTTAGTGCGTAAGCAAGCGAACGGGCTTCGGCCCGTTCGTATAAAAGCCACCCTTCGGGGTGGCTTTTTTCATGTCTTCAAGAGCTTTTTTTTATTTCGCGCGTGCGTGTCGGCCAAGTCCTGTATCCTTGTCGTTCTGTTCTCGAAAACTGCGATTGTTCCATTTGAGGAATGCAGTCTTTCACCTGTTATTCAAGCTACAGAGTTCAGCCGGAAGTAACCACGCGAATGCTACAATCCTAAGGTTTGCGCATTTGACGGACGCCTGAATGAACCTGCAACAGTATTTTCCCGTCCTGCTGTTTATCGTAGTGGCCACCCTTATCGGGTTCGCGCTTCTAACGGCCGGCTCCCTCCTTGGCCCGCGGCGTCCCTACGCTGAGAAGCTGTCGCCCTATGAGTGCGGCTTCGAAGCGTTCGAAGACGCCCGCATGAAGTTTGACGTGCGCTACTACCTGGTGGCGATTTTGTTCATTCTTTTCGACCTGGAAATCGCGTTCCTGTTCCCGTGGGCCATCGCCCAAGGCACAGTCGGACTCGTCGGTTTCTGGACGGTCATGGTTTTCCTAGCCGTGTTGACCGTCGGCTTCATCTACGAATGGAAAAAGGGCGCGCTGGACTGGGAATAAACCCCCACGGGTTTTTCTTCACCGCACGCTATCAGAGACGAATATGGCTATAGACGGCATTCTCAAGCAAGGGTTCATCACAACCAGCGCCGACAAGTTCCTTAATTGGGCGAAGACCGGCTCCATGTGGCCCATGACCTTCGGTCTGGCCTGTTGCGCGGTTGAGATGATGCACGCGGGCGCAGCCCGCTATGACCTGGACCAGTTCGGCATCATCTTCCGTCCCAGTCCGCGTCAGTCCGATCTGATGATCGTTGCTGGCACGCTGTGCAACAAGATGGCGCCGGCGCTGCGCAAGGTTTACGACCAGATGCCCGAGCCGCGTTGGGTCGTGTCCATGGGCTCCTGTGCCAATGGCGGCGGCTACTACCACTACTCGTATTCGGTGGTTCGTGGCTGCGACCGCATCGTACCGGTAGACGTCTACGTGCCGGGCTGCCCGCCCACGGCCGAGGCGCTGGTCTACGGCTTGCTGCAAATGCAGAACAAGATCCGCCTGACCAACACGATTGCGCGCTGATCTCTCGCCCCGTCCGCGGCAGTCCTTGCCGCCGGCCCTGCGATACCAGCGTATCGGTTCACCTAAGCGTACAAGATGATGACCAGGCTCGAAACCCTGAAAAACAATTTGCAGACCACCCTTGGCGCCGATATTGCGCTGACCGAGGCGTTGGGCGAGCTCACGCTCGAAGTGCCCGCGCAGCAATGGTTCTCGGTCTGCAACAAGCTGCGCACCGAAGCCGGCCTGCGCTTTGAAACCTGTATCGACCTCTGTGGCGTCGACTACCTGACCTGGGGCAACGGCACGCGCCAGCTGCCCGAGGAACCCAGCGCCAAGGTGCACCGCGCGCGTTTCGCCGTGGTGATCCACCTGCTGTCGATCGAACACAATTGGCGCCTGCGTGTACGTACCTGGGCCGCCGATGACGAATTCCCGATCGTGGCGTCGCTGATGGAATGCTGGCCGGCCGTGGGCTGGTTCGAGCGCGAAGCGTTCGACCTGTACGGCATCGTCTTCGAAGGTCACCCCGACCTGCGCCGCATCCTGACCGACTACGGCTTCATCGGCCATCCGTTCCGCAAGGACTTCCCGCTGTCCGGTACCGTCGAAATGCGTTACGACCCCGAACAACGTCGCGTCATTTACCAGCCGGTCACGATCGATCCGCGCGAGATCACTCCGCGCGTGGTCCGCGAAGACTCCTACGGCTTGGGGCGTTAAATCATGGCAGAAATCAAGAACTACACGCTTAACTTCGGTCCTCAGCATCCGGCCGCGCACGGTGTGTTGCGCCTGGTGCTTGAGCTGGACGGCGAAGTCATCCAGCGCGCCGACCCGCACATCGGCCTGCTGCATCGCGCCACTGAAAAGCTGGCCGAGCACAAGACCTATATCCAGGCGCTGCCCTACATGGACCGCCTGGACTACGTGTCCATGATGTGCAACGAGCACGCCTACGTCATGGCCATCGAAAAGCTGCTGGGCGTTGAAGCCCCGCTGCGCGCGCAGTACATCCGTGTGATGTTCGACGAAATCACCCGTCTGCTGAACCACCTGATGTCGCTGGGTTCGCACGCGCTGGACGTGGGCGCGATGGCGGTGTTCCTGTACGCCTTCCGTGAACGCGAAGACCTGATGGACTGCTACGAAGCGGTCTCGGGCGCGCGCATGCACGCGGCCTACTATCGTCCGGGCGGCGTCTACCGCGATTTGCCGGACACGATGCCGCAGTACGGCGACACCAGCAAATACCGTGGCGACAAAGAAATGCGCATCATGAATGACGCGCGTTCGGGCTCGCTGCTGGACTTCATCGAAGACTTCACCAACCGCTTCCCGGGCTGCGTCGACGAGTACGAAACGCTGCTGACGGACAACCGTATCTGGAAGCAGCGCCTGGTGGGCATCGGCGTGGTCGACCCTGACCGTGCCAAGGCGCTGGGCTTTACCGGCCCGATGCTGCGCGGCTCCGGCGTCGCCTGGGACTTGCGCAAGACGCAGCCCTACGAAGTCTACGATCTGCTCGATTTCGACATCCCCGTGGGTGTCAACGGCGACTGCTACGACCGCTATCTGGTCCGCATCGCTGAAATGCGTGAAAGTAACCGCATCATCCGCCAGTGCGTGGAGTGGCTGCGCAACAACCCGGGCCCGGTCATGATCGAGAATCACAAGATCGCCCCGCCCAAGCGCACCGCCATGAAGACCAACATGGAAGAGCTGATTCACCACTTCAAGCTCTTCACCGAAGGTTTCCACGTGCCCCCGGGCGAGGCGTATGCCTCGGTGGAGCATCCCAAGGGCGAGTTCGGCATCTATCTGGTGTCGGACGGCGCCAACAAGCCTTACCGCCTGAAGATTCGGGCCCCCGGCTTTGTCCACCTGCAATCGTTGGATGAAATGTCGCGCGGTCACATGATCGCCGACGCCGTCACCATCATTGGTACGCAGGACATCGTTTTCGGCGAGATCGATCGCTGATCCGCCCAGACAGTCACGAGCACGCCCGCATAACCCGGATTCAAACTATGCTGCTTTCCGAACAGGCCTACCAGAAAATCGACCGAGAACTCGCGAAGTTCCCGGCCGACCAGCGGCAGTCCGCCATCATGGCCTCGCTTGCCATCGCGCAAGAAGAGAAGGGCTGGTTGGCTACCGAAACCATTGAAGATGTGGCCAATTACATTGGCGTCCCGCCCATTGCGGTGCAGGAAGTCGCCACGTTCTACAACATGTTCGACGTCAAGCCCGTCGGCAAGAACAAGATCGCCGTCTGCACGAACCTGCCCTGTGCCTTGCGCGATGGCGACCGTGCCGGCGAATACCTCAAGCGCAAGCTGGGTGTCGACTACCGTCAAACCACCGCCGACGGCCAGTTCACGCTGGTTGAAGGCGAATGCATGGGCGCTTGCGGCGATTCCCCCGTGCTGATCGTGAACAACAAGCATATGTGCGTGCGCATGACGGACGAGAAGCTGGATGCGCTGGTCGCGGCCCTCAAGGTCCAAGGAGAGTCGGCATGAACGCGCCCGACCTGTACAAGCAGTTCGCGCAAGGGCTTGATCCCAACCCGCTGAACGACCTGTCCAATTCGATGTGCCTGCATGGCCGGCACATCAAGCCGCAGATCATGGCCGACGTCGACGGCGCCAACTGGCGCCTCGAAGACTACGTCAAGCGCGGCGGCTACGAAGCCCTGAAGAAGATCCTGACCACCGGCATGAAGCCGGAGGACGTGATCGCCGAAGTCAAGGCATCGGGCCTGCGCGGCCGTGGCGGCGCGGGTTTCCCGACCGGCCTGAAGTGGAGCTTCATGCCGCGTGCGTTCCCCGGCCAGAAGTACCTCGTCTGCAACTCGGACGAAGGCGAGCCCGGCACGTTCAAGGACCGCGACATCCTGCGCTTCAATCCGCACATCGTGATTGAAGGCATGGCGATCGCGGCCTACGCCATGGGCATCAGCGTCGGCTACAACTACATCCACGGCGAAATCTTCGAAGTGTACGAACGCTTTGAAGAAGCGCTGGAAGAGGCGCGCGCCGCCGGCTTCCTGGGCGACAAGATCCTGGGTTCGGACTACAGCTTTCAGCTGCATGCGTTCCACGGTTACGGCGCCTACATCTGTGGCGAAGAAACCGCGCTGCTGGAATCGCTGGAAGGCAAGAAGGGCCAACCGCGCTTCAAGCCGCCGTTCCCGGCCAGCTTCGGCCTGTACGGCAAGCCCACCACGATCAACAACACGGAAACGTTCGCGGCCGTGCCGTGGATCATCCGTAACAGCGGCCAGGCCTACCTGGAAGTCGGCAAGCCGAACAACGGCGGCACCAAGCTGTTCTCGATCACCGGCGACGTCGAACGCCCCGGCAACTACGAGATCCCGCTGGGCACCCCGTTCTCGACGCTGCTTGAACTGGCGGGCGGCATGCGCGGCGGCAAGAAACTGAAGGCGGTGATCCCTGGCGGGTCCAGCGCCCCGGTGCTGCCGGCCGACATCATCATGGAATGCACGATGGACTATGACTCCATCGCCAAGGCCGGCTCGATGCTTGGCTCCGGCGCTGTGATCGTCATGGACGAAACGCGTTGCATGGTGAAGTCGCTGCTGCGTCTGTCGTACTTCTATTTCGAGGAAAGCTGCGGCCAGTGCACGCCGTGCCGCGAAGGCACCGGCTGGCTCTACCGCATGGTGCATCGCATCGAAAACGGTCACGGCCGTCCGGAAGATCTGGACTTGCTGGACAACGTGGCAGGCAACATCATGGGCCGCACCATCTGCGCCCTGGGTGACGCCGCCGCCATGCCCGTCCGTGGCTTCCTCAAGCATTTTCGCGACGAATTCGCGCACCACATCGAGCATAAGTCTTGTGTGGTCCCGCAATATCTGTAGGTCTCAGGAACAGCAATGGTTGAACTAACCGTCGACGGCAATCAGGTCGAAGTGCCCGAAGGCAGCATGGTCATGCATGCCGCTCAGAAAGTCGGGCTTTACGTGCCGCATTTCTGCTACCACAAGAAACTGTCCATCGCGGCCAACTGCCGGATGTGCCTGGTTGAAGTGGAAAAAGCGCCCAAGGCGCTGCCCGCCTGCGCCACGCCCGTGACCAACGGCATGGTCGTCCACACCTGCTCTGAAAAGGCTCGCGCCGCTCAGAAGTCGGTGATGGAATTCTTGCTCATCAATCACCCCCTCGACTGCCCGATCTGCGATCAGGGCGGCGAATGCCAGTTGCAGGATCTGGCCGTGGGCTACGGTGGCTCTTCCTCGCGGTACCAAGAGGAAAAGCGCGTCGTGTTCCACAAGGACCTGGGTCCGCTGGTTTCCGCCGAGGAAATGACCCGCTGCATCCACTGCACCCGCTGCGTGCGCTTCGGCCAGGAAATTGCCGGCGTCATGGAATTGGGCATGCTGGGCCGTGGCGAACACTCCGAGATCACGACGTTCGTCGGCCGCTCGATCGAGTCCGAGCTCTCGGGCAACATGATCGACATCTGTCCGGTGGGCGCGCTGACCTCCAAGCCTTTCCGCTACAGCGCGCGTACCTGGGAATTGGCCCGCCGCCGTTCGGTCAGCCCGCACGACAGCCTGGGCGCCAACCTGGTGGTTCAGGTCAAGGGCGACCGCGTCATGCGCGTGGTTCCTTTCGAAGACGACGCCGTCAACGAATGCTGGATCAGCGACCGCGACCGCTTCTCGTACGAAGGCCTGAACAGCGACGACCGCCTGACCGCCCCGATGATCAAGGGCACCGACGGCAAGTGGCAGGAAGCCTCGTGGGCCGACGCGCTGCAAGCCGTGGCGCAAGGCCTGTCGCGCGTTCGCGACAGCTTCGGCGCCGGCCAGATCGGAGCCTTGGCTTCCGAATACGCCACCACGGAAGAATATGCGTTGCTGGGCCGCCTGGTCCGCGCGCTGGGTTCCGAGAACATCGACTTCCGCCTGCGCCAGACCGACCCGGCCTTTGACGCCGCGTTGACCGGTGCGCCGTGGCTGGGCATGCCCATCGCTGAACTCGACAATCTGGACCGCGTCCTGGTCGTCGGCTCGTTCCTGCGCAAGGACCACCCGCTGATGGCGCAACGCCTGCGCCAGGCCGCCAAGCGCGGCACGCAGATCCTGATGGTCGACAGCGCCGCTGACGATCCCCTGCTGCCCGTCGCCGCCCGCATCACCGTGGCGCCGTCCGAGCTGCCGCGCGCGCTGGCCGAAGTGGCCGTTGCCCTGGCGCAAGCCAAGGAACAAGCCGTGCCGGCCGAATTCGCCTCGGTCACCCCGGGCGAAAACGCCAAGCTCATCGCCGCCAGCCTGGCTTCCGGCGCCAACACCGCCGTGCTGCTGGGCAACATGGCCGTGGCCAGTGCGCAAGCGACGACGCTGGCCGCCAACGGCCGCGCCGTGGCGAACCTGGCCGGTGGCAAGTTCGGCTTCCTGACCTCTGGCGGCAACACCGTCGGCGGTTACCTGGCCGGCGCTGTTCCGGGCAAGGGCGGCAAGACCGCCGCTGCCATGCTGGCCGAGCCGCTCAAGGCCTACATCGTGTTGCACGCCGAACCGCTGCTGGACGCCGATAACGGCCAGCAAGCCATCGCCGCGCTGCGCGGCGCGCAGTTCGCCGTGGCCTTGACGCCGTACCGTTCGGCAGCCGCCGAATGGGCCGACGTCATGTTGCCGGTGTCGCCGTTCACCGAAACGTCGGGCACCTTCGTCAACGCGCAAGGCCTGGCCCAAAGCTTCAAGGGCACGGTTGCACCGATGGGCCAGACGCGTCCGGGCTGGAAGGTCCTGCGCGTGCTGGGCAACGTGCTGCATCTGGCCGGCTTTGACGATGAAACGTCGGAATCGGTGCGCGATGCCGCGCTGGCCGGCGGCATCGAAGGCCGTTTGTCCAACGACGTCAAGGCGCCGCTGGGCCTGGGCCAACCGCTGACCGGCCTGGAACGCGTGGCCGATGTGCCGATCTACCGCACCGACGCCATGGTCCGTCGCTCGGAACCGCTGCAAGCGGCCCCCGCATCCCGCAAGCCCGCCGCCGCCATGAACGGCCGTACGCTCGCCAGCCTCGGGCTGACGGCCGGAGTCAAAGTGCGTGTGGCCGGTGCCGAAGGCGCCGTCGAACTCGAAACCGTGCAGGACGATGCCGTGGCCGACCGCGCCGTGCGCATCTCCGCGGCCTTTGAAAACACCGCAGCCCTGGGTGGCGCATTCGGTCAACTCAGCGTGGAGCGTGCCTGATGGAATGGCTTAATGTTCTTGAGAGCCACGGGCAGCAATTGCTGGGCCCGACGGTTTGGATGGTCCTCTGGACCCTCATCAAGATTGTGATCATCGCCGTGCCGATCATTCTGTGCGTTGCGTACCTGACGTACTGGGAACGCAAGATGATTGGCGCCATGCATGTGCGCGTGGGTCCGAACCGTGTCGGGTTCAGGGGGCTGTTGCAGCCGTTTGCCGACGTGTTCAAGCTGCTGACCAAGGAAGTCATCGTTCCCAGCGAAGCCAACAAGGTGCTGTTCGTCGTGGCCCCCGTGGTCACGCTGATGCCCGCGCTGGCTGCCTGGGCCGTGATTCCTTTTGGTCCTGATGTCGTGCTGGCCAACGTCAACGCCGGCCTGCTGTACATCATGGCTATTACGTCGATCGGCGTGTATGGCGTGATCGTGGCGGGCTGGGCGTCGAACTCCAAGTACGCGTTCCTGGGCGCGCTGCGCGCTTCGGCACAGATGCTGTCCTACGAACTGGCCATCGGCTTCGTGCTTGTCACGGTGCTGCTGGTGTCGGGCAGCCTGAACATGTCCGAGATCGTCAACGTTCAGAACCGCGGCTGGTTTGCCGACAAGGGCCTGACGTTCATGTCCTGGAACTGGTTGCCGCTGTTGCCGCTGTTCGTGATCTACGTCGTGGCGATCGTGGCTGAAACCAACCGTCACCCGTTCGACGTCGTCGAAGGCGAATCGGAAATCGTGGCCGGCCACATGGTCGAGTACTCGGGTATGGCTTTCGCCCTGTTCTTCCTGGGTGAATACGCCAACATGATCCTGCTGTCCTGCATGGCGTCGATCATGTTCCTGGGCGGCTGGGCTTCCCCGATCGACATCGCGCCGCTGACCTGGATTCCGGGTTGGATCTGGCTCGGTCTGAAGACGTTCGTTGTGGTCTCGTTGTTTGTGTGGTTCCGCGCTTCGTTCCCGCGCTACCGCTATGACCAGATCATGCGTTTGGGTTGGAAAATCTTCATCCCGCTGACCGGCGTTTGGCTGGTCGTGGTGGCGATCTGGATGCAGACGCCCTGGAACATTTGGCGCTAAGCCGCCAGGCAGAGGCAGGATATGGAAGCGATCAAAGATTTCTTCGGCAGCCTGATGCTGACCGAGTTGCTCAAGGGCATGCGCCTGACGGGCAAGTACTTTTTCAAGCGCAAGGTCACCTTGCGTTACCCGCAGGAAAAAACGCCGACGTCGGCGCGATTCCGCGGCCTGCACGCGTTGCGCCGCTACCCCAACGGGGAAGAGCGCTGCATTGCGTGCAAGCTGTGTGAAGCCGTGTGCCCGGCCTTGGCGATCACCATCGAATCGGACCAGCGCGAGGACGGCACCCGCCGCACCACGCGTTACGACATCGATCTGACCAAGTGCATTTTCTGCGGCTTCTGTGAGGAAAGCTGCCCCGTGGACTCGATCGTGGAAACCCATATCCACGAATACCACGGTGAAAAGCGCGGCGACCTGTATTTCACCAAAGACATGCTGCTCGCCGTGGGCGACCGCTACGAAGCCGACATCGCCCGCCGCCGGGCCGACGACGCTCCTTACCGTTGAAGCCCAGGGTCTGATCCATGACTTTTACCACTGTCCTTTTCTACATACTGGCCGCCGTGCTGGTGATCGCGGCGTTCCGCGTGATCACCGCGCGCAGCCCGGTCACCGCCGTACTTCACCTGATCCTGGCATTCTCCAACGCAGCCATGCTGTGGATGCTGCTGGGCGCCGAGTTCCTGGCGTTGCTGCTGGTCCTGGTGTACGTGGGCGCCGTGATGGTGCTCTTCCTGTTCGTCGTGATGATGCTGGACATCCGCATGGACACCATGCGCCAGGGCATGAAGACCTACCTGCCGCTGGGCCTGGTGATCGGTCTGGTGCTGGTGCTGGAAATGTCGTTCGTGCTGGGTTCCACCTGGTATGGTTCGGGTCCGCAAGCCCCGGTTGCCGGCGACTACAACAACGCTCGCGCGCTTGGCGAAGTCATGTACACGCAGTACGTCTACGCCATTGAAGTGGGCGCCGCGCTGCTGCTGGTGGGTATGGTCGCCGCGATTGCGCTGACCCTGCGCCGCCGCCGCGACGTGAAGTACAACGACCCGGTAGCCGCCGTGCGCGTCCGTTCGAAGGACCGCTTCCGCATGGTCAACATGCCCGCCCAAAGCGAGCGTGCCCAGGCCAAGCGTGACGGAACGTCCGCCGCCGCCGCTGCGCCCGAAGGAGAAAAACAATGACGCTGACGCTGGCTCACTATCTGATCCTTGGGGCGATCCTGTTCGCCATCGGGATCTTCGGCATCTTCCTGAACCGCCGCAACCTGATCATTCTCTTGATGTCCATCGAGCTCGTGCTCCTGGCCGTCAACATGAACTTCGTGGCGTTCTCCAGCTGGTTCGGCGATACCGCCGGCCAGGTGTTCGTGTTCTTCATCCTGACCGTGGCCGCCGCTGAAGCGGCGATCGGCCTGGCCATTTTGGTGCTGCTGTTCCGCAACCTGAACACGATCAACGTTGACGAACTCGATCGCCTGAAGGGCTGACGGGGTATTGGAAGAAAATGTCTAGCTCACCCAATCTCTACTTGCTCATCGCGCTGGCACCGCTGGCCGGAGCAATTCTCGCGGGCCTTTTCGGCACCGGCTTCCTGGGCCGTCCCATCGGCCGCCGCGCGTCCCACGTCATCACCATTCTTGGCGTACTTATCTCCGCCATCGGTTCGGTGGTGGTGTTGGGCGACGTGCTCAACGGCCTGCGCTTTGACGGCGCGGTCTACACCTGGAGCCTGATCGGCCAGACCAAGCTGGAAATCGGCTTCCTGATCGATCCGCTGTCGGCCATGATGATGGTCGTGGTCACGTCCGTATCGCTGATGGTGCACATCTACACCATCGGCTACATGGCCGATGACCCCGGCTACCAGCGCTTCTTCTCGTACATCTCGCTGTTCACGTTCTCCATGCTGATGCTGGTGATGTCGAACAACATGGTGCAGCTGTTCTTCGGCTGGGAAGCGGTGGGCCTGGTGTCGTACCTGCTGATCGGTTTCTGGTACACCCGCCCGACGGCTATCTTCGCCAACATGAAGGCATTTCTGATCAACCGCGTCGGCGACTTCGGCTTCGTGCTGGGTATCGGCCTGTTGTTCGCGTACGCCGGCACGATGCACTACGGCGACGTCTTCGCCCAAGCCGACAAGCTGGCCACGATGACCCTGCCGGGTTCCGACTGGATGCTGCTGACGGTCGCGTGTATCTGCCTGTTCATCGGCGCCATGGGCAAATCGGCCCAGGTTCCGCTGCACGCCTGGCTGCCTGACTCGATGGAAGGCCCGACCCCGATCTCCGCGCTGATCCACGCCGCCACCATGGTGACGGCCGGTATCTTCATGGTGGCGCGCTTCTCGCCCCTGTTCGAACTGTCGGACGTGGCGCTGTCGTTCATCATCGTGATCGGCGCCATCGGCGCGCTGTTCCTGGGCATCCTGGGCATCATCCAGACGGACATCAAGCGCGTTGTCGCGTATTCCACGCTGTCGCAGCTGGGCTACATGACCGTCGCGCTGGGCGCCTCGGCCTACTCGGTGGCCATTTTCCACCTGATGACGCACGCGTTCTTCAAGGCACTGCTGTTCCTGGGCGCCGGTTCGGTCATCATCGGCATGCACCACGACCAGGACATCCGCAACATGGGCGGCCTGCGCAAGTACATGCCCATCACCTGGATCACGTTCCTGCTTGGCACGCTGGCCCTGGTCGGCACGCCGTTCTTCTCGGGTTTCTACTCGAAGGAGAACATCATCGAAGCCGCTGGCCACGCCAACGTCTGGGGCGCAAGCTTCGCGTACTACGCCGTGCTGATCGGTGTGTTCGTGACCTCGCTTTACTCGTTCCGCGTGTACTTCCTGGTCTTCCACGGCAAGGAACGCTTTGACACCACCGACCACGGTCACGGCCATGGCCACGACGCGCATGGGCATGACGACCACGGTCACGACGACCACGGTCACGGCCATCATGGCGGCAAGCCGCATGAGTCGCCCTGGGTGGTGACGCTGCCGCTGATCCTGCTGGCGATTCCGTCGGTGCTGGTTGGCGCCTGGGCGGTTGACCCAATGCTGTTCGGCAAGTTCTTCAACGGCGTGATCACGGTGCTGCCGCAGCATCCGGCCATGCACGAGTTGCAAGAAGAATGGCACGGCTGGGTCGCCTATGGCCTGCATGCCTTCCAGACGCTGCCGTTCTGGCTGGTCGTTGCCGGTTTCGTCATTGCCTGGTACTGCTACCTGATCAATCCCAAGGTTCCGGCCGCGATCAAGTCCAGCCTGTCCGGCGTCAACAAGGTGCTTGAGAACAAGTACTACGTGGATTGGGTCAACGAGCAGATCATCGCTCGCGGCCTGCGCGCCCTGGGCCGTGGCCTGTGGAATACCGGCGACCGCGGCATCATCGATGGCCTGCTGGTCAACGGTAGCGCCCGCGTCGTGGGTTGGGTGGCTGCGGTCAGCCGCCACCTGCAATCCGGCTTCATCTATCACTACGCGTTCGCGATGATCATCGGCATCATGGCGCTGGTGACTTTCTTTGTGCTGATTCCCCAATGATGGCAAGCGAGATGGCATCCAACACTTTCCCCTGGCTCACGCTTGCGATCTTTGTCCCGATCGTATTCGGCCTGCTGGTGCTGGCGGTGGGCCGTGACGACCGTCCCGGTCTGACGCGCGGCCTGTCGCTGGTCGGCGCCTTTGCCGGCTTCCTCGTCACGATTCCGCTCTACACCGGTTTTGACAACACCACGGCCGCCATGCAGTTCGTGGAAAAGGCCTCGTGGATCGAAGCCTTCAACGTCAATTACCACCTGGGCATCGACGGCATTTCGCTGTGGTTCGTCCTCCTGACCGCGTTCATCACCATCATCGTGGTGCTGGCCGGCTGGGAAGTCATCACCAGTCGCGTGTCGCAGTACATGGCCGCCTTCCTGATCCTGTCGGGTCTGATGGTGGGCGTGTTCGCCGCGCTGGACGGCATGCTGTTCTACGTGTTCTTCGAAGCCACGCTGATTCCGATGTACATCATCATCGGCGTCTGGGGCGGACCGAACCGCGTGTATGCGGCATTCAAGTTTTTCCTGTACACGCTGATGGGTTCGCTGCTGACCCTGATCGCGTTCATCTACCTGTGGCACGCATCGGGCGGTTCGTTCGACATCCTGACCTGGCACCAGGTCAAGCTTGGCCAGACCCCGCAGATCCTGATCTTCGTGGCGCTGCTGGCGGCGTTCGCGGTGAAGGTGCCGATGTGGCCCGTGCACACGTGGTTGCCGGATGCTCACGTGGAAGCGCCCACGGGCGGCTCCATCGTGCTGGCCGCGATCATGCTGAAGCTGGGTGCCTATGGCTTCCTGCGCTTCTCGCTGCCGATCACGCCCGACGCCTCGCACAGCCTGGCGGGCCTGATGATCACGCTGTCGCTCATCGCGGTGATCTACATCGGCCTGGTCGCGATCATCCAGGAAGACATGAAAAAGCTGGTGGCTTATTCGTCCGTGGCCCACATGGGTTTCGTGACGCTGGGCTTCTTCATCTTCAACACGGCCGGCGTCGAAGGCGCCATCGTGCAGATGATCTCCCACGGCTTCGTGTCGGGCGCCATGTTCATGTGTATCGGCGTGCTCTATGACCGCATGCACTCGCGCCGCATCGCCGATTACGGCGGCGTGGTCAACGTGATGCCGCGCTTCGCGACGTTCTTCATCCTGTTCTCGATGGCCAATAGCGGCCTGCCGGCCACCAGCGGTTTCGTCGGCGAGTTCATGGTGATCATGGGCGCCGTCGAACACAACTTCTGGATCGGCCTGTTGGCGGCTACCGCCCTGATCCTGGGTGCTTCGTATTCGCTGTGGATGGTCAAGCGTGTGGTCCTGGGCGACATCGCCAACGACCACGTCCGCGAGCTGACCGATATCAACCGCCGCGAATTTGTGATTCTTGGCGTGATGGCGATCGCCGTGTTGTACATGGGGATCTATCCCAAGCCCTTTACCGACGTCATGCACGTGTCGGTCGAGGCCCTGCTGCAACACGTTGCCGTCTCGAAACTGTAAGACAAGACAATGATGCAATCCCAAATCGATTTCGCCCTGGCGGCGCCGGAAATCCTTCTGCTGGTTTCCGGCCTGGCTATCCTGCTCGTCGACGCGGTCAGCAATCACCCCGAGCGCAAGCCGACGTTCCTGCTGACCATGCTGGTATTGGGCGTGCTGACCGTTGTGTCGGCCGTGCAATGGAAGAACGGCGTTGCGGGCGCAACCTTCAATGGCCTGTACGTCACCGACGAACTGTCACACCTGCTGAAGATCGCGTCCTACATCGCCGTGGGCGCCACGCTGGTGTACGGCCGCGTCTATGCGCAAGTGCGTGACATGCTCAAGGGCGGCGAGCTCTACGTCCTGACGTTGTTCGCGCTGCTGGGTCAGATGGTCATGATTTCCTCCGGGAACCTGATTTCCATCTACCTGGGCCTGGAACTGATGTCGCTGGCGCTGTACGCGTTGATCGCGCTGCGCCGCGATGACGTCGTAGCCACCGAAGCCGCCATGAAGTACTTCGTGCTGGGCGCGCTGGCATCGGGCTTCCTGCTGTACGGCATGTCGATGGTCTACGGCGCCACGGGTCACCTGGACCTGGCCGAAGTGTCCAAGGTCATCGCCGCCGGCAAGGCCGAGAAGATGGCGCTGGTGTTCGGCATCGTGTTCCTGGTGTCGGGCCTGGCGTTCAAGCTGGGCGCCGTGCCGTTCCACATGTGGGTGCCGGACGTCTACCAAGGTTCGCCGACCGCCGTCACGCTGATCCTGGGCGGTGCGCCCAAGCTGGCCGCCTTCGCCATCACGCTGCGCCTGCTGGTGGATGGCCTGCATGGCCTGGCCGCCGACTGGCAGCCGATGCTGATGATCCTGGCGGTGCTGTCGCTGGCTATCGGTAACCTTACCGCCATTGTGCAGACCAACTTCAAGCGCATGCTGGCTTACTCGACCATTTCGCACATGGGCTTCGTGCTCCTGGGCCTGATGTCGGGATCGGTCGCGGGCAAGCCGGAACTGTCGTCCGCCGCCTATGGCGCGTCGCTGTTCTACATGCTGACCTACGTGCTGACCACGCTGGCCAGCTTCGGCATCGTGCTGTTGCTGTCGCGCCAGGGTTTCGAGTGCGAGCACATCGACGACCTGAAGGGCCTGAACCGCCGCAGCCCGTGGCACGCTTTCATCGTGCTGCTGCTGATGTTCTCGCTGGCCGGCATTCCGCCGCTGGTGGGCTTCTACGCCAAGCTGGCCGTGTTGCAAGCGCTGATCAGCGCCGGCCACGTGACGCTGGCCGTGGTGGCCGTGCTGTTCTCGCTGATCGGTGCGTTCTACTACCTGCGTGTCGTCAAGGTCGTGTACTTCGACGAGCCGGTGGCTGATGTTGCCCCGATCGTCGCCACGGTTGGCCAGCGCGGTCTGCTGTCCATCAACGGCGCCATGATGCTGCTGCTGGGCCTGCTGCCCGGCGGTCTGATGGCGCTGTGCGTGCAGGCGATTCGTTCGTCGCTGAGCCTGTAAGCGGAACCCGGCCATGAACCAGACGCTGGCGGTATGGCTGTTGATCGCGCTGGCTTTGGTCAGCGCCAACCTGCCGTTCCTGACCGAACGCGTGTTCGCCGTCTTGCCCTTCAAGCAGGGCGGGGCGGTGACGGTCAAGCCGTTCTGGATGCGTCTGGTTGAAGTGCTGGTGTTCTACGCGCTGGTTGGCGCCTTGGGTTTCGCCTTCGAGTCCACGCTGGGCAATCGGTTTGCCCAGACGTGGGAGTTCTACGCGATTACCCTTAGCCTGTATCTGGTGCTGGCCTATCCAGGCTTTGTGTACCGCTATTTGTTCAAGCGTCACCCTCGCTTGCGGGTGTAAAAGCCCCGCCAGTGCCTTGAAAACGCCCTACGGGGCGTTTTTCTTTTGGGTGCTTGAAACTCTTCACCCTTCGGGCCTCGCGGCTTGGAGAGGCTATGGCGGCCGGCGGCGACCGTGTCCCCCTATGTGCCGTCACTGTTGTTTTTTCATCTTTTCGCGCGCCACTCAGCTTTCATTCAGGTGTCATTCAGCCGCCAGGATCAAAATCGCAACCTGTAAAAAAACAAGAATCGTTGCTATTCACATTCTGGAGAAGCTGGTTTGAAGCCCCAAGATTCGTATTCGCTGAATACGCTCGCTACCTCGCTTGCCGCGGCCATTGCGGCGCCCGCCCTGTTCATCAGCCCGTACGCCGCCGCGCAGTCCGCGGATTCCGGGGTGACGCAGCTTTCGCCGGTTCGGGTGGAGGGCGAAGGGTCTTCGTACCAGACCAGCACGGTGCCGTCGCCCAAAATGACGGCGCCGCTGCTCGACACGCCGCGCACCGTGCAGGTGGTGCCCAAGCAGGTGATCCAGGACCAGGCCGCATCGACGCTGCAAGACGTGCTGCGCAATTCGCCGGGCATCACGTTCGGCGCTGGCGAAGGCGGCCGTCCGGGCGGCGACTTGCCCATTATCCGTGGTCAGAATTCCGCGGGCAGCCTGTTCCTGGACGGCATCCGCGACAGCAGCACGCAGGTGCGCGACACCTTCAACCTGGAGCAGGTGGAAGTCATCAAGGGCCCGGACTCGGTGTATTCGGGCCGGGGCGGCGCGGGCGGCAGCATCAACATGGTCAGCAAGGCGCCCAAGGTGACGGACTTCACTGAAGCCACCGCGCAGATCGGCACCGACAACAACTATCGCGCCACCATCGACAGCAACTGGCGCCTGGCCGATAAGGCCGCGTTCCGCTTGAACGTGATGGGCAACAAGGGCGATGTGGCCGGCCGCGACAATGCCGTGGATTTCGAACGCTGGGGCGTGGCACCGTCCTTGATGCTGGGCGTGGGTACGCCGACGCGCATCACGCTTAGCTACTACCACTATCAAGACGACAGCATGCCGGACTACTCCATCCCGTATGACCCCAAGACGGGGCAGCCGGTGACGGAGACCATGGGCGTCAGCCGCAAGTCGTTCTACGGCCTGACCGGGCGCGACTTCATGAAGACGCGCGACGACGTGGCCACCGTGGACTTCCAGCATGATTTTTCCGACAAGCTGCAACTGCGCAACGTGACCCGCTATGGCCGTGGCACGACGGACTTCGCCGCCACCAACCCGGACGACAGCAAGGGCAATGTGCCCAATGGGCTGGTGTACCGTGCCTTGAAGTCGGGTTACTACGTCACCAAGAGCTTCGCCAACCAGACCGACCTGACGGGTGAATTCGAGACGGGCAGCCTCAAGCATTCGTTCGACCTGGGCTTCGAATACAGCAACATCAAGCAGAACAAAGACGGCTACACCGAGTCGGGCGTGCCCGCCGGCGGCAGCAACTGCGTGACCGCCACCACCAATGGCCGCAACACCTACGCCAACCCGGCGTTGTGCGCGTCGTTGTGGGACCCGGACCCGGGGACCGACTATCCGGGCAAGCTGAACCGCAACAACAACCCCGCCCGCTACAACACCGACACGCTGGCCCTGTACGGCTTCGACACCATCAAGTTCAACGAACAGTGGCAGGCCAGCCTGGGCGCGCGCTGGGACAACTACCGCACCAGCGGCAGCAACATCGCCGCCGGCCGCAACGACCCGGCCGGCACCCCGGACTTCTACAGCACCAGCCGCGACGACAGCCTGTTCAACTATCAGGTCGGCCTGGCGTACAAGCCCGTGCCCAACGGCACCATCTACGCCACCTACGGCACCTCGTCCACGCCATCGGCCATTGCGGCCGGCGCGATCAGCGATGCCACGTCGATCAGCAATTCGTCGCTTGAACCCGAAAAGAGCCGCACCGTGGAAGTGGGCACCAAGTGGCAGGTCTTCGACGACCGGCTGACCTTGTCGGCAGCGGCTTTCCACGACACCCGCAAGAACACCAGCGTGGCCGTGTCGGCCACCGAAGTCGCGCAGGTGGGCGAGGCCAAGGTGCGCGGCATCGAACTGGGCTTCTCGGGCAACATCACGCCCCGATGGAACGTGTTCGGCGGCTATACCTTCATGGACAGCGAAATGACCAAGGGCGCTTACAACAGCGGCGCCGTCGGCCAGGACCTGCCCAACACCCCGCGCAACGCCTTCAGCCTGTGGACCACCTACAAGGTGCTGCCCAAGCTGACGGTGGGCGGCGGCGCCTATTACGTGGACAAGGTCTACGGCAATTCGGATGTCACCCGCAACGCGGACGGCACGCCCAAGGCGCGCTGGGTGCCGTCGTACTGGCGCTTTGACGCCATGGCAGCGTACGAATTCAACGAACACTATTCGGCGCAGCTGAACGTGCTGAACCTGTTCGATGAAACGTACTACACCAAGGCCTACGCGGCGCACTATGCGGCGCTGGGTACGGGGCGCGCGGCGTTGCTGACGCTGAAGATGCGTTACTGATCAGAGGCGAAATCAAACGCCAAAATCAGACGCTGGGATGAAAAATAGCCACCTCGGAAGGTGGCTATTTTTTTGCTGCCTGGCGCTACGGCGCGATCGGCTTCTGACCCGATCAGCTTTCAAACCAGTTCAACACCCCATCCAGCCCCGTGACGTTCAAGGCAAAGCGCGTCTGCTCGCGCACGACCGGCTTGGCGTGATAGGCCACCGGGAAGCCCGCGGCGCCTAGCATCAGCAGGTCGTTTGCGCCATCGCCAATGGCGATGATCTGGTCTTTGGTGGCGCCGTGCGTGCGCGCGAATTCGCGCAGGTAGACGGCCTTGGCCTGGGCGTCCAGGATGTCGCCCAGCACGTGGCCCGTCAGCACGCCGTTGTCGATTTCCAGCGTGTTGGCGTGGGCGCTGTCCAGGTTCAAGCGTTCGCGCAGGCGATCGGTGAAGAAGGTGAAGCCACCCGAAACCAGCAGGACCTTGATGCCCGCGGCTTGCGCCGTGGAAACCAGGCGTTCCGCGCCCGGGTTCAGGCGCAGCTTTTCCACATAGACCTGTTCCAGCGCTGCGGCCGGCACGCCCTTGAGCAGCGCGACGCGGCGGCGCAGGCTTTCCGCGAAGTCCTTGATTTCGCCGCGCATGGCGGCTTCGGTAATTTCCGACACCTTGTCTTTGACGCCCACCACACCGGCGATCTCGTCGATGCATTCGATGTTGATCAGCGTGGAGTCCATGTCCATCGCCAGCACTTTGCACTGCGACAGTTTCAGCCCGGCGGGCAGGAACGCCGCGTCGACACCGTTGCGGTCGGCCCAGGCCACCACTTCGGCGCGGGTCAGCGCATCGTGCTGCACGTCCAGCAGGCGGGCGGCGGTGTTGCTGATGCGCGCCACGCCCTGGGCCTGGGCCAACGCGGCCAGCTGTTCCGCGTGTTCGACGGTCAGGGCGGGGGATTGGACGACTAAGTGATGGGTGGTCATAAGAAAAAGGAAGGGTCCGGGGAATTACTTCAAGGCACGCAGCACGGCGCGGATGGCGTCTGAGCGGGCGGGGATCTGCGCGGCTTTGATCTCAACGCGCAATTTATCCTGTCCTGCCAGTTTGATGTTGCGTTGGCGCTGCACCAGTTCAATGATGCGCGCGGGGTCAACGCTGGTCTTGGGGCCGAACTGAATCAGTGCCTGCGTCTCGCTGGCGTCGATCTTGATGATGCCCAGCGGTTGCGCCGCCAGACGCAGGCGATGCGTCGTCAGCAGCGTTTGCGCGGCTTCGGGCAGCTTGCCGAAGCGGTCGATCAGTTCTTCCTGGATGTGGATCAGGTCGTCTTCATCGGCCGCGTGGGCCAGGCGCTTGTAGATGCCCAGGCGCGCATGCACGTCGGCGCAATAGTCGGACGGCAGCAGGGCCGGGGCGTGCAGGTTGACTTCGCACGCCAGGTTGAACGGCGCGTCCAGGTCGGGCTCTTCGCCCACGCGCAGCGCGCGCACGGCTTCGTTGAGCATCTCGTTGTACATCGAGAAGCCCACTTCCTGAATGTTGCCCGACTGCGAATCGCCCAGCACTTCGCCGGTGCCGCGGATTTCCAGGTCGTGCATGGCCAGGTAGAAACCGGAACCCAGTTCCTCCATGGCCTGAATCGCTTCCAGGCGCTTCTTTGCGTTGGTGGTGATGGCGTCTTCGCCCGGCGTCAGCAGGTAGGCGTAGGCCTGGTGGTGCGAACGCCCGACGCGCCCACGCAGCTGATGCAGCTGCGCCAGCCCGAAGCGGTCGGCGCGGTGGATGACGATGGTGTTGGCGCTGGGCACGTCAATGCCCGTTTCGATGATGGTGGTGCACAGCAGCACGTTGTAGCGCTGCTGGTAGAAGCCCTTCATTACCTGTTCCAGCTCGCGCTCGGGCATCTGCCCGTGCGCGACCGCGATGCGTGCTTCGGGCACCAGTTCTTCCAGCCGGGCGCGCCGGTTGTGGATGGTTTCCACTTCGTTATGCAGGAAGTAGCACTGGCCGCCGCGCTTGAGCTCGCGCAGCAGCGCTTCGCGCAGCGTGCTGCCGTCTTCCCGGCGCACGAACGTCTTGATGGCCAGGCGCTTCTGGGGCGCGGTGGCGATCACGGAGAAGTCCCGGATGCCCTCCAGCGACATGCCCAGCGTGCGCGGAATCGGCGTGGCCGTCAGCGTCAGCACGTCGACTTCGGCTCGCAGCGCCTTCAGCGCTTCTTTCTGCCGGACGCCAAAACGGTGCTCTTCGTCGATGATGACCAGGCCCAGGCGTTTGAACTTCACGTCCTTGGACAGGATCTTGTGCGTGCCTATCACGATGTCGACGCGGCCGTCGTTGATGCCTTCGACGGCGGCCGCCACTTCCTTGCCGGAACGGAAACGCGACAGCTCGACGACGCGCACCGGCCAATCGGCGAAGCGGTCGGAAAACGTCTGTGCGTGCTGTTCGGCCAGCAGCGTGGTCGGGCAGAGCAGGGCGACCTGCTTGCCGTTGGCCACGGCCAGGAAGGCGGCGCGCAAGGCAACTTCCGTTTTGCCGAAACCGACGTCGCCGCACACCAGCCGGTCCATCGGGCGGCCCGACGTCATGTCGGCAATCACGGCTTCGATGGCGGCGGCCTGGTCAACGGTTTCTTCAAAGCCGAAGCCTTCGGCGAAGGCCTGATAGTCGTTCAGCGGCAAGTTGAACGCAAAGCCCTCGCGCGCGGCGCGCTGCGCATACAGCGCCAGCAGCTCGGCGGCCGTGTCGCGCACCTGCTTGGCGGCCTTGCGGCGGGCCTTGTCCCACTGGCCCGAACCCAGCTGGTGCAGCGGCGCCGCATCGGGATCGGCGCCGCTGTAGCGGGCGATCACGTGCAGCTGCGATACGGGCACGTACAGTGTGCTGCCGTTGGCGTATTCAAGATGCAGGAATTCCATCTCGCCTTCGCCCATGTCCATGTTGACCAGCCCGTGATAGCGGCCGATGCCGTGCTGGGCGTGGACGACGGGGTCGCCGGCGCGCAGTTCGGACAGGTCGCGCACCATGGCTTCGACGTTGCTGGCCCGTTCCTGGTCGCGCTTGCCGCGGCGCCCCGTGCCGGCGTGGCCCGGGTACAGGTCGTTTTCGGTCAGGAAGGCCAGATTCGCCTGGGGCAGGCCGAAGCCCGTGGCCAGCGGCGCGGCCACGATGCCGAAGTTGGCGTCGGACGCCAGGAACGCTTCGATGGTGTCGGGCTGCGCATCGGGCGTAACGCCGAACTCGTTCAGCATCTGCACCAGCGTTTCGCGCCGGCCGGCGGAGTCGGCGCACAGCAGCACCCGGGTCTGACGCGTTTGCACCAGGGCACGAAGTTTGGCGATGGGGTCGTCGGAACGGCGCGCCACGCTCACATCGGGCACGGCGCGAAAGTCCGGGTGCGGGTCGCCGGCGGTCAACGACAGACGGCGGAATTCCTTCAAGCGGGTGTACAGCGTTTCGCTATCCAGGAACAGAGCCGAAGGCGGCAGGACGGGGCGCTCGCGATCGCTCTTCAAGAAGCCGTAGCGGCTGGACGTGTCCTGGTTGAAGCGCTGGATGGCGTCATCGATATCGCCGACGGTGACGGTGACCGTGCCCGTGGTCAGGTAGTCGAACAGCGTGGCGGTTTCTTCGAAGAACAGCGGCAGGTAGTATTCGACGCCAGCGAACGGGATGCCGTTGCCGATGTCCTTGTAGGGCAGGGCGCGCGACGGGTCGCCTTCGAACACTTCCCGGAAGCGCGCGCGAAAGCGGGTCCGCGAATCTTCGTCCATCGGGAATTCGCGCCCGGGCAGCAACTGCACTTCGCGCACGGGGTATAGGCTGCGCTGCGTGTCCACGTCGAAGCTGCGGATGGTTTCGATTTCGTCATCGAACAGGTCCAGCCGGTAGGGCACCACCGACCCCATCGGGAACAGGTCGATCAGCCCGCCGCGCAGGCAGAATTCGCCCGGCGCCGTGACCTGGGTGACGTGGTTGTAGTTGGCCAGCGTCAGTTGCGCGCGCAAGGCGGCTTCGTTCAGCTTGTCTTTCTGCTTGAACGAAAACGTGTAGGCCGCCAGGAACGAGGGCGGCGCCAGCCGATACAGCGCGGTGGTGATCGGCACCGTCAGCACGTCCACCGTTTTCATCATCAGCGAATGCAGGGTATGCAAGCGCTGGGAAATCAAGTCCTGGTGGGGCGAAAACGCGTCGTAGGGCAGGGTTTCCCAGTCGGGCAGCTGGCGCACGCGCAGGTCGGGGGCAAACAGCTGGATTTCTTCGGCCAGCCGCTGGGCCTCTACCGGTTCGGCCGTCAGGATGACCAGCGGCGCCTGTGCCTGCCGGGCCAGGTCTGCCAGCAACCAGGCGTCGCCGGAGCCGGGCGGCCGGGGCTGCGCATAGCGCGCGCCGGGTTTCAGCGCGGACAAAGTAGGGGCGGTCGCGGGGACGGGCGGCGCGGCGGTGACGGGGGAAGTGGCGGTGGGCATCAGGGTGGAAGCAGGCATCAAGCGGAAGATTATAAAATCACCGCACCATGTCTGACTCAATCATTGCGATCGTTCCCGCAGCGGGCGTTGGCGCCCGCGCCAGCCAGCCCGGCGTCGAACCCGTTCCCAAGCAATACCGTCCATTGGCCGGACAGCCCATGTTGCGCCATGCGGTGAGTGCGCTGCTGGCCGATGAGCGCGTATCGCAGGTACGCGTGGCCGTGACGCCCGGCGACGGCTGGGTCGACGCGGCGCTGGCCGGCTTGCCGCGCACGGTGTGGCGGGCCTGCGGCGGCGCTACGCGAGCCGACACCGTGGCGGGCGCCTTGGCCGAAAGCGGCGTGGCCGACGACGCCTGGGTGCTGGTGCACGACGCAGCGCGGCCCGGGCTGCCCCAGGCCGCCTTGCGCCGCCTGATTGACGCCTGCCTGGCCGACCCCGTGGGCGGCTTGTTGGCGTTACCGGTCGCCGACACCGTCAAGGGCGGGCGCGACCGGGTCGAACGCACGCTGGATCGCAATGGGTTGTGGCTGGCGCAGACCCCGCAAATGTTTCGGGCCGGCGTGCTGCGCGATGCGCTGACGGCGGCCTCTGTAAATGGCGTCACGGTCACCGACGAGGCCTCGGCCCTGGAGGCCGCCGGCTATGCGCCGCTGCTGGTCCCCGGTGCCTTGCGCAACTTCAAGGTGACTTGGCCGGATGATTTTGAACTGATGGAAAAATGGCTATGAGCATTCCTTTTCGCGTCGGGCAGGGCTTTGACGTGCACGCGCTGGTGGCCGGCCGGCCGCTGATCATCGGCGGCGTGACGATCCCGCACACGCACGGCCTGCTGGGCCATTCCGATGCGGACGTGCTGTTGCACGCCATCACCGATGCGCTGCTGGGCGCGGCGGGCTTGGGCGATATCGGCCGGCATTTTCCGGATACGGACCCGGCCTTCAAGGGCGCGGATAGCCGCGTGCTGCTGCGCGAAGCGATGGCGCGTGTGCGCGCGGCGGGCTGGGCGCCCGTCAACATCGATGCGACGTTGCACGCGCAGGCGCCCAAGATCGGCCCGCACGCGCCTGCCATGGTGAAGAACATTGCCGCCGACACCGGTCTGCCCGAAGCCGACGTGAACATCAAGGCCAAGACCAACGAGGGCCTGGGCTACCTGGGCCGCAAGGAAGGCATCGCGGCGACCGTGGTGGCGTTGTTGGCGCGTGTCGACAGTTGAGGCGTGTGCCGGCCCCTTGCAAGGGCGTCATTTACTTTGGCATACATCTTTAACAAATAAATAAGCGGGTCCATATGATTCGGAATATTCTGCGCGCTATCTAAATCGGATCACATGAGATATTCGGATGCATCTACGTGGCGCAGCCCTGCTTTTAGCCCTTGCCGCAGTATGTGCGCCCGCGCACGCGGAGTTTGAACAGCAGTTGGGTCCGCTGGCTGGCGGGGTCCGACAGCAGCTGTTGCAGGGTTGGACGGCGGGCTTGCAAGACGGCTGGTTCACCTTGCAGAACAAGGGCACGCCGGGCAGTGAGCAAACGCTGTACGTCACGGCAGGCCCCGCGCCGGACGCCGGCCGCATCACCGACGTCAATGTGGTCGTCAATTCGCAGAATCCCAAGGCGTCCATCGGCGTTGTGATGAACAATCGCGCCACCAAGAGCCTGTGCCTGCTTGAAATCATGGCCGACAAAAACACGAAGCTGTTTTGCCTGGAAGGGCAGAACCGCCGTGATTTCGGCTCTGTGCCGAATGTCGCCAAGCTGGACGGGTCGGATCGCATCAAGGTGGTCGAGGTGCCGGGCGCCGCGCGCTTCATCGTGAACGGCCAGAAGATCGGCGACGTGGCGGACGTGTCGGCGCTGGGCGCGGATATCGGCATCATGGCGTATGACGTCGGCACGTTCGGCATCGCGGATTTTTCCATCACGACCAATCAAGGGTCCAAGCAGCCGCCGGCGGCACCGCCGTCCACCGGCTTGCCGCCTCGTGGCGGTGGCGCGGCCAACCCGCCGCCCGCGGGCCTGCCCCCGCGCGGGGGCGCCACGGGCGCCAGCCCGCAGAACACACCGCCGCGCGTCAATACGCCACAGGCTGCGCCGTCGCCGGGCGGCAATAATTCCGGCTTGCCGGGCTCGGGTCCGTATCCCCGTTTCGGTGGCGATACCGAACGCATCGTCGCCGTGTATATCGGCTTGATGAAAAGCATCTTCATGCACGAGTTCGGCCACGCGCTGATCGGCGAACTGCAATTGCCGTCCACCGGCGCCGAAGAGGATGCGGTGGATATTTACGCGGCGTTGCAGATCGTGGAACCCACGATGTACCCGTCGGGCAGCAAGGACGTGGACCGCATGGCGCGCGAAGCGGCCACCTACGCCGCGCTGCAGTGGTATTACAGCGGCAAACTGTCGGAAAGCCGCGGCCAGGCGCCCTCGGCATGGCAGGACGAACACACGGGCGACCTGAAGCGCTTCCGCAACATGCTTTGCATCATGTACGGCGGCAACCCCGCTGTGTTCGAAACGGTGGTTCAACAAACCGGATTCGAAGACCGCACCAAGGCCCGTTGCACGGACGAATTCAACAAGCAGAACCGCGCGTGGCGCAAGATTCTGGCGCCGTACACGCGCGTCGGTACCTGGACGCCGGACGGCGAGCAACCGGCCAACGCGCCCGGCGCGCCGGTGAACGTGGTGTTCGAACCGTCCAAGCGCAAGATCGGCAACCTGTTCGCGAACAACCTGTCGGCCGCCATCGGCGAAAACATCAAGCTGCTGGGCAAGACGTATGTGCTGCCCCGGCCGGTGAACGTGGTCTTCAAGGACTGCGGCAAGCTCAACGCCTGGTACAGCCCGCGCGAAGGCTCGATCACCATGTGCTATGAGCTGATCGAGAACATTGCCGTGATGATTTCGGACATCGAAATGGGCACGGTGGGCGGTGAAATCGTGGCCAAGGACGGCTCGGCGCCGCCTGCCCGCCAGCAGCAGGCGCCGGCGGGCCAAGGGCAGGGCGCCGCCGCCCCGACCGGCGGTTTCGATGAATTGAAAGACAGCGGCGTGCCGGCCACGACCTTGCTGTTCTCGGCGCCGTACAAGGGACCCACGCCGGTCCAGCACTACCGCGCCAAGGTCATCACCACCGGCGATTTGGTCCAGCTGATTAAGAACAACAAGAATTTGATCATCGTGGACAGCAGCGGGCTGCGCGACACCTTGCCCATCGCCTATCCGCTGGCCGACGCGGGGTCGGACGGCAGCGTCAAGGACAGCCTGCAAGGTCCGCTGGACGATTGGCTGATGAAGAAGTCGGGCGGCAACCGGGGCGTGCCGATCGTATTGATGGGCGCCGGCATGAACGACCGTTCGTCGTACAACGCGGCGTTGCGCGTCGGCACTTTGGGCTGGGACGCCTACTGGTATCGCGGCGGCCTGGAAGCCTGGGTGGCCAACGGCTTGCCGACCTCGCCCGTGAAGCCGGCGCAGAACTAATCGAGCAGTCCCCGTCGGCGCCATCACCTTGGCGCGCGGCAATAAAAAGCCCGCCTGTTCGCACAGGCGGGCTTTTTTTTCCGTCTTCAGACCGAGGCTTACTTGCCTTGGGCGGCCAGCGCCAGAGCGGCGGCGTTGACGACGGCGGCGATACGGCCGGCGTCGCGCAGCTGTTCGGTCGACAGGCCGTCGTTCTTCAGGTTTTCATAGTGCGAGGCCACGCAGAAATGGCACTTGCCGATGATCGAAGCAACCAGCGCGAACAGTTCGAAGCGCTTTTTCTCGACGCCGCCATGGGTGGCGTAGGCGTTCATGCGCAGCTGCGCGGGCAGGCTCTTCAGGTTGGCGTCGCCCGTCATTTCGACGTAGGGATACCAGGTGTTGTTCATGCCCATCAGTGCGGAAGCCGTCAGGGCGGCATTGGCGTCGCCTTCCGACAGGCCGCTCTTGAAGGCTTCGACCAGCACCGGGCTGCGCGCGGCGTAAGCGGCGGACAGGGCGGCGCCAACGGCATCTTCAGGCGCCAGCGTGGAACGGGCGATGACGGCGTCCAGATTCAGGCGGATGTCCTTGGCCCAATCCGGCAGCTGTTCCTTAATGGTCGTAAGAAATTCCATAGTTTTTACCTATAATCTAGAGCAAGTAAAGCCCGGCGCCGGGCCTGCGTACAGGCCCTGGGCCGGGCTGGAAATTACAGCGTAGCGCCGCCAACCGTACGGTTGCACGGGCAGAGCTCGTCGGTTTGCAGACCGTCGAGCAAGCGCAGAACTTCTTCCGGGTTACGGCCGACGTTCAAGTTGTTCACCGAAACGTGCTGGATCGTGTTGTCCGGGTCAACGATGAACGTGGCGCGCAGAGCAACGCCAGCACCCTTTTCGCGGACGCCCAGTTGGTCGATCAGGGCACCGGTGGTGTCGCCGAATTGGTAGTGGCCCAGCTTGTTCAGGTCCGGGTGCTCACGGCGCCATGCCAGCTTGACGAATTCGTTGTCGGTGGAGCCGCCCAGCAGAACGGCGTCGCGGTCTTCGAAATCCTTGGCCAGCTTGTTGAAGCCGACGATTTCGGTCGGGCACACAAACGTGAAGTCTTTCGGGTAGAAGTAGATCACCTTCCACTTGCCGGGGAACGAGCTTTCGGTGATGTCTTCAAACGCCGACACGCCATTCTCTTCGTGCTGGTTGAAGCCGGGCTTGACGCCGGTGACCTTGAAGGGCTCGAGTTTGTCGCCAACAGTTTTCATGTTTACTCCCAGTAGTTGTTGGTGGAGATAAGGCAGTGCCTTAAACCATAAATTCTACGCTATGGATTATCGTTGTCTAATTGATAATTCCTAAACTTGGCTTTGGGCAACTCTATGCGCGCGGTCAGCCCGCCGCCTTCGCGAGGCAGCATGCGCAGCGTGCCGCCCACGTGCTTGAGCAGGCGTTCGACAATGGCCAGACCCAGGCCCGCGCCGCTGACACCGGTACGCGCCGCTTCGCCACGCGAGAAAGGCCGCAGCAGCCGGTCGACGTCTTCGGGCGCGATGCCCGGTCCGCGGTCGCACACTTCGATCACGATCATGCCGCCTTCGGCTTGCAGCGTCATGACAAGGTGCGCCATGCCGTCGCTGGACCGACCATAGCGCCGCGCGTTTTCGATCAGGTTGCTGACCACCCGCTTCAGGTCCAGTGCCGTGATCCGGGCACGCAGCCCGGGTTCCAGCGACGCTTCCAGTTCGCCGCCCAACGACGCGGTGTGGCTGCGTTCACGTTCATAGAGCTCGGCCAGTACCGCGGAAATGTCGGTGGCCAGCTGCGGCAGGGTGCCGGCGGGCCGTGCATATTCCATCAGTTGGCCGATGCTGTGGTCGATCTGGCCCAGGTCTTCGTCGATGGCCTGGCGGGCGTCTTCCGACACGCCGCTAAGCTCGATTTCCAGGCGCATGCGGGCCAGCGGGGTGCGCAGGTCGTGCGAGATCCCGGCCAGCATCAGCTCTCGGTCGGCCTCGGCCTGCCGCAGGTCTTTGGCCATGCGGTTGAACGAGGCGTTCAGGTCGCGGATTTCCAAAGGACCCTGTTCGGGCAGTGGCGCGGGCGTCTCGCCGCGCGACAACACCTGCGCGGCGCGGGCAAGCCGGGACAGGGGCCGGTTCACGAACCCCACGCTGACCGCCGCACCGACAAGGGAAAGCAGCAACGCCGTGGCGCCCCATCCCAGCCATTCGATACCACCCGTCAAGCCAATCTGTTCTCGCTCGAACACCAGCCAGTACAGATCTTTTTCGATCTGGAAGCTGACCCAGAAGCCGGGCACCTGGTTGACGCCCCAGGCGATCTGCGTTTCCGGGCCAAAGCGCGTGCGGATATGCTGCGCCACACGCTGCCAGTAGTCGTCGTCGGGAAGGGCTTCGGCAAAGTCGGTGACTTCGCGCGGGTAGACCTGAATGCCTTCGTTGGTGGCCAGGTCCAGCAGCAGCTTGCTGCGTTCGCCGTTATGAGAGTAGATCAGGGCCGTGCGCGTGATATTGACGGCCGTGATCACCCGCTGCGCCATTTGATTGGCGCGCGGTCCCAGCTCCATGCTGAAAAATACTTGTAGCCACGCGCCCAGGCTGACCAGCATCAGCGCTGCGAGCAGCAGGAACGTGCGGCCGAACAAGCCGAGCCGCAAACGTGAAGTCAGGTTCCTGAAGGTTCTGCGCAAGCGGGGCACGAGGCTGCGCTCCTGCCCAGGGCGGGCGAGCCGATCAGCTACCACCGTCCGGCACAAACACGTATCCGAGACCCCAAACGGTCTGGATGAACACGGGCTTGGACGGATTGGGTTCGATCAGTTTGCGCAGGCGCGAGATCTGCACGTCGAGGCTGCGATCGAAAGCTTCGTATTCGCGGCCGCGAGCCAGTTCCATGAGCTTGTCGCGGGACAGGGGAATCTTCGGATGGCGCGCAAACACCTTGAGCACCGAGAATTCGCCGGTGGTGATCGGCACTTGTTCGCCGTTGCGCGTCAGCGTACGGGTGGACAAGTTCAGCACGTAGGGGCCGAAAGCGATCGACTCGTTTTCCTGGCTGGGAGCGCCCGGATGTTCTTCGGTGCCGCGACGGCGTAGGATCGCGTTGATCCGTGCCAGCAGTTCCCGGGGGTTGAACGGTTTGGACAGGTAGTCGTCCGCGCCCATTTCAAGGCCCACGATGCGGTCGATTTCTTCCGCCTTGGCCGTGAGCATGATGATGGGCGTATTGTCGTGGCCACCGCGCAGCCGACGACAGATGGACAGACCATCTTCGCCGGGCAGCATCAGATCCAGCACGAGCAGGTCAAAATGCTCGCGTTGCCAGAGTTTGCCCATCTCTTTGGCGTCTTCGGCGACGAAAACGTTGAATCCCTGCTCGGACAAATACCGGCGCAGCAAATCGCGCAAGCGCGGATCATCGTCAACGACGAGGATTTTTCGGGTGGGGGTGGTGTTTTGCGTATTCATGGCCGGAAATGTAACAGTGACAAGAACCAGCGGCTAGTGGGCGTTCACAAGATATTACACATTGCGAACCATGGTTGAAATCCCCCTTACAACCGGGGGCGGAGCCGCGTATTTCGTACAATCTGCACCTATGGAACTAAACCTGCTGGCTTTGGAAACGTCTTCGTCCCGTTGCGGGGTGGCTTTACTGCGAACGGTCGATGGCCGTTTGCAGTTGATTACCCGCGAGCACGAGGGGTCCCAAGAGCATGCGGAACGACTCTTGCCGATGGCGAACGAGCTGCTTGCCGAGTCCGGCATTGCACCCACGGCCCTGCACGCCGTGGCGTTTGGCCAGGGGCCGGGCGGCTTTACCGGCCTGCGTGTCGCTTGCGGCGTGGCCCAGGGCATGGGCCTGGGGCTGGGGATTCCGGTGCTGCCTGTCGTGTCCCACCAGGCGGTCGCCGCGCAGGTGGCCGGGGCCACGCCCGCCAACGCCATCGTGGTGGCGCTGGACGCGCGCATGAACGAGGTCTATCTGGCGGTTTATCGCCCGTTGGGCGCGCAGGGGGCCGAAGAGTCCGCCTGGCAGGTCCTGCAAGCCCCGCTGTTGATCGCGGCTGCCGAGGTCGTGCCCTGGACGGCGCATCACCTTGTCCAATGGTCGGATTCCGCGGGCCAGGCTTTGCGCCCGCTGCTGGCGGGCGACGCCTGGGATGCCTACGCGTCCGACATGATTGCGCCGGATGGGTGGGCGCGCGCGGCCGATGCGTTGCGCCCCGAAGCCGCCAGCGTGGCGCGTCTGGCGCGACAAGGCTGGCTGCGCGGTGAAGCGCTGCCTCCGGAAGAGGCCGCGCCGCTTTATGTGCGCGACAAGGTTGCCTTTACCACCGCCGAGCGCATGCGGGGCGAAGGCGGCAACCCGAAAGCCGCGCCGTCGCTGGCGTCGGAGACCAAGCAATCACCGCGCAACGACCCCTCCCAGCTCACCGACTCATCGCAGCGTGGTGCACAGCCAGAGCCCGCCGATCGGCCGCAGCAGGGCCGCGTGGCGGAACGTTCCGGGCACCTTGCGCCCGCCGAACAACCCCAGCCCTTGACGCACGACGACCTGGACGAGGTGGCCGCGCTGGAGGCCCACGTGCAGGCGTTTCCCTGGACGCGCGGCAACTTCGTTGACGCACTGGCGGCGGGCTACGGCGCTTGGGTACTTCGCCGCGACGGCAAAGTCGCTGCCTTCTGCATTTTGATGTTTGCGCCGGACGTCGCGCACTTGCTCGTCATCGCCGTGTCCAAACACCTGCATCGGCAAGGGCTGGGCGGCATCCTGCTGCAATGGTGCGAGGCGCAGGCGCGGGAACGGGGGCTGGAGGGCGTGCTGCTGGAAGTGCGCCCGTCCAACGTCTCCGCCGTCAGCTTTTACCGCGACCACGGTTATTTGCAGATCGGTGTGCGCCGTGGGTACTACCCCGCTGAAAAAGGCACGCGCGAAGACGCTCTGGTCATGCAAAAACGCTTTGACGCCACGCCGGAGGTGCTCGCATGACCGTGCCGACGCCCGCCGTGGCGCCCCGCGTCAATCCGCTTCAGCGCATCTGGCTGCGCGAAATTGGCATGGAAAGGCTGTGGCTGCGCCCGGCTCCGGCCGATGCTCGTGCGCCCGTTGCGCCGCAAGCCCCTGTTTCAAAACCGGTTTTGTTGGATTCCGGCGTGGCGGCCCGTGCCTCGGATGCGCCCGCCGCGCATGTCAACGTGTCCGGTCAGCCTGCCGCTGTGCAGGCCCCGGTGGCGGCCGTGCCGCCCGCCGCGGTGCCGGCTGCCGCATCGGCTGCTGCTTCGTCTGCTGTGTCGACTGCGGCGCCGGTCGCTGCTCCGGCCGCCGTCGCGACCGAACGCAGTTCTGGACGCCCGGGCATTCCCGCTTCCATCCTGAACCGCACCGGCCCGCCGCCGCGTCCGGTTCCCAAGACGGCCGAAGAAGAAGCGGTCGAAGCGCCTCGCATCCCCGTGGCCGAGGCGGTGAAAAACGCCAATCTGGACGAACTGCGCGAGCAGGTGGTGGCGTGTACGGCCTGCGGGCTGTGCCAGGGGCGCCGCCACGCGGTCTTTGGCCATGGGGCAACGCCTACCCGCTGGCTGGTCGTGGGAGAGGCCCCGGGCGAGCAAGAAGACCGGCAGGGCCACCCGTTTGTCGGCCGTTCCGGCCAACTGCTGGACGCCATGCTGGCCGCCGTGGGCATGAGCCGCGACACCGACGTCTTCATCACCAACGTCATCAAGTGCCGCCCGCCGGGCAATCGCAATCCCAAGCCCGAGGAAATTGCCGCTTGCAGCCCGTATCTGATGCGCCAGATCGCCTTGCTGAAGCCGGAGCGCATCCTGGTCCTGGGCCGGTTTGCCGCGCAGACGTTGCTGGGTACGGACGCCACCATCGGCAGCCTGCGTGGCCGCGTGCATACGCTCAAGACGGAGGACGGCAGCCAGATTCCGCTGATCGTCAGCTATCACCCGGCGTACCTGCTGCGCAGCCCGTCCGAAAAGGCGCGGGCCTGGCAAGACCTTAAGCTGGCGTCCCGCCAGATCTGACCGCGCTGGCTTGCCGCTGGCGGCGGACGATAAAAAGCCGGGCTTGGGCCCGGCTTTTCATTGCGCGTCATGCATTGCGCGTCCTGTATTGCGCATCTTGTATTGCCCGCCTTTATCGCCCGTTTTTCGTTTCCGATCAACGGCTTGGCGTCTTAGTGGGTATTCGAATCCAGCGCACGCCCATGGCCTTCCTGCCCGATCTGGTCGTGCAGATCGGGGTTGGCCTGCATGTTGCGCTTGCTCCAGCGCATGAACACCACCATCAGCACCGCCACCACCGAGCCAAAAATCACGATGATGATGTTGATCGGCAGTTGCAGCCACAGCAGCAGCGTGTACATCGCCACCATCAGCAGGATGTTGAGCTGTTCATTGAAGTTCTGCACCGCGATGGAATGGCCCGCCGACAGCAGCACGTGGCCGCGATGTTGCAGCAGCGCATTCATCGGCACCACGAAGAAACCGGCCAGCCCGCCCGTGATCAGCAGCAGCAGGTAGACGCTCCAGGGCGAATAGACCAGCGGCATCAGCAACACGACC
The DNA here is from genome assembly GCF_001005835.2 of Achromobacter sp. LC458. NCBI lineage: Bacteria > Pseudomonadati > Pseudomonadota > Betaproteobacteria > Burkholderiales > Alcaligenaceae > Achromobacter > Achromobacter sp. LC458. The sequence goes on from NZ_LBHW02000001.1 coordinate 86,529, forward strand.
AGCCCCATGGCGGCGCCTACCGGCAGCACGGCCAGCGCGCGGCGCAGCGGGATGCGGCCGGCCAGGATCGAGCCGACCACGGTACCCAGCGCCGCCACGCCCATCAGCATCGACGCCTTGTCCAGCTGATAGCCCAGGTGGCTGCGGCCCCATTCGATAACGATCAGTTGGAGCGTGGCGCCCGCGCCCCAGAACAGGGTGGTGACCGCCAGCGAAATCTGGCCCAGCTTGTCTTTCCACAGCACGCAGACGTAGCCCCAGAACGTGCGGATCAGGCGCACCGGGTTTTTCTGCTGCGGCGGGTAGCGCACATGGGTGCGCGGAATCATCAGGTTGCACAGCGCCGCCAGCAGGTAGACGAACGCAATGACCAGGATGGCGGCTTCGGCGGGGGTGTGCACCAGGCTGCCGATGAAGGAATGGCTCAACAGGGCGGTCGACACCGAGGACGAAATCAACAGGCCGCCCAGCACCGTGCCCAGAATGATGGAAAACACCGTCAGCCCTTCGATCCAGCTGTTGCCCTTGACCAGCATGTGGGGCGGCAGCATTTCGGTGACGATGCCGTACTTGGCGGGGGAATAGGCCGCCGCGCCGATCCCGACCACGGCATAGGCGGCGCAGACCAGGTAGGTCTGGTATTCGGGGGCAACGCCGATGCTGGCGTACGAGAACATCAGCAGACAGCCGGCCACCTTCAGGGCGTTAGTGGAGAACATCACGCGGCCCTTGGGGAAAGAGTCCGCCAGGGCGCCGACAAAGGCCGCCAGCACCACGTAGGCCAGCGCGAACGACCATTTCATCATGGGCGCCAACCAGTCGGGGCCGTGCAGCTCCTGTATCAAGGCGATGGCTGCGATGAACAGCGCATTGTCCGCCAATGACGAGAAGGCCTGCGCGGCCATGACCAGATAGAAACCACGTTTCAAGAATGTCCCCGTTCTTTGGCCTGAGCCCGGCCAGTCCGCGTGAAAATTATGTGTCGTGCCAAAAAGTGTCAGGGAGTATAGCCGGTGCCCGAAGGCGCACCATTGCGCGTTTGCCCGTGGGTTGACCATTACTGACGTTTAGCGACAGACTGCCTGCGGTATCATACGACCCATATGTGAGCCGGCCCTTCGTGGGCCGGTTTGCAATCTGTGCGGCAGGTCCGTTAACGCCTTTCGTCAACCCACCCCGTCGTCATCGTACTGTGCGTCTTACTCAGCTAAAACTCGCCGGCTTCAAGTCCTTCGTCGATCCCACCGTGATTCCCGTGCCCAGTCAACTGGTTGGCGTGGTGGGTCCGAACGGCTGCGGGAAATCGAACATCATCGATGCGGTGCGCTGGGTGCTGGGCGAGGCCAAGGCCTCGGAACTGCGCGGCGAGTCCATGCAGGACGTCATTTTCAACGGCTCGGGCAACCGCAAGCCAGCGGCCCGTGCGTCGGTGGAAATGGTGTTCGACAACAGCGAAGGGCGGGCTGCGGGCCAATGGAGCACCTACGCCGAAATCGCCGTGCGCCGGGTCCTGACCCGGGACGGCACCAGCAGCTATTTCGTCAATAACCAGCAGGTCCGGCGCCGCGACATCCACGACATCTTCCTGGGCACCGGCCTGGGCGCGCGTGGCTACGCCATCATCGGGCAGGGCATGATCAACCGCCTGATCGAGGCGCGCCCTGAAGAACTGCGGGTATTCCTGGAAGAAGCGGCCGGCGTGTCGCGCTACAAGGAACGCCGCCGCGAGACCGAAAACCGCCTGTCGGACACGCGCGAAAACCTGACTCGCGTGGAAGACATTCTGCGCGAACTGAACAGCCAGCTTGAAAAGCTGGAAGCCCAGGCCGAAGTCGCCACGCGATACCGCGAGCTTCAGGCCGACGGCGAAAAGAAACAGCATTCCCTGTGGTTCCTGAAGGAAACCGGGGCTCGCGAAGAGCGCGCCAAGAAAGCCCAGGAAATGGCGCAGGCGCAAAACGAGCTGGAAGCCGCCATCGCCGGCCTGCGGGCGGGCGAAGCGGCGCTGGAATCGCGCCGTCAGGCCCACTACGCGGCCAGCGACGCCGTGCACACCGCCCAGGGCGCGCTGTACGAAGCCAACGCGCAGGTCAGCCGCCTGGAAGCCGAGATCCGCCACGTGGTGGATTCGCGCAACCGTCTGCAATCGCGCCGCGACCAGTTGCAGCAGCAGATCGCGGAATGGACCAGCCAGCGCGAGCACTGCACTGAACAGATCGCCCAGGCCGAAGACGACCTGGCCACCGCCGCCGCCCGCACCGAAGAGGCGCGCGCCGCCGCCGAAGACGCTCAGGCGGGGTTGCCCGCCGTCGAGCAGCGCGTGCGCGAGGCCGCCTCGGGCCGCGACGAAATGCGCGCCGCCCTGGCCCGGGTCGAACAGAACCTGGCGCTGGTCGCCCAGACCCAGCGCGACGCCGACCGCCAGATGCAGGTGCTGGAGCAGCGCCGCGAACGCCTGCAACAAGAGCTACGCGAGCTGCATGCGCCAGACCCCGTCCGCCTGGAGCAACTGGCCGGCGACCGGGTAGCCGGCGAAGACCAGCTGCAAGAAGCCCAGGAAGAACTGGCCACGCTGGAAGGCCGCGTGCCGGAAGCGGATGCCGAGCGCAGCCGCGCCCAGGCCGCCGCCCAGACCGACGCCCAGAACCTGGCCCGTCTGGAAGCCCGCCTGTCCGCGCTGGTGAAGCTGCAGGAAGACGTGCAGAAGCAGGGCGCGCTGGAACCCTGGCTGGCCAAGCATGAATTGGCCGGGCTGTCGCGCCTGTGGCAAAAGCTGCACGTGGAGCCGGGCTGGGAAACCGCCCTGGAATCCGCCCTGCGCGAGCGCATGGCGTCCATGGAAGTGCGCAATCTGGATTGGGCCCGCGCGTTCGCCGAAGACGCGCCGCCCGCCCGGCTGGCTTTCTATCAATTGCCCGTCGCGGCGCCCGCGCCGGCCGCCCCGGCCGGCCTGACGCCGCTGGCCAGCCTGCTGCGCATCACCGACCCGGACCTGCGCACGCTGCTGAACGACTGGCTGGCCGGCATCTACACCGCGACCGACGTGACGCAGGCTCTGGCCATGCGCGCGACCTTGCCCGCCGGCAGCGCCTGCGTGGTCAAGGCCGGCCACCTGATTGATGCCCATAGCGTCCGCTTTTACGCGCCGGATTCCGAACAGGCCGGCCTGTTGGCCCGCCAGCAGGAAATTGAAAACCTGCAACGCGAGATCAAGGCCCAGCAGCTGATCGCCGACCAGGCGCGTGCCGCGGTTGCCCGCGCCGAAGCGGCCTGGCAGCAGGTCTCGCAGGCCATCGCCCCGGCGCGCACGCGCGTGGCCGAGGTCACGCGCCGCGTGCACGACATCCAGCTTGAACATTCCCGGCTGCAACAGCAGGCCGAGCAATCCGGCGAACGGGCCTCGCGCCTGCGCCAGGATCTGGAAGAAATCAAGGTCCAGGAAGAAGACCTGCGCGCCACCCGCGAAGAAGCCGAAGCCCGCTTCGAGACGCTGGACGAAGAACTGGCCGAGCACCAATCCCGCTTTGCCGACGCTGAAATGGACGGCGAAACGCTGGCCGCCCAGGCCGAAGCCGCCCGTACGCGCCTGCGCGAGCTTGAGCGTGCCGCGCAAGAAGCCGAATTTGCCGAACGCGGCATTCAGGTCCGCATTACCGACCTGCAACGCAACCAGCAATTGGCCGCCGACCAAAGCCAGCGCGGCACGGTCGAGCTTGAACAACTGATGGGCGATCTGGCCGAGCTGGACGCGTCCGCGTCGCAGGCCGGGTTGCAAGATGCCCTGGAAGCCCGTGCCGAGCGCGAAGAAGCGCTGTCGCGCGCGCGCCAGGAAATGGAAAACCTGGCCGCTCTGTTGCGCGGCGCCGATGAAGACCGGCAACAGCAGGAACAGACGCTGGAACCGCGCCGTGCGCGCATCATGGAATTGCAGCTGCAAGAGCAGGCCGCGCGCTTGGCCGAAGAGCAGTTCACCGAACAGCTGAACGCCCGCGAAGTCGACCGCGAGGCGCTGGCCCAGGACCTGGCCACCCGCCCCGAAGAATGGCGCCGCGCCAGCTGGCTGCAACAGGAAGTGGGCAGGATCTCGCGCCAGATTGAATCGTTGGGCTCGGTCAACCTGGCGGCGCTGGACGAATTGAACACGTCGCGCGAACGCAAGGGTTTCCTGGATTCCCAGCACCAGGATTTGATGACCGCCATCGAAACCCTGGAAGACGCGATCCGCAAGATCGACCGCGAAACGCGCGAGCTGCTGCAAGAAACCTTCAACATCGTGAACGGCCACTTTGGCGAGCTGTTCCCCAAGCTGTTTGGTGGGGGCGAAGCCAAGCTCAGCATGACGGGCGAGGAAATTCTCGACGCGGGCGTGCAGGTCATGGCCCAGCCGCCCGGCAAGCGCAACAGCACGATTCACCTCTTGTCCGGCGGCGAAAAAGCGCTGACCGCGACCGCGCTGGTGTTCGCGTTGTTCAAGCTGAACCCGGCGCCGTTCTGCCTGCTGGACGAGGTGGACGCGCCGCTGGACGACGCCAACACCGAACGCTACGCAAACCTGGTCGCCAACATGAGCGAGCAAACCCAATTCCTATTTATTTCGCACAACAAGATCGCCATGCAGATGGCCAAGCAGCTGATCGGCGTAACCATGCAAGAGCAAGGGGTTTCGCGTATCGTTGCGGTAGACATAGATTCGGCCGTGCAAATGATGGCCTCCGAAGCGGCATAAACCCCATATTTAGAAAGGCGCCGCCCTCCTGGCGCGGGATGTACACATGAGTGATTTGCAGATCGGGCTGATAGCCCTGGGCGTCTTGCTGATACTGCTGGTGTTGGGATTCAACTGGTGGCAGGACCGGCGCGTCCGGCGCAAGATGCAAAGCCATTTCCCCACGTCTGAACAGGATCCGTTGCTGGGCGCCGGCACTGCCGGCGCAGCCGCATCGGCGACTGCCGCGGGCGCGAGCCGTCGCGAGCCCGGCATGGGCGGCGATGCGCCGCGCGCGCAACCCGGCCAGCCCGCGCCGGTGGACCCGGGTAGCGACGCCGACGACACGGAAGAACCCGATCCCGCCTGCGAAGTGGTCATCGAAATCAATTTTGCCGAACCCGTGCGTGGCGCCGACCTGCTGCCTTACATGCAAAGCCTGCGCCACGTAGGCCGCAAGCCGATGCGCGTATTCGCCGAGACCGACCAGCGCCGCCATCGTGCCCGCGTGCATGCCGGCGAATCGTATGCGTCGATGCAACTGGCGGTGCTGCTGGCCAATCGCAGCGGCCCCCTGACTGCCATTGAATGGTCGCAAGCCTGGGCTCGCGCCCAGGACATGGCCGAACGTTTCGACGCCACCATCGAAGGCCCCGACCAGCAAGCCGTGCTGGAGCAGGGCGCCCGCCTGGACGACACCTGCGCCGCGCTGGATATCCAGGTTGGCCTGACGCTGCTGCTGGGCGCGGCCCAGCCTGCCGCCGAAGTGCTGTCCGTGGCCCGCGACACGGGCTTCGTGGCGGATGGCAATCGCCTGGCGTGGCCCGCCGAAAACGGCGTGACCCGCTTCACGCTGTCGCGCGCCGATGGCGCCGCCTTCGACGCCGGCATGGGTGGCGTCGAACGCCTGTACCTGCTGCTGGACGTGCCTTGTGCGCCGGCCGATACGCGTGCCTTTGGCCGCATGGTCGACGTGGGCCGCGACCTGGCCGCCCGCCTGCGCGCCGAGCTGGTCGATGACCAGGGCAAGCCGCTGGCGGATGGTTCCGAAACGGTTATCGACGAACGCCTCCAAGTGCTGTTCGAACAGCTTGAACAAGCGGGCCTGCCCGCCGGAAGCGAGCGTGCTCAACGGGTGTTTGCGTAAATGAGCCGCGCGTCTGGTGAAGTCAACCCGGCGGAAACCGCGGCGCGCCTGCGCGCCGAGCTGGAACAGCACAACGTCCGCTATTACGTCTACGACGAGCCCTCCGTCTCGGATGCCGAGTACGACGGGCTGATGCGGCAGCTTGAAGCCCTAGAGGCCGAGCATCCCGAACTGATCACCCCGGAATCGCCCACGCAACGCGTGGGCGCGGCGCCTGTCTCCTCCTTTGGCAGCGTGCGCCATGCCGTGCCGATGCTGTCGCTGAACAACGCCTTTGCCGAAGAAGAAGTGGTGGCGTTCGACCGCCGTGTCACGGACACGTTGCGCGGCGCGGGCCTGCTGGGGCCGGCGCAGCAAGCCGATTATTTCTGTGAGCTCAAGTTGGACGGGCTGGCGATCAGCCTGCGTTACGAGGACGGCCGTCTGGTGCAGGCCGCCACGCGCGGCGACGGCCAGACGGGCGAAGATGTCACCTCCAACATCCGCACCATCAAGGCCATTCCGCTGCAACTGAAAGGGTCCGCCCCGAAAGTGCTGGAAGTGCGCGGCGAGGTGCTGATGAATCGCGCCGACTTTGAAAAGTTGAACGCTGCGCAGGCCAAGCGTGACGAAAAGATCTTCGTCAACCCGCGTAATGCCGCCGCCGGCAGCCTGCGTCAGCTGGACCCGCGCATCACCGCCAAGCGGCCGCTGCGCTTCTTTGCGTATGGCTGGGGCGAAGTGCAGGGCCTGCCCGGCAAGCAAAGCGGCTTGTTCGACGAGGCCACGGCCGGCGCCGGTCAGGCCTCGCAACTGCCCGAAGCGTCGCATGGCGCCATGTTGGCGTGGCTGCACGAGCTGGGCCTGCCGGTCAACTTGAAGCACAACCATCGCGCGACGGGCGCCGAAGGCTTGATGGCCTTTTATGCCAAGGTGGGCGAGCTGCGTGCCGGCCTGCCTTACGACATCGACGGCGTGGTCTACAAAGTAGATTCGCTGCCCGCGCAGAAAGTGCTGGGCTTCGTGGCGCGCGCGCCGCGCTTCGCGCTGGCGCACAAATTTGCCGCCGAAGAAGCCACCACCACGCTGCTGGATATTGAAGTCCAGGTTGGGCGCACGGGCGCGATCACGCCCGTGGCACGCCTGAAGCCCGTGTTCGTGGGCGGCGTGACCGTCACCAACGCGACGCTGCACAACGAAGACGAAATCCGCCGCAAGGACGTGCGCAAGGGTGACACCGTCATCGTGCGCCGCGCGGGCGATGTGATCCCCGAAGTGCTGGGCCCTGTGCTTGAAAAGCGGCCCGACGACGCCCAGGAATTCGTCATGCCCACGGCCTGCCCGGTCTGCGGCTCGGCCATTGAACGGCTGGAAGACGAGACCATTGCGCGCTGTACGGGCGGCCTGTTCTGCGCCGCGCAGCGCAAGCAGACGCTGTGGCATGCGGCCAGCCGCAAGGCGCTGGACATCGAAGGGCTGGGCGAAAAGTTGGTGGACCAGTTGGTCGACAGCGGCCGGGTCAAGACTTTGGCCGATCTGTACAGCCTGCGCCCGCTCGAGCTGGTGGGCCTGGATCGCATGGGCCAGAAGTCGGCCGATAACCTGGTGGCGGCCATCGACAAGGCGCGCGCCCCGGGCTTGAACCGCCTGTTGTTTGCGCTGGGTATTCGTCACGTGGGTGAAACCACCGCGCGCGACGTGGCACGGCATTTCGGCAGCATCGACGCCATCATGGACGCTGATGAAGACGCCTTGTCGTCCGTGCCGGACGTGGGCCCCGTGGTGGCGGCATCCATCCGCCGCTTCTTTGCCGAGCAGCACAACCGGGACGTCATCGAGCAATTGAAGGCGCAGGGGGTCAACCCTGTGGCCGACGCCGCGCCGCAAGGCACGACGCTGGCGGGCAAGACTTTCGTGTTGACCGGCACCCTGCCCAACTGGACGCGCGAGGAAGCGTCAATGCACATCCAGGCCGCGGGCGGCAAGGTCAGCGGTTCGGTCTCCAAGAAAACCGCTTATCTGGTGGCCGGCGAAGAGGCTGGCAGCAAACTCACCAAGGCGCAGGAACTGGGCGTGACCGTGTTGGATGAAGATGCGTTGAAAGCCCTATTGGGAATGTCCTAGCCCAAAGGGAATGTCCTGCCCCAAAAAAAACTGCCCGCGATAGCGGGCAGTTTTGATTTTGGCGCAGGGCAGGCTTACTGAATCTTGGCCTTGTCGCGCAGTTGCTTCTGGTAGTCGGCCAGGGTTTGCTGGCGCAGCATTTCTTCCAGTTGCGGACGCACTTGATCCAGCGGCGGGAATTCCACCGGGCGGGTGTCCTCAACCTTGATGATGTGCCAGCCGAATTGGGTTTGGACCGGCTTGTCGACCAGTTCGCCCTTCTTCAACTGAGTCACGGCTTGCGCGAACGGCTGGACGTAGTTGGTCGGGGGAGCCCAACCCAGATCGCCACCCTTTTCGGCGCTGCCGGGGTCCTTCGAGTTCTTCTTGGCCAGATCGTCGAACTTGCTCTTGTTGCTCTTGATCTGGGCCAACAGGTCATTGGCCGTCTTCTCGTCTTCGACGAGGATATGACGGACCTTGTATTCCATCTTGCCGGCTTGTTCCTTCTTGATCTTCTCGTATTCGGCGGTGACCTTGGCGTCCGAAACCGGGTTCTTGGCCAGGTAGTCGGCCATCAGGGCGCGAACCAGGATGCCCTGGCGGGCCAGTTCGATTTCGGTTTGAACGTCGGCTTGCTTGGCGATGCCGCTGGATTCGGCGGCTTGCACGAAGATCTGGCGGTTAATCATTTCTTGCTTGACCTGTTCGCGCAATTGCGGCGAATCGGTCGCGCCCTGGCTGACCAGCAGCTTGACGAATTGATCCAAATTCTTTTGCGGAATGGCCTTACCGTTGACGGTGGCCACGTTTTGCGCGAAAGCGGGCACGGCGATGACGCAGGCCGCAGCCAGCATGACGATGCGTTTCATGAATATCCTTTTACTTTCTATTTGGGAGCCTGGGCATCTAGCGCAAGCGCATGAATCGGATAGGGGATCAAATCTTGCAAATGATGATACACCAGCCTATGTCGCGCCACGGCGGAGAGCCCCGTGAAGCAAGGCGCTACGATATGGACGCGATAGTGGCCGGCGCCGTTTTTACTGCCTTCGTGGCCGGCATGCAAATGCGAGTCGTCCAGGATGTCCAGCGTTACAGGTTCCAGGGCGGCCAGGCGCTCTCGGATCAGGGTGATGCGATCGGTGTTGTCGGACATGGCGGCTTGATGAAAGTTCCGACGCGCCCACGAGGGTGGGCGCGCCTATGATTGGACCGTGTGGTCGGGCCGGCTGGCGCGTCAGGGCTTGCCCGGCGGCGTGCCGGAACCGGCGGTGTCGTCGGTCTGGATATGCTTGCCCAGCCATACCGACTGGCCGATCACGAAGACGACCATCAAGCCCATCAGGCCGAATGCCTTGAAGCTGACCCATTGCGATTCGGTGAAATGACCGGAGAACGCCACATACAGGTTCAGCGCGCCGGCGACCAGGAAGAAGGCTGCCCAGACCAGGTTCAGCTTGTCCCAGGCGGCGTCGGGCAGTTGAATCTGCTTTTCCATCAGCCGACGAATCAGATTGCGCCCGAACACCCAGCGGGAAATCAGCAGCGCACCGCCAAACAGCCAATACAGCACGGTGGGCTTCCACTTGATGAAGACATCGCTGTGCAACCAGATGGTGGCGCCGCCGAAGACCAGGATGACCGTCAGGTTGATCCAGTGCATGGCCTCGGTGGCGCGGCCCGTGAGCTTGAGCCACACGATCTGCAGCACGGCCGCCGCCATGGCGACGCCCGTGGCGATGAAGATGTCCGTGTACCGATAAGCAATGAAGAACAGGAACAGCGGAAACAGGTCGAACAGAAACTTCTTCATTCAGTCTTCTATGGGTTCAAACGTCATCGACAGGGAATTGATGCAATAGCGCAGCCCGGTGGGCGGCGGGCCGTCGGGGAAGACGTGGCCCAGGTGCGAATCGCATACGTTGCACAGGACTTCGGTGCGGACCATGCCGTGGCTGACGTCGCGCTCTTCGCGCACCAGTTCGGGGTCCAGCGGCTGGAAGTAGCTGGGCCAGCCACAGCCCGCGTCGAATTTGGTGTCGGATGCGAACAGGGCCGTGCCACAGCCCACACAGCGGTAAATGCCCGGCGTGGTCGTATTCCAGTAACGCCCGGTGAATGCGCGTTCGGTACCCTTTTCGCGGGTGACCACGTATTCTTCGGGGGAAAGTTGTGCGCGCCATTCGGCGTCGGATTTGCGTACTTTTTCCATATCAGCTCTTGGAGTCCCGATGCCCGAAATGGTTCGGGCATAATCCCGCCCCATGTTAATCGAGTTTGACCAGGCGGTAGTGGCCACGCCCCAGGCGGAAGTGTTGCGCGGGGTGAGCGCGACGCTGGCCGAGCGCCGCATCGGCATCGTCGGGCCCAACGGCGCCGGCAAGAGCACGCTTGCGCGCCTGCTGAACGGGCTGGTGCTGCCATCGTCGGGCAGTGTTCGGGTGGATGGGCTGGACACTCGGTACGATTTGAAAGCCGTGCGCCGCCGTGTGGGCTTTGTGTTCCAGAACCCCGAAAACCAGATTGTTTTCCCGATCGTGCGCGAAGACCTGGCCTTTGGGCTGAAGCGGCTGGAACCGGACAAGGCGCTGCGTGAATCGCGCATCGACGCCCAATTGAATGCGCTGGGGGTCGGGCATCTGGCCGACCGCAGCAGCCACACGCTGTCGGGCGGCGAACGCCAACTGGTGGCGTTGGCGGCCGTGCTGGTCATGGCGCCGGCGCTGGTCGTCTTTGACGAACCCACCACACAGCTGGACCTGCGCAACCGCAACCGGGTCCGAGACGCGATTGCCGCGCTGCCCCATGATGCCGTGGTCGTCAGCCACGACCTGGACCTGCTGGACGATTTTGACCGGGTGCTGGTCGTGCGCGATGGTGTCATTGCCGCCGACGACACGCCCGCGCCGGCCTTGCGCTGGTACCGGGAGCACTGCGCATGATCGAACCTCTTTACGTCGCCGGCCGCAGTCCACTGCACCGGCTGCCTGCCTGGGTAAAGCTGGTGGCGCTGGTGGCCGCCGGGGCGGGGCTGTTCATGCTGCGCGACCCGCGGTGGCTGGGCGCGGCGTTTACCGTTTCGGCCATTCTGGTCTGGTCCACGGGCGTGTCGGCCGCCGCCGTCTGGCGCCAGGTGCGCGGGCTGCTGTGGGTGCTGCTGGCCGTGGCGCTGTTCACGGGCGTATTCCAGGGGCTGATCGACGCCCTGGCCGTCGTGCTGCGAGTGGGCGCGATGGTGGGGCTGGCGCTGGCCGTCACGCTGGCCACGCGCACGTCGGACCTGATCGCCGTCTGCGAACGGGCGTTGACGCCGTTTGAGCGGATCGGGCTGGTCGACGCCGGCAAAGTGGCGCTGGCACTGGCGCTGACCTTGCGGTTCGTGCCTGAAATCTGGCGCAATTTCCAAGACATCCGCGAGGCCCAGGCGGCGCGGGGGCTGGGCGCCCATCCGGTTGCCCTGATCGTGCCCTTGATCGTGCTGACATTAAAGCGCGCCCAGGAAGTGGCCGAAGCTATCGACGCGCGCAGCCCCTGAGCCGGGCGCCCCTGAGCCGGGCGCCCCTCAGCCGGGCGCCCCTCAGCCGGGCGCACCCACCCCACCCAATAGGTAATGCCATGAAATCCCATAACACTGTGCTGATTGCGCTGTTTGCCGCGCTGATCGTCGTCCTGAGCCTGATCCCGCCGATACCACTGCCCGGCATTCCGGTGCCGATCACCTTGCAGACGCTGGGCGTCATGCTGGCGGGCGCCATGCTGGGCCCCGTGCGTGGCGCGCTGGCCTGCCTGCTTTACCTGCTGCTGGCGGCGATCGGCCTGCCGGTGCTGCCGGGCGGTCGTGGCGGATTGGGCGCGTTCATGGGGCCCACGGGCGGCTTTCTGGTGGGCATGGTGGTGGGCGCATTTGTCATCGGCTGGCTGACCCGCACGCTGGTGGGCCGAGCCCACCGCGACTGGGCGAAGCTGGGCGCGTATGTCGTGGCCTGCGGGGTGGGCGGCATTGTGGTCGTCTATGCGTTTGGCGTGCCGTGGCTGGCCTCGGTGACCAAGATGGGTCTGCCCAAGGCGGCCGCCGCCGTGGCGGTGTTCCTGCCGGGCGACCTGATCAAAGTCGTGATCGCCGCCTGGGTGGCTTCGCGCGTGGAAAGGGTGTGGCCGATGTTGGGCCGCTGACAGATTTGTCAGTGCGGCGTGACAGTAAGGTAACCAGCTGGCGATGCGCTTTGGGGCATGCTGCCCATTACAAGGGAATCCCCCAACTGACGCGCCGAAAGATTTTCTAGTACAAGTTCGCCATCAAGTTCGCCATTAACGAATGCGTTTGCTGAAACAAGGTTTCCATAGCACATCAGGGATTTACCGTAGTTGCGTGACGTCATCTGATACTGTTTTAACCCTATAATATTTTTTTCTGTATAACTTTAACTAGGCTCGCTTCGCCTCGATCGAGGCACATAAGAGCCACCACAGGAGACAAAAAATATGCGCAAGCACTTCGGCTTGTCCGCGGCGGCTGCCGCTTTCGCCCTGGCCGTGCCGCTCCTGGCAAGCGCGCAGGTCAAGGTCGGCGTCACGGTGTCCAGCACCGGCCCCGCTGCGTCGCTGGGTATCCCCGAACGCAATACCGTGGCATTGCTGCCCAAGGAAGTGGCCGGCCAGAAGATCGAATGGATCGTGCTGGATGACGCCACCGACACCACGCAAGCCGTGAAGAACTCGCGCAAGCTGGCTACCGACGACAAGGTCGACGTGCTGATCGGCACGTCGGTCACGCCGGGCTCGTTGGCCATGGTCGACGTGGCCGCTGAAGCCAAGGTGCCGATGATCAGCGTGGCCGCCAGCGCCAAGATCGTGGAACCCGTGGACGACAAGCGCCGCTGGGTGTTCAAGACCCCGCAAAACGACGCGCTGATGGCCGGCGCCCTGGCCGACGCCATGGCCAAGTCCAAGGTCAAGACCCTGGGCTTCATCGGCTTTGCCGACGCCTACGGCGACGGCTGGCTGGACGTGATGCAAAAGGCCGCCAAGGCCAAGGGCATTGAAATTGTCGCCATCGAAAAATACAGCCGTACCGACACCAGCGTGACGGGTCAGGTGCTCAAGCTGGTCGGCGCCAAGCCGGACGCCATCCTGATCGCCGGCGCCGGCACCCCGTCTGCGCTGCCGCAAAAGGAACTGAAGGCCCGCAACTACGGCGGCACCATCTACCAAACCCACGGCGCCGCCAACAACGACGTGCTGCGCGTTTGCGGCAAGGACTGCGACGGCATGTTCCTGCCGGCCGGCCCGCTGCTGGTCGCCGCCCAGTTGCCCGATTCCAACCCGGTCAAGAAGTCGGCCCTGGCTTATGTTGAAACCTACGAGAAGGCCAACGGCGCCAACTCCACCAACACGTTTGGCGGCCACATGTGGGACGCCGGCCAATTGGTCGTGGCCGCGGTGCCCGTGGCGCTGAAGACGGGCGCCAAGCCCGGCACGCCGGAGTTCCGCGCCGCCATGCGCGATGCGCTGGAAAACGTGAAGGACCTGGCCGCCTCGCAAGGCGTGTTCAACATGTCGCCCACCGACCACGCCGGCTTTGACGAGCGTTCGCGCGTCATCGTCAAGGTTGAAGGCGGCAAGTGGGTCTATCAGCCCGGCCTGTAATTCCCTTCGGATTGCCCGATCCACGGATGTGTCTTGCAAGGCCGCGCCAACCGCTGGCGTGTGTCTTGCGGCACCCGAGCAATGCTTCGCACCGGCCTTTCCGGCCGGTGTGTCGTATCAGTGTCCCGGGCGGGGCCGGAACACCAAGAATCAATAAGGTTGTTAGATGGATTCCTCAATTGCGCTGATCCTGCTGCAAGACGGTATCGTCAACGGCGCCATCTATGCCCTGCTGGGCATGGCGCTGGTGCTGGTGTTTGCCGTTACGCGCGTCATTTTCATTCCCCAGGGTGAGTTCGTGGCGTTCGGCGCCTTGACCCTGGCCATGCTGGTCGACGGCAAGATGCCGGGCACCGCCTACCTGCTGCCGCTGCTGGGCGCCCTGTGCCTGGCGATGGAACTGGTGCGCGCCTTGCGCACCCGCAGTTTCGCTGGCCTGCCCAAAACGCTGGTCACCTGCATCGTCCTGCCGCTGGCGCTGTTCTGGGTGACCCAAAGCTACATCGGCCCCGACAACTCGTTGTGGCTGAACATGCTGCTGACGCTGCTGCTGGTGATCCCGATGGGTCCCATGGTCTATCGCATCGTCTATCAACCCTTGGCCGAAGCCACCGTGCTGGTGCTGCTGATCGTATCTGTCGCGGTGCACTTCGCGCTGACCGGCCTGGCGCTGGTGTTCTTTGGCGCCGAAGGCTGGCGCACCCCGGCGTTCGTCAGCGGGCAAGTCGACCTGGGCTTCATGACCTGGTCCGCGCAAAGCCTGTTCGTTGTCGCCACCTGCGCATTGCTGATCGCCGCCCTGTGGTTGTTCTTCGGCAAGACCTTGTACGGCCGCGCGTTGCGCGCCACCGCCGTGAACCGCCGCGGCGCGCGCCTGGTCGGCATCAGCACCACCATGTCCGGCAGCCTGACCTTCACGTTGGCCACGGCCATCGGCGCCATGTCCGGCATGTTGATCGCCCCGATCACCACCGTTTATTACGACACCGGCTTCCTGATCGGACTAAAGGGCTTCGTGGGCGCCATCATCGGCGGCCTGGCCAGCTACCCCGTGGCCGCCGCCGGATCGCTGCTGGTCGGCGTGCTGGAATCTTTCTCGTCCTTCTGGGCCAGCGCCTATAAAGAAGTGATCGTCTTTACCTTGATTATCCCGGTTCTGGTCTGGCGTTCGTTCAGCACCCATCACGTGGACGAAGAGGAATAAACGCCATGAACCGCATTTTGCTTGCCGTCTTCATCGTCGTCCTGGCGGGCCTGCCCTTGGTGCCGGTCACGCCCGAATTCTGGGTGACGCAACTTAACTACATCGGCCTTGCCAGCCTGGTCGTGCTGGGCCTGGTGCTGCTGACCGGCGTGGGCGGGCTGACTTCGTTCGGCCAGGCCGCGTTCGTGGGCCTGGGTGCCTACACCACCGCTTTCCTGACGACGCAGTACGACGTGTCGCCGTGGCTGGCCTTGCCCGCAGGCCTGGTGCTGACCGCCGTGGTGGCCTACCTGCTGGGCGCGATCACGTTGCGCCTGTCGGGGCACTACCTGCCGCTGGGCACCATCGCGTGGGGCCTGTCGCTGTATTTCCTGTTCGGCAATATCGACTGGCTGGGCAAGCATGACGGCATTGCCGGCATCGAACCCATCAGCATCTTCGGCGTGTCGCTGGCCAGCGGTCGCAACATTTATTACTTGATCTGGATCTTCGTGCTGCTGGCGTTGTGGGCTACCCGCAACCTGCTCAATTCGCGGCCGGGCCGTGCCATCCGGGCGCTGAAAAGCGGCGCGGGCATGGCCGAATCCATGGGCGTGAACACGGCGGCGTACAAGGTCGTGATCTTCGTCTGGGCGGCCTTGCTGGCCTGCATTTCGGGCTGGCTCTACGCGCACATGCAGCGCGCCGTCAGCCCCAGCCCGTTCGGCGTGAACTACGGCATTGAATACCTGTTCATGGCGGTGGTCGGTGGTGCGGGCTACGTGTGGGGCGCCTTGCTGGGCTCGGGCGTCATCCTGGTGCTGAAGGACCAATTGCAAAATTGGCTGCCCAAGCTGCTGGACACCAACGCCAACTTTGAAATGATCGTCTTTGGCGTGCTGCTGATCCTGATGCTGCAATACGCCCGCAACGGCCTCTGGCCCATCCTGGCTACCTGGTGGAGCCGCATCACCGGCGCGGACGGTTCGCGCCGCAATCTGGCGCCGCCCGCGCCGGCGCCAGCGCTGCCGACCCGCATGCGTCCTGAAGCCGGGCAGGTGGTGTTGGAAGTGGATGCCATCCGCAAGGAATTCGGTGGTCTGGTTGCCGTCAATGACATTACGTTCAAGGTCCGTTCCGGCGAAATCATGGGTCTGATCGGCCCCAACGGCGCCGGCAAGAGCACCACGTTCAACCTGATCAGCGGCGTGCTGCCCGTGACCCGTGGCAAGGTCACGTTCATGGGCCAGCGCATCGACAATCGTTCCGCGCGCGAGATCGCCAAGCTGGGCGTGGGGCGCACGTTCCAGCACGTGCAATTGCTGCCGGGCATGACGGTGCTGGAGAACGTGGCCTTGGGCGCGCACCTGCGTTCTGACGTGGGCGTGCTGGCCGGCGCCTTGCATTCGGACCGTGCCCGCGAAGCGCAGCTGCTGCACGAAGCCGCCGAACAGATCAAGCGCGTGGGACTGGGCGAATACCTGTACGAACAGGCGGGCAACCTGGCGCTGGGCCAGCAACGCATTCTGGAAATTGCGCGGGCGCTGGCGTCCGACCCGGTCTTGCTGCTGCTGGACGAGCCGGCCGCCGGCCTGCGCTACAAGGAAAAACAAGACCTGGCGCGCGTGCTGGAGCAACTGCGCTCGGAAGGCATGAGCATTTTGCTGGTCGAACACGATATGGATTTTGTGATGCGCCTGACCAACCACCTGGTGGTGATGGATTTCGGCACCAAGCTGGCCGAAGGCGTGCCGGCCGACGTGCAAAAGAACCCGGCGGTGCTGGAAGCCTATCTGGGCGGCATCGATGACGACCTGCCCGAAGCGGATCAGGCCAAGCCGGTTTCGGCAGGAGGTGTGCAATGAGCGCGACGCAATCGCCCGTGCTGGAAGTCAGCAATCTGTCGGCCCGTTATGGCAAGGTTGGCGCATTGGTCGGCGCGTCGCTGACCGTGCCCGCCGGCAGCATCGTGACCGTGATCGGCGCCAACGGCGCGGGCAAGTCCACCATGCTGAACGCGATGATGGGGTCGCTGCCGCACACCGGCCATGCCGCCGGCACCGTGCACTATGCGGGCGCCGATGTGTCCGGCTGGCAAGTCGAAAAGCGCGTGGCGGCCGGCATGTCGCTGGTGCCCGAGCGTCGCGAACTATTCGGCACCATGTCCGTTGAAGACAACCTGCTGCTGGGCGGCTTCCGTCGTTACCGCGCCCGCGAAGCCGGTTGGCGCGACACGCTGAACGAAGTGTTCGACCTGTTTCCGCGCCTGCGCGAGCGGCGTGGCCAGCAGGCCGGCACCCTGTCGGGCGGTGAACGTCAGATGCTGGCCGTGGGCCGCGCACTGATGGCCAAACCCAACCTGCTGATGCTGGACGAGCCCAGCCTGGGCCTGGCGCCCCGTATCGTGCGCGAGATCTTCCACATCATCGCGCGCTTGCGGGAAACGGGCGTGGCGATTTTGCTGGTCGAACAAAACGCCCGCGCGGCGCTGCAAGTGGCCGACTACGGTTACGTGCTGGAAACGGGCGAGGTCATTCTGCACGGCCCGGCACGTGAACTGGCGGGCGACCCGAAGGTCATTGAAAGTTATCTGGGCCTGGGCAAGGGCGCCGAGAAAGAATAGTCGGCCTGTGCCGACATGAAACCGGGCGCCGGCTCAGGCTGGCGCCCGGTTTTTTTTGCGCGCGGGCTTGTCCCGCACCGCGCCGCACCGCGCCGTCAGGCCGCCGGCTTCCAATGCAGAATCAACGCCTGCCCCATGGCGGGATCGGATGTGGACGGGGCACCCGTTTCGATGCGGCCCGCCAATCGGCGCGTAAAAGACGGATCGTCTTCGTCATGCACCGTAATGTCGTACCAGCCCCCGCTTGCCCCCATGTCCCAGGACAGGCTGACCGATTCGCCTGCCGCCAAGTTGGCGCTCGTCTTGCGCGGGAAATCATAGGCATTCGCTTCGATGCGAAATGCCCGTGGCGCGGCGCCTGCGTTGCGCACCGACACCTGCAACACCGCACCTGCTCCCGCGTAGGCAGCCGTGACCTCCAGCGGGGGCGGCGCATTCGGCGCGGCGCGGCCCGTGCAGTGGCGGTGGAAACCGTTAGGCCCCAACACCCACAAGTCGTAGCGGCGGTCGCCTTCCGCCGCCAGCCATCGACCTTGCAGGCGCTTGCCCGCTTGCACCGTGTACCGACGCGGCCCGTCGTCCAGGCGCAGGCGGTCATAGACGTGCAGCACCGCGCCCGCCATCCCGATATTGTCGAATTCCAGGGTGACGCTTTCGCCATCGATACGCGCGTGAGTCTGAAGCGCATAGGGCAGGGCGCGCGACGGCCGCGTGCCGGGCGGCTGGCGAGCCGGCGAGGGCTGCGCAGGCGCCGGTGGGACCACCGTGCCGGCCAGCGCGGATGCCTGCCCCGCGCGCTCGGCGGTGGGCGGCAAGGCGCGCAGCAGCTCGTCGTTGTTGTTCGGTGTAGCGAAATCGAAAATGGACGTCAGGTCGCCGCACACGGCCCGGCGCCATGCGGAAATGTTCGGCTCGGCCACGCCAAAGCGCTGTTCAACAAAGCGCAGCACCGAGGTGTGGTCGAACACCTGCGAGTTGACCCAGCCGCCCTTGGTCCACGGCGACAGCACGTACATCGGCACGCGCGGCCCCAGCCCATACACGCCGTGCAGGTGCGCCGAGGTGTCGTCCTTTTCCACGCCCGTGATGTGCTCGTGGTATTCGCCCTGCGTGTCCACCGTGGACGCACCGGCCAGCGCGCCGCCGGCATCGCGCGATGGCGGGGCAGGGGGCGGCATGTGGTCGAAGAAGCCGTCGTTCTCGTCGAACATCAGCAACAGGACGGTCTTGCTCCAGACGTCCGGGTTGGCGGTCAGCGCGTCCAGCACGCGCGCCGTGTAGTCCGCGCCCTGCGCCGGGCTGGACGGGCTGGGATGCTCGGACCCGGCCTTGGTGGCGCAGATCCAGGACACCTGCGGCAACGTTCCGTCCAGCACGTCCTGGCGCAGCAGGTCCAGGCCGCGAGTGGTCAGCGCCTTGTCCTTCAGCGCGGCCAGCGATCCCGGCACGCCGTGATAGGCGTCGCGATACGCCTTGAAGCCGGCGGTGGGGTTCAGGGAATAGTTGTCGGCCATGTCCTGGTAGATGCGCCAACTGACACCGGCCGCTTCGAGCCGTTCCGGGTAAGTGGTCCAGGTGTAGGCGCCGGCGGGGTCCCCGCCCGTCAGCTTGTTATAGACGTTGCCCAACGCCGGGCCGTTGCCGCGCCCCGCGCCGTCATTGGTGCCTGTCCACACAAACAGCCGGTTGGTGTTGGTGCCGCCCGTGAACGAGCAGTGATAGGCGTCGCAAACGGTGAAGGCGCGCGCCATGGCGTACTGGAACGGCATGTCGGCCGCTTCGTAGTACGCCATGGAATGGTTTTTCTTGGCGGCGGGCCAGCGGCCCATGCGGCCGGCATCCCAGGCGTCTTGCGCGTTGGACCAGGTGTGCGGCGTGCTGGCTACGCGCACGGTTTCGAAGGCTTCCTGCGTATTCAGCCGATAGGGCAGCACCGTGCGCGGAGCGCCCTCGTCGGGCTTGTCGTTGTATTGCGCCCAGACCGTGCGATGCCGATAGTCGGGGCTGTCCGGCACTGGAATCGGAAAACGGTCGCCAAACCCGCGCACGCCGGCAAGCGCGCCGAAGTAGTGGTCGAACGACCGGTTTTCCTGCATGAAGATCACGATGTGTTCAACATCGTGGATCGTGCCCGTGCGCTGGTTGGCCGGAATGGCCAGGGCGCGCCGGATCGCGGCGGGAAACATGGCCAGGGCGCTGCCGGCCCCGGCAAGGGCCGCGCTATTGCGCAGGAAATCGCGTCTGCTGTGTATGGGCATTGGCTCACCTTACGGTCCGAAGCCCGATAGCCTACGCGCCTTTCCTTTTATCTGGCTGACGGCAACGGCGATGGCGATGGCGCCAGATGTGCGCGAGCTTATTTGCTGCCGGTGCTTTCCGCGTAGTCCATGTACAGCTTGTGCGCGCGGCGGGCCATGGGGCCGTATTCCAGCGCACGGTCTTCGACGCGGTTCACGTGGACGACCTTGCCGTAGTTGCCGGACGAGAACACTTCGTCGGCGGCTTCGATGTCGGCGCGGGTCAGGCTGCGTTCCTGCACGTCAACGCCATCGGCCTTCAGCAGCGCCAGCACGCGGCGGCGCGTGATGCCGTTCAGGAAGGTGCCGTTGTCCACCGGCGTGGACACGACGCCGTCCTTGGCGATCCACAGGTTGCTGGTGGCGAATTCAGCGATGTTGCCCGCGCCGTCCAGCATGATGGCGTTGTCAAAGCCCTTGTCGGCGGCTTCGCGAATGGCGCGCTGGCCGTTCGGATACAGGCAGGACGCCTTGGCGTCGGTGGGCGCCATGTTCGGCCAAGAGCGGGCGTAGCTGGAAAAGCAGGCCGAAAAGCCTTGCTCGCCGGGCATGGGCACCTTGAACACGTGCAGCACGAACTGCGTCTTGTCGGCGTCAGGCAAGAGGAAACCGTCGGCGCAGTAGAACATCGGCTTGATGTAGAGCTCGGTGCCGGCCGGGAACCGGGATACGGCTTCCAGGCACAGCTTCTGGATCTCTTCCCAGCTGATCTGGGGCTTCATCAGCATTTTTTCGGCCGACCGCACGACGCGCTGGCAGTGCAGGTCCAGGTCGGGCGTCAGGCCGCGAAACGCGCGGGCGCCGTCAAACACCATGCTGGCCATCCAGAAGGCGTGGTCGGCCGGGCCCAGCAGTTTGGGGTTGTCGGTGGTCCAGTGACCGTTGTGCCAATACAGGGCGTCCATGTCTATCTTCCTTTACTCGAATTGGGGTGGCGCGGCAGCGGCGCCGAAACGTCAGGATACATGAGGAGCCGGCCGCGACCGGGCGTTTATTCGCGCGCGAGAGACGCCTGCACGCGCTCGGCCACGTCGGCCGGCACCCATTGCTGCCACACGGGTCCGTACTGCTTCAGGAAATAGCGCGCCGCGTCCTCGGGTTCCTTGCCCTCGGTTTCCAGCCAGCCCAGCGTGGCGTTGATGGCGTCGTCCGGCACGGTCAGCTTGGTCAGGAATTCAGTGACCTTCGGCGCCTGTTTGGCAAAGGCCGCGTTAACGCCGGTCACCACCGGGTTGGGCTTGAATTCGGTGGCCACGGGGTTGGTGCACTTGGGGTCCGTCATGCAGGTGTAGGCGGCTTGGTCGAACGCGGGCAGTTGCAGCTTGACCAGGTCCAGCGCACCGACCAGCGAGGTGGGCGTCCAGTAATAGAAGACGATGTCGCGCTTGCGCTTGTAGGCCGACACGATGGCCGCCTTTTGCGCGGCGCCCGAGCCGGGCGCGAACAGCGCGTAGTCCTTGTCCAGCTTCAGCGCGCGCAGCAGGTTGTCGTTCAGCGTGCCGCAGGCCCAGCCCGCCGGGCACCCGTAGATGCGGCCGCGGCCGGGGTCTTCGGGGTCGGCAAAGACGTCCTTGAAGCGCGCCAAGTCGGATGCCGCCTTCAGGTCCGGGTGGCGTTCGGCCGTATAGCGCGGCACGTACCAGCCTTCGCCCGCGTCGTACACGTGGCCCACGCCCAGCACCTTGCCGCTGGCCAAGGCCTTTTTCCAGGCCCCTTCGATCTGGCCGGGCCAGACTTCCGGCGTGACGTCCACATCGCCGCGTTGCAGGGCGGCCAGCATGGGTAGCGTTTCGCCGATTTCGACGGTGGTCTTGCAGCCATAACCGTGTTCCAGCACGTAGCGTTCAATGCCGGCCAGCACCAGGTTGGACTCCCAGTTCAAGCCGCTGAAGCGGATGGGGCGGTCGACTTCGCAAGTGGCCGATGGGGCAGAGTCGGGGGCGGCGTTGGCAGCGGGGGCAATGATGGATGAGGCCAGCGCGGCGGCCAGCGAGATTGCGCCAAGAACGGGGGCGAGCGGATGCAGATTGCGCATGGTCAGGCACCTGTGGGGTTGGGTGCGTTTTATTGTACGGGCCACGGCGCCGACGCCCAATGCAATCGGGGCCGCGTGATGCGGCCCCGAAGGAAGAACCCACCGCCGGGATTCAGGCCCGGGCAGCGCGGCGCTTGTCGATGAACGCGCCGACCTCGCCAACGATGCCGCGCCGGAACGCCAGCACGCAGATAACGAAGATCAGGCCGATCACGATGGTCACCGATTCCCCCAGGCGCAGGAACCATTCCACGCCGGTCAGGTTGGCCATCATCTGGCCGAAGTCGCCCACCTTGTTTTCCAGCAGCACCACGATGAAGGCGCCCAGGATCGGTCCGGTCAAGGTGCCCAAGCCGCCGATGAGCGTCATCAGGATGACCAGCCCCGACATCTGCCAGGTGGCATCCGACAGGGTGGCCGATACGAACACCAGCGTCTTGGTCGCCCCGGCCAGCCCGGCCAATGCGGCCGACAGCACGAAGGCCAGCAGCTTGAAGCGGTCGACGTCATAGCCCAGCGAAATGGCGCGTGGCTCGTTCTCGCGCAGCGCTTGCAGCACTTGTCCGAATGGAGAGTTCACCGTGCGCCAGATGATGAAGTAACCCAGGACGAAAATGGCCATCACCACGTAGTACAGGTTGATGTCCTTGGACAAGTCCAGCATTCCAAGCAAGGTGCCGCGCGGCACGCTTTGCAGGCCGTCTTCACCGCCCGTGAACTTGGCCTGCAGGAAGAAGAAGAACACCATCTGCGCCAGCGCCAGCGTGATCATGGCGAAGTAAATGCCGCTGCGGCGAATGGCGATGGCTCCCATCGCCAGCCCCAGCAGCGCCGCCACGCCCACCCCGAACAGCAAGCCGATTTCGGTGGGAAAGCCCCAGACTTTCATCGCGTGCCCGGCCGCGTAGGCCGCGCTGCCCAGAAAGGCGGCGTGCCCGAACGACAAGAGTCCGGTAAAGCCCAGCAGCAGGTTGAATGCGCAGGCAAACAGCGCGTAGCACATGATCTTCATGACGAAGATCGGGTACACCCCCAGAAAGGGAAGAGCGGCCACCACGACGGCCAATACCGCATAGCCCAGGAATTGACGATTCATTTTTCTTTTCCGAACAGCCCGGCCGGGCGGATCAACAGAACAATGGCCATGATGATGAACACCACGGTGCTGGACGCTTCGGGCCAGAACACCTTGGTCAGTCCTTCAATCACACCCAGGCCCAGACCGGTGACGATGGCGCCCATGATGGACCCCATGCCGCCGATAACGACCACGGCGAACACGACAATGATGAGGTTGGACCCCATCAACGGCGATATCTGCAAAACCGGCGCGGCCAGTACGCCTGCAAACCCGGCCAGCGCCACGCCGAAGCCGTAGGTCAGCGTAATCATGCGCGGCACATTCACGCCGAAGGCTTCGACCAGGCGCGGATTTTCGGTGCCGGCACGCAGCAAAGCGCCCAGGCGGGTGCGTTCGATCACGAACCAGGTTGCCAGGCAGACCACGACCGACGCCGCCACTACCCAGCCGCGATAGTTGGGCAGAATCATGAAGCCCAGGTTGGTCGCGCCACGCAGCGCATCGGGCGTGGGATAGGGTTGCCCCGACACGCCGTAGAAGCTGCGGAACAGGCCTTCGATCAACAGCGTCAGGCCGAAGGTCAGCAGCAGCCCATAAAGGTGATCAAGCTTGTACAGATGCTTGAGCAGTAATTTTTCGATCAATATGCCGAACAGCCCAACGACCAGCGGCGCCAGGATCAGCATGACCCAGTAGTTCAACCCCAGGTACGACAGCCCCATCCAGGCGATGAACGCGCCCAGCATGTAGAGCGCGCCGTGCGCGAAGTTGATGACGTTCAGCAGCCCGAAGATAACGGCAAGCCCGAGCGACAACATGGCATAGAAGGAACCGTTGACCAGGCCCAGTAATAGCTGGCCAAACAAGGCCTGTATAGGGATGCCGAAAAGGTCAGTCATCTTGTGAAAATCCTGCGCGTACGGATAAAAGTGAGCGAATTCAAGGTGCGGCCACGGCCCGCGCCGGGCCGCACCCTGGGGTCACATGAGCCGGAATTACTTCTTGACCAGCTTGCAGGTGGATTCGGACAACTTGGTGTAGACCTCGTCGCCGGGCAGCGTGGCCACGACCTTGTAGTAGTCCCACGGGCCCTTGGATTCGGCCGGGGTCTTCACTTGCATCAGGTACATGTCGTGGACCATGCGGCCGTCTTCGCGCACATAGCCGCCCTGGGTGAAGAAGTCGTTGATCTTGTTCGACTTCATCCACTTGATGACGGTGTCGGCGTCGTCGGTGCCGGTGGCCTTGACGGCGTTCAGGTAGAACGACAGCGACGAGTAGTCACCGGCTTGCAGCATCGACGGCTTGCGGCCCACCTTGGCTTCAAACTTCTTGGACCAGGAGCGCGAGGCGTCGGATTGGTCCCAGTACCAGCCGTCGGTCAGGTACATGCCTTGGGTGGCTTGCAGGCCCAGCGAGTGCACGTCGTTGATGAACACCAGCAGCCCGGCCATCTTCATCGTCTTGGTCACGCCGAATTCATTGGCGGCCTTGATGGTGTTGATGGTGTCGCCGCCGGCGTTGGCCATGCCCAGGATCTGGGCCTTGGACGCCTGCGCTTGCAACAGGAAGGACGAGAAGTCAGACGCGCCCAGCGGTGCGCGCACCTGGCCCTTGATCTCGCCGCCGGCGGCTTTCACCACCGCCATCGTGTCGCGTTCCAGCGCGTGGCCGAAGGCATAGTCGGCCGTCAGGAAGAACCAGCTCTTGCCGCCGTCCTTCACCACCGCCGAGCCGGTACCGCGCGCCAGCGCCACGGTGTCGTAGGCGTAGTGCACGGTGTAGGGCGAACATTGCGCGTTCGTCAGGTCGGACGCGCCCGCGCCCACCGCGATGAACGGCTTCTTCTTTTCAGCGGCCACGGCCGCCATGGCCAGGCTGGTGGCCGAATTGGTGCCCGCGACGATGACGTCGACCTTCTGCTGGTCGAACCATTCGCGTGCGCGCGCCGAGGCAACGTCGGCCTTGTTCTGGTGGTCGGCCGAGACCACTTCGATCTTCTTGCCGTTGATGCTGCCGCCGGCGTCTTCGATCGCCATGCGGATCGCGTCCAGACCGGCCTTGCCGTCGATGTCGGAATACACGCCCGACATGTCGGTGATGAAGCCGATGCGGATGACATCGTCGGAGATACCTTGCGCGTGGGCGGTTGCCCCTGCAAATCCCAGGCCCGCCATGGCCAGTGCAGCAGTGATGGTGTGCAGCTTCATGGGATGACTCCTCTTCCCTACGGTGTTGTGTTGCCGGGGTTCCGGCGGATGACAGGTTGTTTTAGACGCCCAACAGTTCGTTGAGCGTGTCCTGTTTTTCTGAAAGTTCCGCGGCTTCGAAATGCTCGACGATCTGACCGTGCTCCATCACATAGAAGCGATCGGCCAAGGGCGCGGCGAAACGGAAATTTTGTTCCACCATGACGATGGTGTAGCCACGTTGCTTGAGCGTCGTGATCATGCGGGCCAGCGCCTGCACGATGACAGGGGCCAGGCCTTCCGAGATCTCGTCCAGCAGCAGCAGGTTGGCGCCGGTGCGCAGGATGCGCGCCACCGCCAGCATCTGTTGTTCACCGCCCGACAAGCGCGTGCCCGGCGAATTCCGGCGCTCTTGCAGGTTGGGGAACATGTCGTAGATTTCGGCCAGCGACATCCCCCCGCCCAGCGAGCCCACGACGGGCGGCAGCAGCAGGTTTTCTTCGCAGGACAGGCTGGCGAAAATTCCGCGCTCTTCGGGGCAGTAACCCACGCCCAGGTGCGCGATCTTGTAGGTCGGCAGGTCGATGGCTTCGGTGCCGTGTATGCGCACCGAACCCTTGCGTGATCCGGTCAGGCCCAGGATGGCCCGCAGCGTAGTCGTGCGGCCGGCGCCGTTGCGGCCCAGCAGCGTGACGACTTCGCCTTGCCCCACGCGCATATCCACGCCGTGCAGGATATGCGATTCCCCGTACCAGGCTTGCAAGCCCGAGATTTCAAGTGCCGGGGTGCTCATGCGTGCGCTCCTTGGAGTTCGCCGTCGGTGGTGCCCATATAGGCTTGCATCACGGCGGGATGGCGCGAGACTTCGGCGTACGTGCCTTCGGCCAGCACCGACCCGCGCGCCAGCACGGTGATGGTGTTGGCGATGGAGGACACGACATTCATGTTGTGTTCCACCATCAGAATCGTGCGGCCGGCGCTGACGCGTTTGATCAGTTGAGTGACGCGGTCGACGTCTTCGTGGCCCATGCCCTGCGTGGGTTCGTCCAACAGCATCAGCTCGGGTTCCATGGCCAGCGTGGTGGCGATTTCCAGCGCGCGCTTGCGGCCATACGGCAGGTTCACCGTGGTCTCGTCCGCGAAGGCGCCCAGGTCCACCTGTTCGAGCAGCGCGCGCGCCGGCTCGTTCAAGGACGCCAGCCGCTTATCGCTTTGCCAGAAGTGAAACGACAGCCCGGTCTTGCGCTGCAAGCCGATGCGCACGTTCTCCAGCACGGTCAGGTGAGGAAACACCGCCGATATCTGGAACGAACGGATCACACCGCGCCGGGCGATCTGCGCGGGGCGCTCGCCGGTGATGTCGATGCCGTTGAACTTGATGGTTCCCGACGTGGGGGATAAGAACTTGGTAAGCAGGTTGAAGCATGTCGTCTTGCCCGCGCCGTTAGGCCCGATCAAGGCATGAATCTGGCCTCGCTTGATACGCAAATCGACCCCATTGACCGCGACGAATCCGCGGAACTCCTTGGTGAGGCCTTTTGTCTCCAGGATTGTGTCATCCATGTCCGCTGCACCAGCGTTGTATTTATATGGTCTCTGCCTGCCGTCATTGCGCCAAGCCCCCGAAGGGCGGAAAACCTATCGAACATCCTAAGGATCTTTCGTAGTTTTCCGATGAGTTGCCGGCGAGTATGCGGACCTCTTTATTAAAATTCCATGAGGGTTTTACATAGGTTTTGCAGTGCGGAAAGGGCAATTGTCGGCAGGCCGACAATACACGCCGCGCAAGGCGGGAAAACCCTTTTTACGACGCAATGCGTTGCAGCAAATTTGCTTTGATTGTTATCAACGCGTCATGCAATCGTGGGAAGGCGGCGCCCATGGCGGCACCGCCCGGCGCCGCATCAGGCCGGCGTCTTTTGCTTGAATTCGCACAGGTCCGAAATACCGCATTGCGGGCATTTCGGTTTGCGCGCCACGCAGATGTAGCGGCCATGCAGAATCAACCAATGGTGCGCGTCCTGGATATATTCGCGCGGGATGAATTTGACGAGCTTTTCTTCAACTTCCAGCACGTTCTTTCCGGGCGCGATACCGGTGCGATTTGACACGCGGAAGATGTGCGTATCCACCGCCATCGTGGGCTGGCCGAACGCGGTGTTGAGCACCACGTTGGCCGTCTTGCGGCCCACGCCGGGCAGTGATTCCAGCGCCTCGCGCGTGGTGGGCACCTGGCCCCCGTGATGCTCCAGCAAGATTCGACAGGTGGCAATCGTGTTCTTGGCTTTGGTGCGATACAGGCCGATGGTCTTGATGTAGTCGGACAGGCCTTCTTCGCCCAGCGCCAGCAAGGCTTGCGGCGTGCCGTAATGCGGAAAGAACTTGCGCGTGGCGATGTTCACCGACTTGTCGGTCGCTTGCGCCGACAACAGCACCGCAATCAACAATTGGAACGGCGTGTCGTATTCCAGTTCGGTGGTCGGGTTGGGGTTGGCCGCTTGCAGGCGGGCGAAGATCTCACGGCGTTTGGCTGCGTTCATGACTGCGTTGGATTGCGGCGGGCCCGGGCGCGGGCCAGCGCGGATTCAATGGCGGAGCGCTTGCGGTCCTGGCTTTGCGCGTCGTCCTCGGGGGCTGGCTGCGCGCTGGTGGCGGCGGGCGCTTCCGGCGCCATCAGCCGCGCGTTATCAGCGGCCAGGCGCTCGGCGCGCGCCAGATGGCTGCGATGCCGTTGGCGGCTGATGTCGGCGTCGGCATTTGTCCATGCGCGGCCGGCGGGCACCATCTGAATGCAGTCCACCGGGCAAGGCGCCACGCACAGGTCGCAGCCGGTGCACCAATCGGCCAGCACGGTGTGCATGTGCTTGTTGGCGCCCACGATGGCATCCACGGGACAGGCCTGGATGCACAGCGTACAGCCGATGCAGTGCGACTCGTCGATGCGCGCGACCAGCAGCGGGCCGGGTTCGCCGCGCTCAAGGTCCAGCGGCAGGGCAGGGGTTTGCAGCAGTTCGGACAGCTCGGCAATGCCGTCGTCGCCACCCGGTGGGCAGCGGTTGATGGGCGCCGAGCCTTGCGCGATGGCGTCGGCGTAGGGCCGGCAGCCGTCGTAGCCGCACTTGGTGCATTGCGTCTGCGGCAATAAGGCGTCGATGCGGTCGGCAAGTGAACGACAGGACATGTAAGGCCAATAAAAGAAAAAGGGGCCACTCGGGCCCCGTGGAATACGGATCAGGCTTGAGAAGGCGCGGGCCAGGCCCGCGCGTCAGTTGCAGGACGGCGCCTTGCCGTCGTCAAGCCGATTGCCGGATGAACTCGGCAATTTTAGGACAGATCATTTCGCGCCAGCGGCGGCCCGAGAAAATGCCGTAATGGCCGCAATTGGGCGCCGTGTAATGTGACTTGCGCTCGGCCGGAATGTTCTTGCACAGCTTGATGGCGGCGCGCGTCTGGCCCTGGCCCGAAATATCGTCAAGCTCGCCTTCGATGGTGAAAAGGGCAACCTTTTTGATATCGGCGGGGCGCACGGTCTGGCCGTCCACTTCCCAGGTGCCGCTGGGCAAGGCGAAGTCCTGGAACACCATCTTGATCGTGTCCAGGTAGAACTCGGCCGGCATGTCCAGCACGGCGTTGTATTCGTCGTAGAAGCGGCGATGCGCTTCGGCGTCGCTGTCATCGCCACGCAGCAGGTCCAGGTAGAACTCGTAGTGCGACTTCATGTGGCGATCGGGGTTCATGGCCATGAACCCGGCGTGCTGCAGGAAGCCGGGGTAGACCTTGCGGCCGGCCCCCGGATAGCGCGGCGGCACCGGGTGGATCACCTGGTTTTCAAACCACGAATACGGCTTGGTGGTGGCTAGGCGATTGACCTGCGTGGGCGACTGGCGCGGGTCGATGGGGCCGCCCATCATCACCATGCTGCGCGGCTGGCAGGGGTCGTTGGCGGTGGCCATCAACGACACGGCGGCCAGCACCGGCACGGTGGGTTGGCAAACCGAAATCACGTGCACGTCGGGACCCAGATGGCGGATGAAATCCTGCACATAGCGGACGTAGTCGTTCAAATGGAACGGCCCGGCGGACAGCGGCACCATGCGGGCGTCGACCCAATCCGTCACGTAGACGTCATGGCCGGGCAGCAGGGCGCGCACGGTGTCGCGCAGCAAGGTGGCGTGGTGGCCGGACAGCGGCGCCACCAGCAGCACTTTCGGGTCGTCCTTGCCGGCGCCGCGCACGTCGCGGTGAAAGTGCACCAGGCGGCAAAAGGGCTTGTCCAGCGCAACGGTTTCGGTCACGCGGACCGATTTGCCGTTGATGTCGGTGGCGGGCAGATTCCAGGCGGGCTTCTGGTATTCCTTGCCGATACGCGTCATCAGCTCATACCCGGCGGCCATTTGGCGGGAAATCGGGGTGTAAGCGAGGGGGCTGTAGGGGCTGGAGAACAGCTGAGAACCGGCATCCGTGAATGCAGCGAACGGAGTCAGGAAGGCGCGCTGCATTTCGTGCAATTGGTACAGCATTTGGGTGATGTCCTTCTGGGTCGTGCGTGTGCCCCGATTATTGCGCCGAGGACTAAAGATATATCCAATCAGCCTAAAGAAACTGCCGCAAGAATCGGGAATATGTTGCTAAAAAGAGACCCGTCATCCCATTAAGCACCAGTTTAGGGCGTTTTACCGCCTTGCACAGAGACCAAACGGAGGATTTATGCACTACGCCAGGTAGTGCGGGATCACCAGTAATTTTCCACCGCCAAGTTGCCGGGAATACCCCGGCGGCCTGGTTTGAAACCGCGTTCGCCCAGCAGCTTGCGGGCGTCCGCCAGCATGTCGGGGTTACCGCAAAGCATGATCTTGGCCTGCTCCGGATCCAGGGGCAGCCCAGCCAATTGCTCCAGCCGGCCATCGGCGATAAGCGTGGTCAGGCGTTCTTGCGGCATGCCGGGCAGGGCTTCCCGCGTGGCAATGGGCAGGTAGACAAGCTTTTGCGGGTCAGCCGCGAACAGGTCAGCCAGTTCGGGGCGATTGCGTGATGATTCGATCTCTTCGCGGTAAGCAAGTTCCGCAACGGTGCGCACGCCGTGCACCAGGACGATGCGGCGGTAGGCGCGCCAGGTGGCCGGATCGCGCAACAAAGACAGGTAGGCGGACAGCCCCGTGCCGGAGGCCAGCAGCCAAAGGTCGCCGCCGGGCGCAAAGCGCTCAAGGGTCAGGAAGCCGTAGGGCGTTTTTTCAACGTAGAGCGCGTCGCCGGGACGCAATTGCGCCATGCGCGGGCTGAACAGGCCGTCGGGCACAACGATGGAATAGAACTCCAGCCCGGACTCCTGGGGGGCGGAAACCATGGAATATGCGCGCCACAGGGTGGGCGGACCATGGGGATCGTCGGCGCCGGGCAAGCCGACGCGGGCAAATTGGCCCGGCACGAACGTATACGCGTCATCGCGCGTTACGCGCAAAGAGAACAGCTTGTCGGGCACCCAGGTGTGGACGTGGGTTACGGTCTGGCGCGTGTATTTGGAGTCGTCGGTCATCGAGGCATCGCACGAGGCCGGCTGCCCAGGGGGCGCCGGCCGTCGCGGATTATTTTTCCAGGTATTGCAGCTTGTCCTGCTTGCCGTTCCAGTCGTCGGCGTCCGGCAGGGGCTTCTTGGCGCGGCTGATGCTGGCGAACTCGGGGGAAAGTTCGGCGTTCAGCGCGATGAAATTCAGTTGGTCCTGCGGTACGTCTTCTTCGGCGTAGATCGCATTGGCCGGGCATTCGGGGATGCAGACGGCGCAGTCGATGCATTCGTCCGGGTCGATCACGAGGAAGTTCGGACCCTCACGAAAACAGTCCACCGGGCACACATCAACGCAATCGGTGTACTTGCACTTAATACAGTTTTCGGTGACAACGTGGGTCATTCAGGAACTCCGGGATCGGCGGCTTTTGTGTCTTGTTGGGCGGATTTTACCCAATGCGCGCCGGATGTGCCGGTAATACCCGTATTGACATCGTGGCCCATGGCCGTAAACGCCGGGTTCTCTATGCTATGGTGTCGCGAAACGATACGCGCAACCATGATAATCACTTCGCTGCTCGACACCGATCTGTATAAATTCAGCATGATGCAGGTGGTACTGCATCAGTTTCCCGCTGCACAGGTCGAGTACCGTTACAAGTGCCGCACCGCCGGGGCCGACCTGCGCCCCTATCTGGATGAAATCCGCGAAGAAGTGCACCAGCTGTGCCAGCTGCGCTTCACCCAGGACGAACTGGATTATCTGGGCGGCTTGCGTTTCATCAAAAGCGACTTTGTCGACTTCCTCGGCTTGTTCCACCTGCCCGAGCGCTGCATCCACATCAGCGAAGGCGACGCGACCGGCGAGATCTCCATCGAAGTGAAAGGCCCGTGGCTGCACACGATCCTGTTCGAGATCCCCGTGCTGGCCATCGTCAACGAGGTCTATTTCCGCAACACGCGCAAGAATCCCGATTGGGAAGAAGGGCGTCAGCGCTTGCAGTCCAAGATGCACCTGGTGCTGGACGACCCCGCGCTGGCGGATTTCCGCGTGGCCGAGTACGGCACGCGCCGCCGCTTCTCGAAGGTCTGGCACCAGGAAGTGGTGTCCACCATGAAGGCCCAGATGGGCGAGCACTTCGCCGGCACCAGCAACGTGCTGTTGGCCAAGCAGCATGAAGTGCTGCCGCTGGGCACGATGGGCCACGAATACCTGCAAGCCTGCCAGGCGCTGGGCCCGCGCCTGCGCGATTCGCAAGTGTTTGCGCTGGAAGTCTGGGCCAAGGAATATCGCGGCGACCTGGGTATTGCGCTGTCGGACGTCTACGGCATGGACGCGTTCCTGCGTGACTTCGACATGTACTTCTGCAAGCTGTTCGACGGCGCCCGCCACGATTCCGGCGATCCCTTCGTCTGGGGCGAACGCCTGCTGGAGCACTACCGCAAGAACCGTGTGGACCCGCGCGCCAAGACGCTGGTGTTCTCGGATTCGCTGACCTTCCCACGCGCCATCGAACTGGCGCGCCAGTTTGCCGGCCGCTGCAAGGTGTCGTTCGGCATCGGTACCAACCTGACCAACGACCTGGGCCACGAGCCTTTGCAGATCGTCATGAAGATGGTCCGCTGCAACGGCCAGCCGGTGGCCAAGGTGTCGGACGCGCCCGAAAAAACCATGTGTGACGATCCCGCCTACCTGGCCTATTTGCGCCAGGTGTTCCAGCTGCCTCCCGCCTGAAAGCGGCTCGGGGTAAATTGCTGGTTTCTTGTTTTGATCCAACCCACCACTCGAATCCAAGGGGAATATTCATGAGCAGCATCAAGCGCTTTCACGTAGCCAAGCGCCTGTCGGACATGGCCGTGTACAACGGTGTCGCGTATCTGGCCGGCCAGGTGCCGGACGACGCCAAGCTGGACATCACCGGCCAGACCGAACAAGTGCTGGCCACGATCGATCGCCTGCTGGCTGAAGCCGGCACCGACAAGACCAAGATCCTGATGGCCCAGATCTACGTGGCCAACATCAAGGAATTCGATGGCATGAACAAGGCCTGGGACGCTTGGGTTGCCGACGGCAATTCGCCCCCGCGCGCCACGGTCGAAGCCCGCCTGGCCAATCCCGACTTCAAGGTCGAGATCATCGTGACGGCCGCTATCTAAGCGATCTAAGCGACATCCGTCCGCCAGCAAGAGCCCTTCGGCATGCCGAAGGGCTTTTTTATGTGCGCCGCTGCGCTCAGCCGCCCGTCAAAACCAGCGCCGCAAGCAGCCCGCCCAGGTCCTCGCAGCGGTCAAGATCCGCCTGGGGCACGACCTTGTCCGCCAGGATCTGCTGCGCCGACTGCGCGCCCAGGTTGACGATCAGCGCGGGCGCCACCGGCTTTAGCCGCCAGCCCGTGCAGATGCGCTCGACCTGCCGCGCCGCGCCCGTGCCGTCGCTGCCCGCACTGATCGCGCACGCGTAGGGCCGGCCCTGGATGCGGTCCAGCACCGCGTAGTAGTTGCGGTCAAAGCATTCTTTCATTTCGCCGCTGAGACTGGCCAGGTTTTCGGGCGCGCAGAACAAAAAGCCATGGCTGGCCAGGATGACGTCGGCGTCAACGTCGGCCGCGCGCCGCATTTCAATGTGCAGTTCGCCCGCCTGGTCCAGTTGCGTGGCCGCCGCCGCTGCGCCACGCGCTGCCGCTTCGGCCATCTGCCGTGCGGCGCCGGTGCGCGAGTGCCAGGCGATCAGCAGCTGTTTCATGCGTAGCGCCCCAGCGTGTCCTGCCGGTAATACGCCCGCAGCAGCGCGTGCCATTCGGGTAGCGCCTGATGCAAGGGGGCGGGGTCGACAAAGAAATGTTCGGAGCTGACGGCGAAGAATTCGGCCTCGTCGGTGGCCGCGTAGGGGTCCAGCGGCAGCTGGCCGTACCAGGCGTCCGCCTCTTCGCTTTCCGGGTCCACGTCGGGCGGGATGGCGGCTTCGACGGCTTCCAGCGCGGCAATGAAGCGGTCCAGGCTGTCGTCCAGCACGCGGCGCCACACCTGCGGTTTCAGGTCGGGGTGCGCGGACAGCGCCGGCATGCCGTCAGCCATGCCCGAACGCAAGTCCAGCTTGTGGGCGAATTCGTGGATGATGACGTTGAAGCCGCCGTCAGAAAACTGCGTGTCTTCCCAGGACAGCACCAGCGGGCCGCCTTCCCAGGCTTCGCCCGCGGCGTCTTCGATGAATTCGTGCACCACGCCGTCTTCATCCTGGCGCGTGCGCGGGATACGGAAGCTGGCCGGATACACGATGATTTCGTCCCAGCCTTCGTACAGCTCGGGCGACAGGTTCAGGATGGGCAGGCTGGCTTGCGCCGCGATCGACAGGCGCATGAAGTCCGAGACCTCCAGGCCCTGCGCGCCGTTGATGGTTTTACTGGCCAGCAGCCAGGCGGACCGCGCCAGCAATTGCGCGGTTTCGTCGGCATTCAATGCCGCCAGGAACGGGTAGGCATCCAGCACCTGCCGCCACAGCTGCGGCGCGATGCGGGCTTGCATTTCGGCCACTTCCGAGGGGCGGGCGCCCCGGCCCTTGAGCCAGCGCAACATAAGCTTTAGTTCCTTGTATATGCCGGATATGGCAGGGGATTCAGCACGATCAAACGCTAGTGTAGAGTGTCGGGATATCAACTAACCCGTGCATTGCGCCAGTCATGTCCGCCCCGCCTGTTATCGACGCGCCTTCGCCTTTCGACGCTTCCTGGCGGCAGGAGGTAGGCGCGGGCCTGGACGCCGATGGCGTTGCGCTGATCGACCAGGCCGTGACCTGGGCCATCCCCCGATTTGAAGGCCAGCACGCCCTGACCGGCGAGCCGCTGGCCAGCCACGGCGCCGGCGTCGTGCGCATCCTGGCCGCGCTGCACACCGACGCCGCCACCCGCGCCGCCGCGCTGTTGGCCGCCTTGCCCACCGACTTGATGGCGCCCGCGCCCGCCTTGCGCAACGACCCGGTCGCGGCGGCGTTCGGCGCCGAAGTGGCGCGGCTGGTCCAGGGCACGCGCGCGCTGCTGCGCCTGGGCGTGGTGGCACGGCAAGCCAGCGATGCCGAAGCCGAAAGCGGCTCGCAAAAAGAAATGCAGCGCAAGATGCTGCTGGCCATGGCGGCCGATCTGCGCATTGTGCTGATGCGTCTGGCCTCGCGGCTGCGCACCTTGCGCTGGCATGCCGAAAGCAAGGCCCCATGCTCTACCGATTTTGCGCGCGAGACGCTGGACCTGTACGCCCCGCTGGCCAACCGCCTGGGCATCTGGCAAATCAAATGGGAAATGGAAGACCTGTCTTTCCGCTTCCTGGAGCCCGACCGCTACAAGCAGATTGCGCGCCTGCTGGAAGAAAAGCGGGTCGAGCGCGAGGCCTTCATTGCCGGCGCCATCGACCGCCTGCAAACGGCGCTGACCAAGGCGGGCATCGATGCCGAAGTCAGCGGCCGGCCCAAGCATATCTACAGCATCTGGAACAAGATGCGCGTCAAGCGCCTGGACTTTGCCCAGATGTACGACCTGCGCGCGCTGCGCATCATCGTCGAGGACGTGCGCGCCTGCTATACGGCGCTGGGCCTGGTGCACGAGATGTGGACGCCGCTGTCCAACGAGTTCGATGACTACATCTCGCGGCCCAAGCCCAACGGCTACCGGTCGCTGCACACCGTGGTGGCCGATGACGACGGCCGGCCCTTTGAAGTGCAGATCCGCACGCGCGAAATGCACCAGTTCGCCGAATACGGCATGGCCGCGCACTGGCGCTACAAAGAAGCCGGCGCCAAGGGCGGGCAAGTGGCTGCGTCCAGCGAATACGATCGCCAATTGGCCTGGATGCGTCAGCTGCTAGCCTGGAACACCGATGTGGAAGGCGGCGGCCAGCCCGGGCAAGAGCCCGGCAAGCCCGACGCCGCCAAGGCGGAAACCGGCAAGCCCGCGTCCGGCAAACCCGGGTCCAGCAAGAACCGCAACCTGGTCAAACCGCCGGCCCACACCGACGAGCGCATCTACGTGTTGACCCCGCAGGCACGCGTGATCGAGCTGCCCGCCGGCGCCACGCCGGTGGACTTTGCCTATCACCTGCATACCGATCTGGGCCACCGCTGCCGGGGTGCGCGCGTTGATGGCCAGATGGTGCCGTTGCAGACGCATTTGTCCACGGGCCAGACCGTCGAGATCATCTCCGCCAAGTCGGGCGGGCCGTCCCGCGATTGGCTCAACCCGCAGCTGGGTTTTTTGGCCAGCCCGCGGGCGCGCGCCAAGGTTCGGATGTGGTTCAACGCCATTGAATTGCAGCAGCGCATTACGCAGGGCCAGGCGCTGGTTGAAAAAGAACTGCAACGGCTGGGCAAGACGGCCGTCAACCTGGAACAACTGGCGCAGAACCTGGGCTTTGCCCGCGCCGATGACCTGTACGTGGCGGCGGCCAAGGAAGAATTCAGCCTGCGCCAGATCGACAGTGTGTTCCAGCAGCCGGCGCCTGCCACCGAACCGCAACCGGCCGCGCTGCGCCACGCCAGCGCGGGCAGCGCCGAGAAAAGCGGCAAGAGCGGCGTGTTGGTGGTGGGCGTGGGCTCGCTATTGACGCAATTGGCGCGTTGCTGCCGCCCCGCGCCGCCCGACGCCATCGCCGGCTTCGTGACGCGCGGTCGCGGCGTGTCCATCCACCGCTGCGACTGCCACAGCTACCTGGCGCTGGCCGCGCGTGAACCCGAACGCGTCATCGAGGTCGCCTGGGGCGAGACGTCGGACACCTTCTATCCCGTGGACATCAGCGTGCGCGCGCACGACCGTCCCGGCCTGTTGCGCGACCTGTCTGAAGTGTTCGCGCGCTTGCGCTTGAATGTGGTGGGCGTGAACACGCAAAGCAAGCAATCGCTGGCCCATATGGTGTTCACGGTAGAAGTGCGCGGGGGCGAATCGCTGTCCCGCGCGCTGGACGCCCTGGCCGAGGTGGCCGGCGTGTCCTCGGCGTCGCGCCGCTAGGACACCCCCCAAGGCCGGGCGGCCCTGGGGGGCCGTGCTTTAGTGATCCAGCTGTTCGTGCGCGCGCTCGCGCATGAAGAACGAGGCGATCAGGCCCAGCGCCACGCCGAACATCACGTAGTAGGCCGGGGCCATCGGCGAACCGGTGGTCTTGATCAGCCAGGTCACGATGAACTGGGCGAAGCCGCCGAAGATCATCACGGCCACGTTGTAGGCCAGGGACAAGCCCACGGAACGCACGCGCGCCGGGAACAATTCCGCCATCACCGTGCTGAACACGCCAAAGAAGGCCGACACGAAGATGCAGACCACGATTTGCACGGTCAGCAGGCGACCGATCGACGGCGCATCCGACAGCCAGTAGTACAGCGGATACAGCACGATCAGGTAGCCGATCAGCGAACCGATCACCAGCGGGCGGCGGCCGATACGGTCGGACCAGGCGCCCATGAACGGCGTCATCAGCACCATCAGCGCGGCGCCAGCCATCTGCACCATGAAGGTGTCCTTCAGCGGCAGCTTCAGGATCTGGGTCGAATACGTGACCAGATACGTGAAGGTGATGTAGATGGACACGGTGGCGGTCACCACCAGGCCCACGCCGATCAGCGTTTCACGCGTGTGGGTCTTGACCATCTGCACCAGGCTCAGGCGTTGCACTTCACCGCGCGCGGCGGCCTGGCGGTCTTCTTCCTGCATCTGCTTGAAGACTTCGGTTTCGTCGATGTTCTTGCGGATATAGATCGCGATGGGAACAATGACCAGGCCGAAGGCAAACGGAATGCGCCAGGCCCAGGCCGCGATCTGCTCTTGCGTGAAGAACTCGGTGATCAGCGTGCCGCAGGCCGCGCCGATCAGCAGCGCCAGCATCTGGCCGGCCATTTGCCACGAGCCGTAAAAGCCGCGCTTGCCGTTGGGCGCCATTTCGATCAGCAAGGCCGTCGACGTGCCGAATTCGCCGCCCGCCGAGAAGCCCTGCAACAGGCGCGCGATCAGGATGAAGATCGGGGCCAGGATGCCGGCGGCGTGGTAGGTCGGGGCCACCGTGATCAGCGCAGTCGACACGGCCATCAGCGAGGTCACCATCACCATGGCGGCCTTGCGGCCTTTCTTGTCGCCGTACATCCCCAGGATGATGCCGCCCACCGGGCGCATGAAGAAGCCCACGCCGAAGATGGCCGTGGTCATCAGGATGGCGTTCAGTTCACTGCCGGGCAGGTTGGGGTCGGTGGGGAAAAACAGCTTCGCGATAATCGGCGTCATGAACGCGAAGACCAGGAAGTCATACCATTCGAGGGCGTTGCCTATGACTGCGGCCACGATGTTGCGTGTGGGAACTGCTTTGTGCTGCACGGTTTCTCCTTGGGGGCGTAATTCAATCCGGCGACATTCTAGGCGCTTAACCGGTGAACGGTCGGCCCCACCGTCCAAGACGCGGGCGCTTCCTGGCTTTACACTTGTCGCTTTTCCCCCCAAAGAGAAGTGACATGAACGCGCGCACCTGGCTGGAAACGCTGGTGGGTTTCGATACCACCAGCCGCAATTCCAATCTTGCCCTGATCGAAACCGTCCGTGATTGGCTCAAGGGCCAGGGCGTGGACGCGTGGCTGGCGCACAACCCCGAGCGCACCAAGGCCAACCTGTTCGCCACCTTGCCGGCGCAAGACGGCAACCAGCAGGGCGGCATCGTCCTGTCGGGCCACACCGACGTGGTGCCCGTGGATGGTCAGGACTGGAGCACGGATCCGTTCAAGCTCGTTGAAAAAGACGGCCTTCTCTATGGGCGTGGCGCCTGCGACATGAAGGGTTTCATCGCCGGTTCGCTGGCGCTGGTGCCGGAATTCATGGCCATGCCGCGCAAAAAGCCGATCCACCTGGCGTTCTCGTACGACGAGGAAGTCGGTTGCGCCGGCGCGCCGTACATGCTGGCCGACCTGCACGAACGCGGCATCCGCCCCGAAGGCTGCGTGGTGGGTGAACCCACCGGCATGCAGGTGGTGGTGGCGCACAAGGGCATCAACCTGTTTCGCTGCAAGGTCCACGGCAAGGCCGCGCATTCGTCGCTGACCCCGCGCGGCTGCAACGCCATCGAATACGCCGCCCGCCTGATCTGCCGCATCCGCGACCTGGCAGACAGCTTCAAGGCCAACGGCCCGTACGACCAGTTCTACGACGTGCCGTTCTCCACGATGACCACCAACCAGATCCGGGGCGGCATCGCCGTCAACACCATCCCGGAATTGTGCGAATTCACCTACGAATTCCGCAACTTGCCGGGCATGCAACCCGACCAGATCCAGGCCGAAGTCGAGAAATACGTGCGTGATGAGCTCTTGCCGCGCATGCAGGCCGAATTTGACGGCGCTACCATCGAAATCGAGACGGGCGCCGCGGCCCCCGCGCTGGAGGCCTCCGAAGAAGCCGCCATTACCCAGCTGGTGCGGGCGCTGACCGAAGATCGCAGCACGCGCAAGGTGGCGTATGGCACCGAAGCGGGGCTGTTCCAGGGCATCGGCATCCCCACCGTGGTCTGCGGCCCGGGTCATATCGAGCAGGCCCACAAGCCCAACGAATTCGTGGCCATCGACCAAATGGCGTCTTGCGAGGCGTTCCTGCGTCGCCTGGGCCAGTCGCTGTAAGCGGGTGGCGGGCGGGGAGGGGACCGTTGCGCGGACCCCGGCCCCGGCCGGCTCAGGTAAAATGACGGGTTGCAAACCGGATTTGCGGCTGGCAGTGGCCTGTCGCGATACCGGGGGAGATGCTTGGTGAAACCTTACGACTTTCCGGATGCCCAGGGCCATTTTGGTCCCTATGGCGGTGTTTTCGTGGCGGAAACGCTGATGCACGCGCTCGACGAGCTGCGCGCGTCCTATGACCATTACCGTGTCGATCCCGCCTTCCTGGAAGAGTTCAACTACGAACTCAAGCACTTTGTCGGCCGGCCCAGCCCGATCTACCACGCCCGACGCTGGTCGGAAATGGTGGGCGGCGCGCAAATCTGGTTCAAGCGTGAAGACCTGAACCACACCGGCGCACACAAGATCAACAACTGCATCGGCCAGGCATTGCTGGCCAAGCGCATGGGCAAGCCGCGCGTCATCGCCGAAACCGGCGCCGGCCAGCACGGCGTGGCAACCGCCACGGTGGCCGCGCGCTACGGCATGGAATGCGTTGTCTACATGGGCAGCGAAGACATTCATCGCCAGGCGTCGAACGTCTACCGCATGAAGCTGCTGGGCGCCACGGTAGTGCCGGTTACGTCAGGTTCGCGCACGCTGAAAGACGCGCTGAACGAAGCCATGCGCGACTGGGTCACCAACATCGAAAACACGTTCTACATCATCGGCACGGTGGCGGGTCCCGACCCCTATCCCCGCATGGTGCGTGATTTCCAGACCGTGATCGGCAACGAATGCCTGACGCAGATGCCCGAAGCCATCGGCCGCCAGCCCGACTACGTCGTGGCAGCGGTGGGCGGCGGATCCAACGCCATGGGCATCTTCCACCCCTACATCCCCTACGAAAACGTGCGCCTTATCGGCGTCGAAGCGGCGGGCGAGGGTATGGACAGCGGCAAGCACGCCGCTTCGTTGGCAGCGGGGCAGGTGGGCGTGTTGCACGGCAACCGCACCTACGTCATGCAGAACGCCGACGGCCAGGTACAGGAAACGCATTCGGTTTCGGCCGGCCTGGACTACCCCGGCGTGGGTCCCGAGCACGCGTGGCTGAAGGACTCGGCCCGTGCGGAATACGTGGGGATCACCGACGATGAGGCCCTGAAGGCGTTTCATGACTGCTGCCGTATCGAAGGCATCATGCCGGCACTGGAATCGTCCCACGCCATCGCCCAGGCCGTGAAGATGGCCGCCACGCTGCCGCGCGACGCCGTCATTCTGGTCAATTTGTCGGGCCGTGGCGACAAAGACATGCATACCGTCGCCGAACGTGCCGGTATCGAGCTCTAACACCATGACAACTCGCACTGATCGTATCGCGGCCGCGTTCGCGCGTACCGCCGAATCCGGCCGTTCGGCCGCGCTGATTCCCTACATCGCGGCCGGCGACCCGTCGCCCGCGGCTACGGTTGCCCTGATGCATGCGCTGGTGGAAGCCGGCGCCGACATCGTCGAACTGGGCGTACCGTTCTCCGACCCGATGGCCGACGGCCCCGTGATCCAGCGCGCCGCCGACCGCGCCATTGCGCAAGGCGTGGGTTTGGCCCGTGTGCTGGAACTGGTGGCCGAATTCCGTCAGCGCGATACCACCACGCCGGTGGTGCTGATGGGCTACGCCAACCCCATCGAACGCATGGGCCAGGCTGAATTTGCCGCCAACGCCGAACGCGCGGGTGTAGACGGCGTGCTGGTCGTGGACTATCCGCCTGAAGAGGTCATCGACTTCGCGGCCACCCTGGGCGCGCACGGCATTGCCCCCATTTTCCTGCTGGCGCCCACCTCCACCGAAGCGCGCATCCAGGCCGTGGCAAAAGTGGCGCGCGGCTATGTGTATTACGTGTCGCTCAAGGGCGTCACGGGCGCCGGGTCGCTCAATACCGAGGATGTGGCCGAACGCGTGGCCGTCATTCGCCGCCACATGGGCGACATTCCGGTTGGCGTGGGTTTCGGTATCCGCGACGCTGAAAGCGCGCAGCGCGTGGCTCGCGTGGCGGACGCCGTTGTCATCGGCAGCAAACTGATTGAAACGATGGAGCAGGCGGTGGCGAACGCCCCGGCTGCCCAGCAAACCAACGCTGCAGTTACCGCCGCCAGCGGCTGGCTGCGCACCATCCGGCTCGCGCTGGATCAAGTAAAACGAGACGACGCGTCGGCCTGAACGGCCGGACGCGCCCTCTAACGGGATGAAAAATCAATGAGCTGGATCGAAAAACTCCTGCCTCCTCGCATCAATAAAACCAGCGACAGCGGCGCCCGCCGCGTTCCCGAAGGCCTGTGGGTGAAATGCCCGTCGTGCGAATCGGTGCTGTACAGCGAAGACTTGGCGGCCAATCTGCACGTGTGCCCCAAGTGCGACCACCACATGCGTATCGGCGCTCGCGCGCGGATCGATTCGCTGCTGGATATGGAAGGCCGGGTTGAAATTGGCCAGAACACGCGGTCCGTGGATTCGCTGAAGTTCAAGGACACGCGCAAGTATCCCGAGCGCCTGCAAGAGGCCGTCAAGCAAACCGGTGAATCCGATGCGCTCGTGGTCATGAGCGGTTCGATTCGCGGTGTGCCGGCCACCCTGGCCTGCTTTGAATTTGAATTCATGGGCGGTTCGATGGGTTCGGTGGTGGGCGAGCGCTTCGCGCGCGGCGCCCAAGCCGCCCTGGACAACAAGACGCCGTTTATCTGTGTTGCCGCATCTGGCGGCGCGCGCATGCAGGAAAGCTTGCTTTCGCTAATGCAGATGGCCAAGACCAACGCCATGTTGACCCGCCTGTCGGCGGCCGGCCTGCCGTTTATCAGCGTACTGACCGACCCCACCATGGGCGGCGTGTCGGCCAGTTTTGCGTTCATGGGCGATGTGGTCATTGCCGAGCCCAAGGCGCTGATCGGCTTTGCCGGCCCGCGCGTGATCGAGCAGACCGTGCGCGAAAAGCTGCCGGAAGGCTTCCAGCGCTCGGAGTTTCTGCTGCAAAAGGGCGCTATCGATATGGTGGTGGACCGCCGCCAGCTGCGTGAGGAAATTGCGCGTCTGCTGGCGCTGCTGACCAACCAGCCGGCGGACGTCGTTACTGCCTGACGGGTAGTCGCAACAAATAATGCCGTCGAAAGCTCTCGCTTTCGACGGCATTTTCCGTTTGAGCCGCCGCCGGTTTGTGACGCTGCTTACCGAATCTCGTATCGATTGTGACGGTGCTTTTCGGAACAGTGTTTTCCACGGCAAATTTGTTGCCTTATTGCTACAAGGCTCATGCCATCCGACCCGTATTTTGCTATGTTGCCGGTTAGACCCAAATCTTTGGAGTTATCCCATGCTGTTGACTAACAAGAAACTGCTCGCAAGCCTCGTCGGTTTGGCAATGGCAGGCGCCGCCACGGTGGCCAGCGCCCAATCGTCGGAAGGTACGCAGGGTGGCGTGAGCGTGCATTACGGCATCGGCGACCATTACCAGCGCATTACCCTGAACTACGAAACGCCGTCGGTCTGGACGCATCAGTTCGGTGGCAACTGGGGTCGCCTTGACCTCACGCCCGAATTGGGCGCCTCGTACTGGTGGGCGGACGGCTCGCGTTCCCCGGGCCATGTGTGGCAGCTCAATGCTATCCCGATGTTCCGCTGGTGGACCGGCGAACGTTTCTACCTCGAAGCCGGTATCGGCGCGACGGTGTTTTCCAGCACGCGCTTCGCGGACGAAAACATCAGTACCGCCTTCCAGTTTGGCGACCACGTCGGCATGGGCTTTCTGCTGACGCCGAACAACCGCATCGGCGTGCGCTATTCGCACTTTTCGAACGCCAGCATCAAGCGCCCGAACCCCGGGCTGGATCTGGTGCAGTTGACCTACACGTACCAGTTCTAAGCCGCTTTCCGGCAAGACCATAAAACCCTCGTCACCGAGGGTTTTTTTCGTCTATGGATCATGGGGGTGTTGGCGACGGACGAAAAAAAGCCCCCGTCATGCGACGGAGGCTTTTTGGCGTGCCAGCGGCTTAGTGCCGCGTTTCGACTTGAACCAGGGGTTCGTTCGACACGGTGGCAACCGGCTTGCGCTCGCGGCCAAGGCGGGTCGGCGTATGCGCGGCGGCAATGCGCAGCTGGGTTTGAGCGTGGCGGTCCGGATCGGTTTCCACCCACTTCAAGCCAGCGGCGTTGACGACGTCATGCAAGGCCTGGGCCTTGGCCGACGGCGTGGCTGCCGGTACCACGATAGGCTGCGACACGGCGGGGGCTGGGGAGGCAGCCGTCGCTGCGACAGCCGTCGCTGCGGCAGCCGGTGCTGCGGCAGCCGGCGCTGCGGTCGGGGCTTCGCGTTCACCAACCGGCGCGGGCGCCGTCACGACGGGTTCCACCTCGGCGGCCTTCACCGGCGTTTCAGCCGGAGCTTGGGCCGGCTCAGCGGCCTGCACGGCCACCGGCTCGGTCACCGAGGCAGCCGTTTGCACGGGCTGGGCCACGGGCTCGGCGGCTTGTACGGCGGCGGGCTTGGTGGCCTCGACAGGAGCGTCCACAGCGGCGGCTTGGGCCGGAGCTTCAACCGGGGCCTGTGCCGCAGCTTGGACCGGGGCTTGAGCCGGGGCGTGGGCGGGTGCTTGGGTCTGCGTTTCCACCGGAGCCTGAACCGGCGCCTGAGCCGGTGCTTCGACCTTGGCGGGCTGCGCTTCGACGGCTTGTGCTTCCGTCACCTTGGTGTCGACGGCCTGCGTCTGCACCGGCGCGGCGGTAGCGGTTTCTACCGGCGCTGCCTGGGCGGCGATGCCTTCAGCTTGATCGGCGATGTCGTCGTCGGAACCGTCGT
This sequence comes from Achromobacter sp. LC458, assembly GCF_001005835.2. NCBI lineage: Bacteria > Pseudomonadati > Pseudomonadota > Betaproteobacteria > Burkholderiales > Alcaligenaceae > Achromobacter > Achromobacter sp. LC458. The sequence goes on from NZ_LBHW02000001.1 coordinate 130,472, forward strand.
CCAGTTGCTCGTCGCTACCGGCCAGACCTGCTTCGTCCTGGCTGCGGCGGCCACGGCGGCTGCGGCGGCGGCGGCGCTTGCGTTCCGGATCGGCGGCGCCTTCAGCACCTTCGGCCAGGGGCATGCCATCGGCGGTTTGCTCGGCGGCGTCAGCGGCGTCCGTCGACGTTTCGGCGGCGGGCTTGGTGGTGTCGGGCAGGGCGGTCGCAACGGACTGCGCCAGCGCGGCCACCATGCTTTCCTGTTCGCTCATCGGCGCGTCGGATTGGCCTTCTTCGCGGCGGTTGCGGCCACGGCCACGGCGGCGGTTACGACCGGCGCCGGTATCGTCGCCATTGGCCAGTTCAGCCTGGTCGGGGCGGTTGGACGCCAAGACGGCTTGCGCCGTCTGGCCTTCGCGATCACCACGGCCTTCGCCGCGGTTGCCGCGATCGCCACGATCCTGGCGGTCACCGCGTTCGCCTTCGCCACGGCGGTTGCCACGGGCGTGGTGGCGGCTGCCTTCGCCGCCTTCGGCACCTTCACCGCGCGATTCGCCACGGCGATTGTTGCGGTTGCGATCCGAGCCATGGCGTTCACCACGGCGTTCCTGGCCATCATGGCCGGCACGACCCTTGCCGCGACCAGAGGCGGCGCGCTTGGCGCTGTCTTCCTGGGCGATGGGGGCCGGCTTGGCGGCTTCGGAGCCACCGGTCAGCCAGCCGACCAGGCGCTTGAACAAGCCGCCCAGGCCGCCCGTTGCGGCAGCCGGTGCGGCGGGCGCAACGGCGGGAGTGGCCGGCGTGGACGAGACCGGGGCCGGCTGCGAGGGCGTGATGCCCTTGACCAGAGCTTCCGGACGCGCCTTGATTTCGCTTTCGCGCGGTTGCCACGGCGCGTTCGTGGCGGGAGCTTCCACCAGTTCGAAACTGGTCTTCAGCTCTTCCAGGCGCGGGTCGTCATGGCGCAGGCGTTCGATGTGGTGATGCGGCGTTTCCAGATGCTTGTTCGGGATCAGCATCAGGTTGACCTTCAGGCGGGCTTCCATCTTGGTGATGTCGGCGCGCTTTTCATTCAGAAGGTAGGTGGCAACATCCACCGGCACCTGGGCGTGGACCGCCGCGGTGTTTTCCTTCATGGCTTCTTCTTGCAGCAGGCGCAGCACGTGCAGGGCGCTGGATTCCGCATCGCGGATCACGCCGGTGCCGTTGCAGCGCGGGCAGGTGATGTGCGAGCCTTCGTTCAGGGCCGGGCGCAGGCGCTGACGCGACAGTTCCATCAGGCCAAAGCGCGAAATCTTGCCCATCTGCACGCGGGCACGGTCGAAATGGAGAGCATCGCGCAGGCGCTGTTCGACGGCGCGCTGGTTCTTGCTGTCTTCCATGTCGATGAAGTCGATGACGATCAGGCCGCCCAGGTCGCGCAAGCGCAACTGGCGGGCCACTTCGTCGGCCGCTTCGGAGTTCGTGCGCAGCGCGGTTTCCTCGATGTCGGCGCCGCGCGTGGAGCGGGCCGAGTTCACGTCAACGGAAACCAGTGCTTCGGTGTGGTCGATCACGATGGCGCCGCCGGACGGCAGTTGCACCGTGCGCGAATACGCCGTTTCAATCTGGTGTTCGATCTGGAAGCGCGAGAACAGCGGGATGTCGTCGCGGTAGCGTTTGACGCGCTGGACGTTGTCCGGCATCACCACGCTCATGAAGGCGGTGGCCTGATCGGCGATCTCGTCGGTATCGATCAGGATTTCGCCGATTTCGGGCGAGAAATAATCGCGGATGGCCCGGATGACCAGGCTGGATTCCAGGTAGATCAGGATGGGCGCTGAGTTGTCGCGGGCAGCGCCGTCGATGGCGGTCCACAGCTGCAACAGGTAGGACAAGTCCCACTGGAGCTCTTCGACATTGCGGCCGATGCCGGCGGTACGGGCAATGATGCTCATGCCCTGGGGCAGCTCAAGCTGCTCCATCGTGTCGCGCAGTTCCTGGCGATCTTCGCCCTCGACGCGGCGCGAAACGCCACCGCCACGGGGGTTGTTGGGCATCAGGACCAGGTAGCGGCCAGCCAGCGAGATGAACGTGGTCAGGGCTGCGCCCTTGTTGCCGCGTTCTTCTTTTTCGACCTGAACGATCAGTTCCTGGCCTTCGCGCAGCGCATCCTGGATGCGGGCGCTACGGACATCGACGCCTTCCTTGAAGAAGCTGCGAGCAACTTCCTTGAAGGGCAGAAAGCCGTGACGGTCTTCACCGTAGTTGACGAAGCAAGCTTCCAGGCCGGGTTCGATCCGGGTAATGACACCTTTGTAGATGTTGCCTTTGCGTTGTTCGCGGCCGGCAGTCTCGATGTCGAGGTCGATGAGTTTTTGCCCATCAACGATAGCGACGCGTAATTCTTCCTGATGCGTCGCATTGAACAGCATGCGCTTCATGAGAGGGTTTCTCCGTTGTCATGACGCGCCGATATCGGCGCGTGACCTCGGGTCACTCGGGCTGCGGCTGAAGCGGGCAAGAAATGCGGACCGTACCTGGGCGGCGCCCAGGCGTATCCGCCGCGGGTCAGGCGGGCACGTCGTGCCGTGGGGCACGGGGTTCTGTCAGCAGGAGGGTCAGCTTCACTGAATGTGGTTTGACGGAAAAATTGCTGTGAACGGCAGTTGCGGTCGGATTGGTTGCCTACACGCAGCTGGTGCTTTAAATATGCGACGATTCTTGCAGTGCTTCAGAGCCGCTTGCGGCATGCAACGGACCTGCTGGGACAGCGGGCAAAGTGAATGCCACACCACTATCCGGCAGGGCGCGGTTGCGCCGGCGACCAAGAGACCCAGGGGTTGAATCAGCAGGCAGTACAATAGCGGCCCGCGCGCTCGACGGAGTTGCGTACTTGTTTGCATCTCTACGCCAGGCGGCTAGTTCAGCCCCTTAAGGCTGTCCCGATTATATGTCGCTTTCCGCAATGCGCAAAGAAACTTCCTCCCCCATATCCCCCTCTAAAGCCGCCCCCGCCGTCCGTATGGTGGAGGTCGATGGCGAACACGCCGGCCAGCGTCTCGACAACTTCCTGATGCGCCTGTGCAAGGGCGTGCCCAAGACCCACATCTACAAGGCCATCCGTGGCGGCGAGGTGCGCGTCAACAAGGGACGCATCTCGGTCGACTATCGCATCGTGGCGGGCGACATCGTCCGCATCCCGCCCTTGCGCCTACCTGATCCGGGCAAGCCGCGTCCGGTGCCGGGCGCCGAGTTCCCCGTGGTGTTCGAAGACGACGCGCTGCTGGTGGTGGACAAACCCGCCGGCGTGGCGGTGCATGGGGGCAGCGGGGTGTCGTTCGGCGTGATCGAGCAACTGCGCGCCGCGCGGCCCGATGCCAAGTTCCTGGAACTGGTGCATCGCCTGGACCGCGAAACGTCCGGGCTGTTGATGGTGGCCAAGAAACGCAGCGCCTTGCTGGCGCTGCACGCGATGCTGCGCGAAGGCAAGGGCGACAAGCACTATCTGGCGCTGGTCCAGGGCGATTGGGTGAATGACCGCCAGCACATCAAGCTGGGCCTGTCCAAATGGACGACGCAATCCGGCGAGCGGCGCGTTAAGGTCGACCCCGACGGCCAGACCGCGCACACCATCATCACGCTCAAGCAGCGTTTCGGCGGTTACAGTCTGGTCGACGCGGAACTGCGCACCGGTCGTACGCATCAAATCCGGGTGCACCTGGCGGCCAGCGGCTTTCCCATTGTGGGTGATGACAAATACGGGCATGACGACGTGCGCGCGGAATTTTCGCGCATGGGTTTCGGTCGGATGTTCCTGCATGCTCATCAATTGACCCTGGCCCACCCGGTCACCGGCGAGCCCATGACCCTGACCGCCGAGCTGCCGCCCGCCTGCCAAAAAATACTGAAACAACTGGAGTCGGTCTGATTATGTCGTCGTATTCGCTGGTCGTTTTTGACTGGGATGGCACCCTGATGGATTCCACGCACAGCATCGTGGCCGCCATCCAGGGCGCTTGCCGGGACCTGGAATTGGCGGTGCCGTCGGCGTCCGAGGCTAGCTGGGTGATTGGTCTGTCCCTGGAAAGCGCGTTGCGTCGGGCCGTGCCGGAGCTGACGCAGGCGATGATGCCGCGCTTTCTTGAGCGCTACCGCACCCACTACCTGCTGCGCGACCCCGAACTGCGCCTGTTCGACGGCATTCCCGAACTGTTGCGGACCCTGGCCGACCAGAACGTGCGCTTGGCGGTGGCCACCGGCAAAAGCAGGGTCGGCCTGACCCGCGCGCTGGCGGCGACGGGCTTGGGTCCGCTGTTTGACGCCACGCGCACGGCGGACGAAACCTTCAGCAAGCCGCATCCCGCGATGTTGCACGAGCTCATGCAGGAGCTGGACGTGGACCCCGCTCGCGTGGTGATGGTGGGCGACACCTCGCATGATCTCCAGATGGCGGTCAATGCGGGCGTGCACGGCCTGGGCGTGACCTATGGCGCGCATACCGTGAAGGAGCTTCAGGGTTGTGCGCCACAGGCGGTGCTCGATAGCGTGCCGCTGGTGCGTGAATGGCTGCTGCCCCGGGTGTCGGCCGGCGCCTGATCCGGGAAAGATCGCACACGGGGCGCGCCGCCGCGGAATATCATGGGGCGGCGCAGCGTCTATGACTTGTACCCGGCGGCTACGGCCGACGGTCGGTGAACCGGAGACCACGATGTTGATACGCAAGCCCCACGATATTGCCCCGTCCGAAATTACCGACGAAGCGGTCTGGCGTTCGCGCCGCGACCTCATGTTGCGCGCGGGGCTCACGGCCGCCGCCGTGGGGCTGCCCGGCTGGGCTGCGCGCAGCGCGTTCGCCCAAGACGCCGGCACACTGACCGGCAAGCCCAACGGGTCGCTCAGCGTCATGGACAAGCAGACATCGCTTGCCGACATCACGTCCTACAACAACTACTACGAATTCGGCGTCGACAAGGGCGACCCTGCCGCCAATGCCGGCAAGCTGAAGACGCGTCCGTGGACGGTCAGCGTCGAAGGCGAGGTGGGCAAGCCGCGCACATTCTCCATCGACGATCTGCTCAAGCTGGCGCCCATGGAAGAACGGGTCTATCGGCTGCGCTGTGTCGAAGGCTGGTCGATGGTGATTCCGTGGGTGGGCTATTCGGTGTCCGAGTTGCTCAAGCAGGTGGAACCCACCGGCAATGCCAAATACGTGGAATTCGTCACGGCAGTGCAGCGCGAGAACATGCCCGGCGTGCGCGCCGCGATCCTGGAATGGCCCTACGTCGAGGCGTTGCGCATCGACGAGGCCATGAACCCCCTGGCCATGCTGGTGTTTGGCGTCTACGGCAAGGTGCTGCCGAACCAGAACGGCGCGCCGCTGCGCCTGGCCGTGCCCTGGAAGTATGGTTTCAAGTCGGCCAAATCGCTGGTCAAGATCCGTCTGGTGGAAAAGATGCCGGAATCTTCCTGGATCAAGGCGGCGCCCCAGGAATACGGGTTCTACGCCAACGTGAACCCGAACGTACCGCATCCGCGCTGGAGCCAGGCAACCGAGCGCCGCATCGGCGAAGACGGCCTGTTCAGCCCCAAGCGCAAGACGCTGATGTTCAACGGCTATGGCGAACAGGTGGCATCGCTTTATCAGGGCATGGACCTGAAGGCGAATTACTGAATAACGCCATGTCCGAGGTTTCCTCCCGGCGAGCCGCCGCGCCGCCCGCCAAGACGCAGCTTTCCGCCAAGACTGTCGGGCGCTTCAAGCCGGTCCTGTTCCTGCTGGGCCTGGCGCCGTTCGCGCGCTGGGTGTGGCTGGGCATGGATAACGGGCTGACCGCCAACCCGGTCGAATTCCTGACTCGTTCGTCCGGTACCTGGACGCTTGTCTGCCTGCTGGTGACCCTGTCGATCACGCCGCTGCGTCGCCTGACGGGGCAGCCCGCCTTGGTGCGCGTGCGCCGCATGTGCGGCCTGTTCGCGTTTTTTTACGGCGCCATGCATTTCATGGCCTGGGTCTGGTGGGACCGAGGGCTGGACCCCGCGGCAATGTTGCAGGATATCGGCGAACGTCCCTTCATCACCGTGGGTTTTGCAGCGTTCGTGCTGATGACGGCGCTGGCGGCTACGTCCACCCAGTGGGCGATGCGCCGTCTGGGCAAACGCTGGCAGCAATTGCACCGCGCCATTTATGCGATCGGCCTGCTGGCGGTGTTGCATTACTGGTGGCACAAGGCGGGCAAGAATGACCTGACCCAGCCGGCCTTGTACGCCGCCGTGCTGGCGCTGCTGCTAGGCTGGCGCATCGTGGCGTGGTGGCGCCGCCGCGCGCGTTGACGCGCCTACAGCATTGCAAACATGATCGAGGCGGTTTCGAGGTCTGGCTGGCCGTCGTGCAAGCTGGGCCGGTAGTGCATCTGGAATGCGGCCAGCGTATTGATCGTGGCGGGGTCCAGCTTGCCGTCCTGCCCGCAGGCGTAGCCCAGCCGCTGCAACTGCTGCTGAAACCATGCCACGTCGGGCAAGCCTTGGGCCTGCAACCGAGCCAGATGCTGGGCCGCGCCGGCCTCGTCGTACCAGCGGCCGATACCGGCCGCCGCCAGGGCCTTCCAAGGGAACAGTGGGCCGGGATCGACCTTGCGCTGCGGCGCGATGTCGCTATGCCCCACGACGTTTTCGGGCGCCACACCGTGGCGTTGGATCAGATCGCGCAGCAGGATCGTCAGCGCCCGCACCTGACGGTCGTTGTAGGCGTGCCAGACGGGTTTGCCGTCGGCGCCTTCGGTCCAGCCCGGGTTGACGATTTCGATACCGATCGACGTGCTGTTCATGGCGATATTGCCGTACCAGGAGCTCGCCCCGGCGTGCCATGCGGCGCGATTTTCATCCACCAGCCGATAGGCGCGCCCGGCGTCGTTGATCAGGTAGTGCGAACTGACCTTGCCCTGCGATAGCAGCTTGAGCGAGGTGGCGTCGTCGACCGTGGTGTAGTGCAGAACGATGCTGCGTACGCGGCTGGCCTGGCCGACGGCGGTGATGGATGTGTCGAGGTCCAGGCCGGCCGGGCCACGCGCGGCGCAGCCGGCCAGCACTGCCGTGGCCAGCAGGGTGGTGATAAGGCGAAACATGAGTCAGCGGGCCAGATAGAGGAAAAGCGTGGGCAGCTTGTCGAGTTGGGGCGCCGGCAGTTTCTTCCAGTCGGCCACGGTGTGCGTGACCACCCATTCGTCCGCGGTGGTGACCGAACGGGCCACGCACAGCTTGGTATCGCCTTTCAGCGCGGCCAGCAGGGTGGAGAACATGGCCGCGTTGCGATAGGGGGTTTCGATCAGCAACTGCGTCTGGTTGTGCTTGGCGGAATGCTGCTCCCAGGCTTTCAACTGCTTGGCGCGCTCGGCCGGGTCCACCGGGGCGTACCCGTGGAAGGCAAAGCGCTGCCCGTCCAGCCCACTGGCCATCAGACCCAGCAGGATGGACGACGGGCCCACCCACGGTTTGACCGTGATGCCCAGGCGGTGCGCAGCGTCCACGACTTTTGCGCCAGGGTCCGCCACGGCAGGACAGCCGGCTTCGGACACCAAGCCGATTTCGGCGCCGTGCTTGACCGGCGCCAACCAGGCGTTGATTTGCCCGACGTCAATTTTGTCCGTCAGAGTGTGAATCGTGATTTCCTGAAGCGGGCGGGTGGTGCCGATCAGTTTGAGAAAGGCGCGTGCCGTCTTGGCATTTTCGGCGATGTAGGTGTCCAGGCGTCCGGCCAGCGCACGCACGTCGGCGGGCAACCAGCGTTCGGGCGGGGCATCGCCCAGGCCCACGGGAATCAGGTGCAGGGCGCCGCTCATGCCGGCCCGCCCGGTGCGTCCAGCGGATCCAGGCCAAACTGCGCCAGCATGCGCGTCAGCGCGATCAGCGGCAGCCCGATAATGGCGGTCGGGTCATCGCTCTGGATGCTTTCCATTAGTGCAATACCCAGGCTTTCCGCCTTGGCGCTGCCTGCGGTATCGTAGGGTTCTTCGGCGCGCAGATAGGCGTCGATGGCGCGTTCTGACAGCTGGCGAAAGTGGCAACGCGTGACGATGTCGGCTTGCTCGATGCGCTGGCCGTCCGTAACCGCCAGCGCGCTATGAAATTCCACGATCTGGCCCGACAGGGCCCGCAATTGCGCCTGGGCGCGCGGGAAGTCGCCCGGTTTTCCGATAGGCTGGCCGTCGATGGTCGCCACCTGATCCGACCCGATAACGATGCTGCCCGGATGGTTCGCCGCCACGGCCATGGCCTTGGCCACCGACAGCCGCAAGGCCAGCGCGTCGGGCGTTTCGCCCGGTTGTGGCGTTTCGTCCACATCGGGAGAAACGGCGGTAAAGGGCAGGCGCAGGCGCGATAGCAATTCTTTGCGGTACGGCGAGCTGGAAGCGAGGATCAGGCTAGGCTTTGAAGGCATGCGGTATTTGACGTTAAAGCGTAAGTCGCAGTATTATCTAACGTTTTGCGGGATTTTTGCAGCGCGAAGGCGAAAGCTTTAAGCCTCTGAGTGCAGTGGCCTTAGTGCGGTGGAATCTCGCAAATGCAAAGGATTTGATCATCAAGCGCATCGATGCATTCGCATTTGCCCATAGCGGCAAGCAAGCGCAAGGCACCATACCTCTTGTGCGGTTTACGCGCGCGGTTGAAGGGTTACCCGAACAACCGCCGGGCGATGCCGGGCTTGTGACGTGGTCCGTGCGCGGTGAGATTGGCAAGTCAGGGCTGTTGCTTGGCCGGCCGCTTCTGCATGTTCACGTGCAGGCGAATCCGGTGCTGGTATGCCAACGGTGCAATGCGCCGTTCGTGTATCCGGTCGATAGCGAAGTCCTCTTGCAGCTGGTTAAGTCTGAAGCCGACCTTGACGATGGTTTTACCAACGGTGATGTTACCGACGGTCATTCCGCCGGCAGCGACGACGAAGACGAAGAAGGAAATGGTTTTGTGTCCAACCAACCCGAAAAGGTGGTGGGTTCACATCATTTTGATCTGCTGGCCCAGGTCGAAGATGAGCTCATTCTGAGCGTTCCGTATGTGCCCAAGCATGATGTATGCCCGGGCGCGCAGGCCAAAGTCAGCGAAGTTCCTGAAGAACCCGCTGTCAAGCGTCCGTCGCCGTTTGCGGTGCTGGAACAACTGAAGCACAAAGATTGAGATCAACATCGGGCCGCATCGCGTACAATGCGCCCCGTTTCTAGGAGTCATCATGGCCGTTCAACAAAACAAGAAGTCCCCCTCCAAGCGCGGTATGCACCGTTCGCACGATTTTCTGGTTGCTCCGTCGACCGCCATCGAGCCGAACACCGGTGAAACGCACCTGCGCCACCACATCAGCCCCAATGGCTTCTATCGTGGCCGCAAGGTCCTGAAGACCAAGGCCGACGAATAAGGCCCCCGGGCCGAACTCGTACTCGGACCAATTCGGCTGAACGCTGATACCTGGCACCCGTGATACGCATCGCCATAGACTGTATGGGCGGAGACTTCGGTCTGCCCGTCACGATTCCGGCTGCGATCGAGTTCGCCCGGCAATTTCCGGATACCCGGCTATTGCTGGTCGGGCTTCCCGACGCGATCGAAGCGGCGCTCTCCGAGCACCGCGACGTTGCGCGCGATCGTATGGAAATCGTGGCGGCTTCTGAAGTCGTCACCATGGACGACCCGGTCGAGGTCGCCCTGCGCCGCAAAAAAGACTCCTCCATGCGCCTGGCCGCCCAGTCCGTCAAGGACGGGCGTGCCGACGCCTGCGTTTCCGCGGGCAACACCGGCGCATGGATGGCCATTTCACGCTACGTGCTCAAGACGCTGGACGGCATTGACCGGCCCGCTATCGCCACGTCCATTCCCAACCAGACGGGCCGCGCCACCACGGTGCTGGACCTGGGGGCGAATGTGGACTGCACGGCCGAGCACCTACTGCAATTCGCCATCATGGGCGCCGCGCTGTCACAAGCCGTCGACCACCGTGAAAGCCCGACCGTGGGCTTGCTCAACATCGGCGAAGAAGTCATCAAGGGCAACGAAGTCGTCAAGGAAGCCGCCGAGCTTCTGCGCGGCAGCCCGCTGAATTTCTACGGCAACGTGGAAGGCAACGATATCTTCAAGGGCACGGTCGACGTCGTCGTCTGCGACGGCTTTGTCGGCAACGTCGTGCTCAAGTCCGTCGAAGGGCTTGCGAAGATGCTGTCCAGCATCATCCACGAAGAATTCAAACGCAATATCTTCACGTTGCTGGCCGGCGCCATCGCCAAGCCGGTGCTGAACCGTTTGCGCAACCGCGTCGACAACCGCCGCTATAACGGCGCCGCGTTGTTGGGTTTGCGCGGCGTGGTCATCAAGAGCCACGGTTCGGCGGATGTCTACGCCTACGGATTTGCGTTGCAACGAGCCCGCGAAGCCGTAGTGAGTAAACTGCTGGAGCGCACCGCTCAGACGGTCGCTCAGATTACCAAGCGCGTTCAGTCGGAAGAGGGCGCCGCAACGCCTCCCGCGAACGTGGCTGGGGACACCGCTTGATGGATACCGCAATGAAATATTCCGCGATCGCGGGCACCGGCAGCTTCTTGCCGGAACGCGTGGTTTCGAATGACGAACTGGCAGCGGAACTGGCGACGCGCGACATCGCCACGTCCGACGAATGGATCGTCGAGCGCACCGGCATCCGCCAGCGCCATCTTGCCGAGCGTGGCGTCACGACCAGCCAGCTCGCCACGGAAGCATCGCGCCGCGCGCTGGCCGATGCGGGCGTGGACGCCTCCGAGGTCGACCTCATCATCGTCGCGACCTCCACCCCCGATTTCGTGTTTCCCAGCACGGCCTGCCTCGTGCAAGCCAACCTGGGCGCCAAGGGGTCGGCGGCATTCGACGTCCAGGCCGTGTGCAGCGGCTTCGTCTATGCGCTGACCACCGCTGACAGCTTCGTGCGCGCCGGCCGCGCCCGTTGCGCGCTGGTGATCGGCGCCGAAGTGTTTTCGCGCATTCTTGACTGGAATGACCGCAGTACGTGCGTGTTGTTCGGCGACGGCGCGGGCGCCGTGGTGCTCAAGGCGTCCGACGAACCCGGCATCATGGCCGCGCAGTTGCATGCGGACGGCAGCCAGATGAAGATCCTCAGCGCTGCGGGCAACGTAGCCTATGGCGACGTCACCGGCGACCCGTTCCTGCGCATGGACGGGCAAGCGGTGTTCAAGCAGGCCGTCACCGTGCTGGACCGCTCGGCGCGCGACACCTGCGCCGAAGCCGGCATCGAGGTCGCCGACGTCGACTGGCTGATTCCTCACCAGGCCAACGTGCGCATCTTGAACTTCCTGGCGCGCAAGCTTGCCGTGCCGGTCGAGAAAGTCGTCATTACCGTTGATAGCCACGCCAACACCTCCGCGGCCAGCGTGCCGCTGGCACTGGATGCCGCGCGCCGCGATGGCCGCGTCAAGCCCGGCCAGCTCATCCTGATGCAAGGCGTGGGCGGCGGATTCACCTGGGGCTCGGTACTCGCTCGCATGTAAGTGCGCGTCCCGGCGGATGGCGCATCGCGCGCCGCCGCCGCGAGGGCACGCCTGACATCCCACACAGATACTGAATCAATCCAACCGGTCAATCATGAAAATTGCTTTTGTCTTTCCCGGCCAAGGGTCGCAAGCTGTCGGCATGCTGGATGCCTGGACGGGCGTCGCTGCCGTCACGGATACCGTGGCGCGTGCTTCTGAAGCGCTGGGCCAGGACCTGGGCGCGTTGATCGCGCAGGGCCCGGTGGAACAGCTGAACCTGACGACGAACACGCAGCCCGCCATGTTGACGGCCGGCGTGGCGTTCTACGCTGCCTGGACCGCTGCTGGCGGTCGCAAGCCGGACGTTGTCGCCGGCCACAGCCTGGGCGAATATGCCGCGCTGACCGCCGCCGGTTCGCTGGCGCTTGAAGACGCCGTGCGCCTGGTGCGCGTGCGCGCCGACGCCATGCAGGCCGCCGTGCCGGTCGGTACCGGCGCCATGGCCGCCATCCTGGGGCTGGACGATGACGCGGTGCGCAATGCCTGCGCTGCCGCGGCCCAGGGCGAAGTGGTTGAAGCCGTCAATTTCAACGCGCCCGCGCAAGTCGTGATCGCCGGCCACAAGGCCGCTGTCGAACGCGCCTGCGAACTGGCCAAGGCCGCCGGCGCCAAACGCGCGCTGCTGCTGCCGGTGTCCGCGCCTTTCCATTCCAGCCTGCTCAAGCCCGCCGCCGACGTGTTGGCCGGCGCATTGGCGAACGCCACCGTGTCCGTGCCGCAGATTCAGGTCATCAACAACGTTGACGTGGCCTCGCCCACGGAACCTGGCGCGATCCGCGATGCGCTGGTGCGTCAGGCATGGCACCCTGTGCGCTGGGTGGAAACCCTGCGCGCCATGAAGGCGCAAGGCGTCACGCACGTTATCGAATGCGGTCCCGGCAAGGTGCTGGCCGGACTGACCAAGCGTATCGACCCCGAACTTACCGGCCTGGCCATTACCGATCCTGCTTCACTTGAAGCCGCGTTGGCCGTCGTTAACGGAAATTAAAGACATGGACAACTCGATCGAACTGCAAGGCAAGATCGCGCTGGTGACCGGCGCCACGCGCGGGATCGGCCGCGCCATTGCCCAGGAATTGGCCTCGCGCGGCGCAACCGTCGTTGGAACCGCCACCACGGAATCCGGCGCGGCCGCCATCACAGAAGCCTTGGCGCCCCTGGGCGGCCGTGGCGTGGTGCTGAACGTGACCGACGCCGAAGCCTGCGACGCGCTGATTGACGCGCTGGGCAAGGACGGCGGTGGCCCGCACATCCTCGTCAACAACGCCGGCATTACCCGCGATACGTTGGCGATGCGCATGAAAGACGACGACTGGTCGGCTGTGCTGGACACCAACCTGACCTCCGTTTTTCGCCTGTCGCGCGCCGTGATGCGCAGCATGATGAAAGCCCGCTGGGGACGCATCATCAACGTCACGTCGGTCGTCGGTTCCAGCGGAAATGCGGGGCAGGCCAACTACGCCGCCGCGAAGGCCGGCGTGTCGGGCATGTCACGTGCCCTGGCTCGTGAGTTGGGTAGCCGCAACATCACCGTGAACTGCGTTGCGCCGGGTTTCATCGACACCGACATGACGCGCGCGCTGGCTGAGAGCCAGACCACGGCGCTGCTGCAACAGATTCCGCTGGGCCGTTTGGGCTCGCCCGAAGACATCGCCCATGCGGTGGCCTTTTTGTCCGGGCCGCAAGCGGGTTACATTACCGGCACCACCCTGCACGTCAACGGCGGGATGTACATGCAATAAATCACGAATTGCGCACCAGGCGGCTCAGGCCGTCGCGCAGTTCAACCGGAAACGCCGCATACCGATATTCCTGTGCCTGCGGGCGACAGAACCAGTGCGCGGTGTTATTTTTGTCACGGCCAGGCGTTGCTTTCCTCTACGCTTGGCTATAATTCGCGGGATTTTTCCCAATTGGAGATCTGCATGGAAAGCATCGAACAGCGCGTCAAGAAGATCGTCGCTGAACAACTTGGCGTTAACGAAGCCGAGATCAAGAACGAATCCTCCTTCCTTGACGACCTCGGTGCCGATTCGCTCGACATGGTCGAACTGGTCATGGCGCTCGAAGACGAATTCGAGACCGAGATCCCCGACGAAGAGGCCGAAAAGATCACGACCGTGCAACAAGCGATTGACTACATCAATTCGCACGGTAAGCAGTAAGCTCAACCTATATCGTTCCGGTTGCCCGACATTCGGGCCAGCCGGGAAACGGGGCGGTTTCAGGAATTTGCCGTGTGGTCCGCGTGCGGGAAGGGCGTTGTAATGCCCGACCCGCTTTCGCGCGGGCCACACGTGCAGCGCATCCCGAAAGCCGCCTTTCTTTTGTCTGTTTGAGGAGTCATCCGTGAAGCGACGTGTCGTCATCACCGGCCTGGGTATTGTTTCTCCCGTTGGAAACGACCTGACCACCGCTTGGGACAATATCGTCAACGGACGTTCTGGCATCAGCCGCATCACCCGTTTCGATCCCTCGGCCATCACCACGCACATTGCTGGCGAAGTCAAAGACTTCGACATCAGCACCTATATCTCAAGCAAAGAAGCCCGCCAGATGGATACGTTCATCCATTACGGCCTGGCCGCGGGGATGCAGGCATGGCGTGATTGCGGTTTGGAAGTCACCGAAGCCAATGCCGAGCGCATTGGTGTCATCGTGGGTTCCGGCATCGGCGGTTTGCCGCGCATTGAAGAAACCCAGGTCGAATACATGGCCAAGGGTCCGCGGCGCATCTCGCCGTTCTTCGTGCCGGGTTCGCTGATCAACCTGATCTCCGGTCATTTGTCCATTGCCTATGGCATGAAGGGTCCCAGCTACGCCGTCGTTTCGGCCTGCACGACCGGTCTGCATTGCATCGGCGACGCAGCGCGCCTGATCGAATACGGCGACGCGGACGTCATGGTTGCTGGCGGTGCGGAATCGACCGTGTCGCCGCTGGGTATCGGCGGTTTTGCCGCCATGCGCGCCTTGTCGACCCGTAACGATGACCCGGAAACGGCATCGCGTCCCTGGGACCGCGACCGCGACGGATTCGTGCTGGGCGAGGGCGCCGGCGTTCTGGTCCTTGAAGAGTACGAGCATGCCAAGAAGCGCGGCGCGCGCATCTATGGCGAATTCGCCGGATACGGCATGAGCTCGGACGCGCACCACATCACGGCTCCGGACAAAGACGGCCCGCGTCGCGGCGTTATCAACGCGCTGCGCAACGGCGGCTTGAACGCTGACGACATCCAGTATGTCAACGCGCACGGCACGTCGACTCCCCTGGGCGACAAGAACGAAACCGACGCGCTGAAGCTGGCGTTCGGCGATCACGCCAAGAAACTGGTGGTGAATTCGACCAAGTCCATGACGGGCCACCTGTTGGGCGCGGCTGGCGGCATCGAAGCCGTGTTCACGACCTTGGCCGTGTACAACCAGGTTTCCCCTCCCACGATCAACATCTTCAATCAAGATCCGGAATGCGATCTGGATTACTGCGCGAACGAAGCGCGGCAGATGAAGATCGACATCGGCCTGTCCAACTCGTTCGGCTTCGGCGGCACCAACGGCTCGATGGCCGTTCGCCGGGTCTGATTTGGAAGGCTCCGAGGCAGGGCGCTGGTCATTTCGGGTGCCCGTCGGGCGGCCGGCCAATGGCCACGTCCTGTGCGCGGTGGCCGGCGCCGCCGCTGCGGCTTGCGCGTCGGTAGCAGCGCTTTGGCAAGGCATGGGCGGCTGGGCATTCGTTGCGCTGCTGCTTGTGCCGGCCGGGCTGTTACACTCGGCACGGAGCGGCCTGTCCCCGGTATCGGCATTACGTACGGCAACCGGGGCAGGGCGTTGGCAGGTGCGTCAGCCGCAAGGCTGGCAAGACGCGCGGTTGCTGGATCAGCAGCGCGGCCCCCGCTGGCTTACGCTCACTTTGCAGCTTTTGCCCACCGGGAGTACGGTCTTTACAAATAGCACAATCACCCTCACCGTCTGGCAGCGGACGTTGCAACCCGAGTCCTGGCGGCGGTTATGCCTGCTGACGGGCACGGCGCAGCGAGCGCGGCAGGCGGCACGCCCGCAGGAGGCGTCATGAGCGAACGCGAAGTCGACGCGGAGTTGGTCGCGCGCGTTCAACGAGGCGATAAAAAGGCGTTTGATCTACTGGTGCTGAAGTACCAGCGCAAGATCCTGCGCCTGCTGGCCCGGATGATCCGCGACCCATCGGAAATCGAAGACGTGGCCCAGGAAGCTTTCATCAAAGCGTACCGAGCCTTGCCCCAGTTTCGGGGCGACAGCGCCTTCTACACCTGGTTGTATCGTATCGCCATCAACACGGCGCGCAACTGGCTGGCTTCGCAAGGCCGGCGCCCCAGCGCACCCAATGCGATAGAAACGGAAGACGGTGAAACTTTTAACGAAACCGACAACCTAACCGATATAAGCACGCCGGAATCCATGGTCGCCAGCCGCGAAATCGCCGAGACGGTGAACGCGGCAATCGAGGAATTGCCCGAAGAATTGCGCACCGCAATTGTCCTGCGTGAAATCGAAGGTATGAGTTACGAAGACATCGCCCAGAGCATGGACTGCCCTATTGGTACGGTGCGCTCCCGCATTTTTCGTGCGCGCGAGGCCATTGCAACCAAATTGCGTCCATTGCTTGGCACCGATGCCGAGCGTCGCTGGTAAGGAGTGGCAGTCATGCAAACAGCAGCCAAGTCCGTTGAAATCGCCGAGGCCTCCTGGGAGGAATCGGTTTCCGCCTGGATGGACGGAGAAGATTCCGACGATATTCTTCCCAGTCTGTTGTCCAAGGAAGGACGTCAGACCTGGGACACCTATCATTTGATCGGTGATTCCCTGCGCAATGCCGATCTGGCATTGACCCCTAGCGCCGCGTTCCAATCGCGATTGGCGCGCGCGCTGGACGCGGAGCTGCCGATTGTGGCGGCGCCCCGGCGCCGCTCGCCGTTGCGGGTCGGCCTGTCGGGCCTGGCCGTGGCGGCCGCGGTTGCCACCGTTGCCTGGGTGGCACAGCCTTACCTGACCGGCACGCCGGCAACGGAAGTGCGTGTGCTGGCCGATGCCAGCGGCACGCCCGCTTCCGCCACCGCCGCCGATGACGCCGGCCTGCGCGACTACCTTGAGGCCCATCGCCAGATGGCGGGCCCCAGCGCGGTGCGTCAAGTGTCGTTCGACGTCGGAGCAGGACGTTGATGGCGATAGCGTTACCGACACGTTGGCCGCGCGCAGGTTCCTGGCATGCCCATCGCGCGGGATGGTTCGCCGCTACGCTTCTGACCGCTTTCCTGTCCGCCCATGAGCCGGCGCGCGCCGCCGATGCGGCCCCGGTCACGGACGATGTGGTCCAACTGCTGACCCGCATTCAGCAGGCCGCGCGCAAGCAGGACTACGCGGGCGTCTTCATGTATCAGCAAGGCGAGATGATTCAGTCATCGCGCCTGGTGCATGTGCTGGACGGCACCGGCGAGCGCGAGCGCCTTGAGATCCTGGATGGCCAGCCGCGCGAATACCTGCGTCACAACGACGACGTGCAATGCCTGATCCCGGAACGCAAGACCGTGCTGATCGAGCGCCGTCGTGGCGACCGGTTTCCCGGCCTGCTGCTGGGCGATCCGGCCAATCTTTCCGAACACTACAAAATCCGTACCGAGTCCAAGCTGCATCGGGTGGCAGGCCGTGAATGCCGCCTGATCACGATCGAACCGCTGGACAAGCTGCGTTATGGCTACCGCCTGTGCGCTGACGTTGAAACGAATTTGCTGCTGAAGGCGCAAACGCTCAACGCCGCCCGGGGTGTGGTTGAGCAGGTCTCGTTCACGTCGCTGCGCCTGGGTTCCGAAGTGGATCCGCAACAGCTCAGTTCCCGCTGGAGCACGCGCGACTGGAAGGTGCTGGAACCCTCGATGACCCCAGTGGACCTGATGGCCCAGGGGTGGCGCATTCCGGCGCCCAAGGGCTTCAAGGTCATCATGCAGGTGGCGCGATCAATGGGCCGCGGCGCAACGGTCAGCCAGATGGTGCTGTCCGATGGCCTGGCCGCCATCTCGGTGTTTATCGAACCTTATGACAGTGAGCGCGGGCATCATCCCCCGCCGGGCCCCGCGCAGCGTGGCTCTATCACGGTGTATGGCACGCGCATTGCTGATTTCTGGCTGACGGCCGTGGGCGAGGTGCCCGTGGCCACGCTTGAACAGCTGGCGCAAGCGACCGAATACGTGCCGACCGCGGCAACGGCCGCACCGCCGGCCGGCACCCCCAAGTGACGCACGCCACAGCCACAAGCAGCAAGCAGCAACTTCGGAGTAATTTATGAAAGCAATGACGGTGTCGAACGCTTTTTTCCGGCGCTTTGTGGTGGCCGTGGCGGCGGGCGTATTCATGTCCACGGCCTACGTGCCCGTTGCGACAGCGCAGACCCCGACGGTCGCGCTGCCCGACTTCACGGGCATTGTTGAAAAAGCGGACCCCGCGGTCGTGAACATCCGCACGACCGCCACGGTGCCCGTGCGCGGCCCCGGCCCGGGCGGCGGCAGTGATCCGTACGAATTGTTCCGCTGGTTCTTCGGGCCAGACCTGCAGCCGCCGGGCGGTGGGCAATCGCCCATGCCGCGCCAGCGTCCGCAGCCGCCCCAGCCTGAAGAGCGCACCGTGCCGCGTGGCGTGGGTTCCGGCTTTTTCATTTCGACCGACGGCTATATCCTGACCAACAACCACGTGGTGGTTGACGCAACCGACATCTACGTCACGCTGACCGACGGCCGCGAATTCAAGGCCAAGGTGATCGGTACCGACGAACGCACCGACGTGGCGCTCATCAAGATCGAAGCCAAGGACATGATTCCGCTGGTCATTGGCGACCCCAAGAAATTGAAGAAGGGCCAATGGGTACTGGCGATCGGCTCGCCGTTCGGCCTGGATTCCACCGTGACCTCCGGCATTGTCAGCGCAATCGGCCGCGATACCGGCGAATATCTGCCCTTCATCCAGACCGACGTTGCCGTCAACCCCGGCAACTCAGGTGGGCCGCTGATCAATCTGGACGGCGAAGTGGTGGGCATCAATTCCCAGATCATCTCGCGTAGCGGTGGTTTCATGGGCATCTCGCTGGCCATCCCGATCGACGAAGCGATGCGCGTGGTTGACCAACTGCGCGCCACCGGCAAGGTCACGCGCGGACGCGTCGGCGTGCAGATCGGCGAAGTGGGCAAGGATGTGGCCGAAGCCATCGGCCTGCCCAAGGCCGAAGGCGCACTGGTCAGCAGCGTCGAAGCTGACGGCCCCGCTGAACAAGCGGGCGTGCAACCGGGCGACGTGATCCTCAAGTTCAACAACGAGCCGATCAAGCGCTGGTCCGATCTGCCCCGTATTGTCGGCGAAACCAAGCCCGGCACGCGCGCTGACATGCAAGTGTGGCGCAAGGGCAAGAGCCTGACGCTGTCGGTCAAGGTGGGCGAGATCCCGACCGAGAAGGCGGCCGCTGCCGCGAAGAAGGCTGCGCCGGCGCCTGAAGTAACCAACGCGCTGGGCCTGGGCGTGGTCGATGTACCGGCCGATGTCCAAAAGAAGCTGCGCATCAAGGGCGGCGTCCAGGTGAAGGTTGCCGAGGGCGCGGCGGCCAAGGCGGGCTTGCAGGAAGGTGACATTGTGTTGGCTCTGAACGACACCGATGTCACCGGCGCCAAGCAGTTCGGTGAACTGGTGGCCAAGCTGGACAAGAGCCGTTCCGCCGGTTTGCTGGTCCGCCGTGGCGAGCAGACCCAGTGGGTCGCGGTGCCCGCATCGAAGTAGGGCGGCTTCGGCCGGTTGGACCGCCTTTTTACCCGGGGGCGGCCCACCGGCAGAAAAATTTGCCCAAGACCGGCTAAAATGGCTGGTTGCCGCAAGAGGGGGCGCTTGGGCGCCCCCTCGTTTTGCCCGGGTTTCGTCCCGTCAGCGCCCCTCTCGTCAGCCGTGTCCTCGCAGGCGGCGGCGTCTTCCGGCTTATTGCCGAGTGTTCCGTCCCTTATAATTTCAAGCATGCAGCATATTCGCAACTTCTCCATCATTGCCCACATCGATCATGGCAAATCGACCTTGGCCGATCGCTTGATCCAGCGCTGCGGCGGATTGGCGGATCGCGAAATGTCGGCGCAGGTGCTCGATTCCATGGAAATCGAGCGCGAGCGCGGCATCACCATCAAGGCCCAGACCGCCGCCCTGCAATACAAGGCGAACGACGGCAAGGTCTACAACCTGAACCTGATCGACACCCCGGGGCACGTGGACTTCTCGTATGAAGTCAGCCGCTCGTTGTCGGCATGCGAAGGCGCGCTGCTGGTGGTGGATGCGTCCCAGGGCGTGGAAGCGCAAACGGTCGCCAACTGCTACACCGCCATCGAGCTGGGCGTGGAAGTGGTGCCCGTGCTGAACAAGATGGACCTGCCCCAGGCCGACCCCGAAGGCGCGCGCCAGGAAGTGGAAGACGTCATCGGCATCGATGCGTCGGAAGCCGTGCTGGCCAGCGCCAAGACCGGCATGGGCATTGACGAAATCCTGGAAACCATCGTGGCCCGCGTACCGGCGCCCAAGGGTGACCCGGAAGCGCCGCTGCAAGCGCTGATCATCGACTCGTGGTTTGACAACTACGTGGGCGTGGTCATGCTGGTGCGCATCATCAACGGCGTGCTCAAGCCCAAGGACAAGATCCTGCTGATGGCGTCCGGCGCCACCCACCTGTGCGAGCAGACCGGTGTGTTCACGCCCAAGTCGCAGCAGCGCCCGCACTTGTCGGCGGGCGAGGTCGGCTTCATCATCGCCGGCATCAAGCAGCTGGAAGACGCCAAGGTAGGCGACACGGTCACGCTGGCCAACAAGCCCGCGCCGTCCGCGCTGCCCGGTTTCAAGGAAGTGAAGCCCCAGGTGTTCGCCGGCCTGTATCCGGTCGAAAGCTCCGAATACGACCAGCTGCGTGATTCGCTCGACAAGCTCAAGCTGAACGATGCCGCGCTGATGTTCGAACCCGAAGTCTCGCAAGCGTTGGGCTTTGGTTTCCGCTGCGGCTTCCTGGGCCTGCTGCACATGGAAATCGTGCAAGAGCGCCTGGAACGCGAATTCGACATGGACATCATCACTACCGCGCCGTCGGTGGTGTATGAAGTCGAGCAGCGCGATGGCTCCGTGATTACCGTGGAGAGCCCGTCGCGCATGCCTGAAGTGGGCAAGATCCAGGACATTCGCGAACCGATCGTGAAGGTCACGCTGTTCATGCCGCAGGATTATGTCGGCCCGGTGATGACGCTGTGCAATAACAAGCGCGGCTCGCAGGTCAACATGAGCTACCACGGCCGCCAGGTCCACCTGGTATACGAGATTCCGCTGGCCGAAATCGTGCTGGATTTCTTCGACAAGCTGAAGTCGGTGTCGCGTGGCTACGCCTCGATGGACTATGAATTCCTGGAATACCGCTCGGCCGACGTCGTGCGTGTGGACCTGCTGATCAATAACGACCGCGTCGACGCGCTGGCCGTGATCGTCCACCGCAGCAACGCGCGCCATCGCGCTCGCGACGTTGTGACCCGCATGCGCGGCCTGATTCCGCGCCAGATGTTCGACGTGGTGATCCAGGCCGCAATCGGCGCCGAAATTATCGCCCGCGAAAACGTCAAGGCGTTGCGCAAGAACGTGCTGGCCAAGTGCTACGGCGGCGACATCTCGCGCAAGAAGAAGCTGCTTGAAAAGCAGAAGGCTGGCAAGAAGCGCATGAAGCAGGTGGGTAGCGTTGAGATTCCGCAGGAGGCGTTCCTGGCCATCCTGCAAGTGGAAGACAAGTAGAACCAAAAGAAGGCGGTTAGCTGATGAGTTGGAACTTTGCCCTGATCCTGTTTGTTCTGCTGGTCTTGACCGGCATTATCTGGGTGCTTGATCTGGCGGTGCTGCGGCGTGGCCGTGAAGCGCGGGCCCAAGCGGCAATGGCGCAGTACGATGCGGCCCTGATCGGGGACGCGCAAGAAGCCGAACGCCTGCGCCGCGAAGCCGGTGACGTGGCGCGCCGCGTGCCCTGGTGGGTGGAATACGCCGTCAGCTTTTTCCCTGTCATCCTATTCGTGTTCATGCTGCGTTCGTTCGTGGTCGAGCCGTTTCGGATTCCTTCGGGCTCGATGCTGCCGACGCTGCAATCGGGCGACCTGATCCTGGTGAACAAGTTCAGCTATGGCTTGCGCCTGCCCGTGATCGACAAGAAGGTCGTGGATATCGGCAAGCCACAGCGCGGCGACGTCTTCGTGTTCCGTTATCCCGTGGATCCGGACGTGGACTACATCAAGCGCGTGGTCGGCCTGCCGGGCGACGAGATCGCTTATCTGGACAAAAAACTGTATGTGAACGGCACCCTGGTGCCTCACGTTCGCGACGGCGACTACTTCGAGCCGGATCGTGTGTCGTATATCGCACAATATAAAGAGAAGTTGGGCGACGTTGAGCACAAGATCCTGCTAGATGAGAACAAGTCGCAGGATTATTCGCCCATGTGGCAATTTCCTCACCGCGAAAACTGCCAATACAGCCGCAATGGGGTACGCTGCAAAGTACCCGAAGGCAGTTATTTCGCCATGGGCGATAATCGGGACAACAGCGCGGACAGCCGTTATTGGGGCTTCGTACCCGAGGCCAATATCGTCGGACGCGCGTTCTTCATCTGGATGAATTTCAGCGATCTCAGCCGCATCGGCCGGTTCAACTGATTATGTCGCTAGCCACGCTAGAAAACCGCCTGGATCACCACTTCGGTGATCCAGCCTTGCTTGAACAGGCACTGACGCATCGCAGTCACGGTGCGCGTCACAACGAGCGCTTGGAATTCCTTGGGGATTCCGTGCTGAACTTCGTCGTGGCGGCGATGCTGTTTGAACGCTATTCCAAAATCGACGAAGGCGATCTGTCGCGGCTGCGGGCCAACCTGGTCAAGCAGGCCTCGCTGGCGGACATCGCCCAACGCCTCGAACTGTCGCAGTATCTGCGCCTGGGCGAAGGTGAATTGAAAAGCGGTGGCTTCCGTCGGCCGTCGATTCTTGCGGACACGGTCGAGGCGCTGTTTGGCGCCGTCTTCCTGGATGCGGGCTTTGAGGCCGCGCGCCGCGTGATCGTGCGCCAGTACCAACCGGTGTTGGCCTCGGTTGACCCAAAAACGCTGGGCAAGGACGCCAAGACCTTGCTGCAGGAATTCCTGCAAGGCCGCAAGTTGGCGCTGCCGTTGTACACGGTGGTGGCCACGCATGGCGCGGCCCACAGCCAGCAGTTCGAAGTCGAGTGCGCCATCCCGGCGCTCGAGATCAAGGTTACGGCGCCCGGCGCCAGCCGCCGCGCCGCCGAGCAGTCGGCGGCCAAGCTGGCTTTGGAGGCTGCGCTGGCTATCAGCCCCGCCACCAAGGCTGCCCGCAAGTCGGGCAAGGCGCGCAAAACCGCGCAATTGTCGCTGCCCGTGGCAGTGGCTCAAGAGACTAAATGAGCGATACCCCTTTTCGTACCGGCTTTGTTGCCATCGTTGGCCGTCCCAATGTGGGCAAGTCCACGCTGACCAATGCCCTGATCGGTTCCAAGATCTCCATCGTGTCGCGCAAGGCGCAGACCACGCGCCACCGTATCCACGGCGTGCTGACTCGCGAGCACGAGCAATTCGTTTTCGTTGATACCCCGGGATTCCAGACGCGTCATGGCGGCGCCATGAACCGCATGATGAACCGCGTGGTGACGCAGGCTTTGGCCGACGTCGACGTGGTGGTGCACGTGGTGGAAGCCGGTAAATGGTCCGAAGGCGATGCGAAGCTGTTGCCGCTGTTGCCGAACCCCGAGCGCACCATTCTGGTCGTCTCCAAGATCGACCAAATGAAGAATCGCGACGACCTGTTCGCGTTCGTCTCCAAGATCATGGCGCTGCACCCCTTTGGCGCCGTGGTGCCCGTCAGCGCCACCAAGAAGCAGCAGCTGGACCAGTTGCTGGAAGAAATCGCCACGCGCCTGCCGGAAGGCGAGGCGATGTTCGAAGAAGACACCCTGACCGACCGCCCCATGCGCTTCATCGCCGCCGAACTGGTGCGCGAGAAGATCTTCCGCCTGGTCGGCGACGAACTGCCCTACGGCTGTACCGTTGTCATCGAGCAATGGGAAGAAACCGCCAAGGGCGCCAGCATCAACGCCTGCGTGGTGGTCGAGCGCGACAGCCACAAGCCGATTCTGCTGGGCGCGGGCGGCATGCACATGAAGCGTATCGCCACGGAGGCGCGGCAAGACATCGCCAAGCTGCTGGACAAGCCCGTGCACCTGGAGGTCTACATCAAGGTGCGCAAGGGCTGGTCCGACCGCGAGGGTGCGCTCCGCGATCTGGGTTATGAGTAGACGGGCGCCTCGCGTCCAGGATCGCCCGGGCTTTATGTTGCACGCCACCGCGTGGCGTGAAACTTCCCTTATTGTTCAGACTTTTTCCCGCGATCATGGCTGTGTGGCCATGGTCGCCAAGGGCGCCAAGCGCCCTTATTCGGTGCTGCGTCCTGTGTTGTCGGCCTTTCAGCCCTTGCTGCTGTCCTGGACCGGCAATGGCGAAGTCAAGACACTGACGCGCGCCGAGATCGCTGGCATCCGTCCGCTGACGGGCACAGCGCTGATGTCCGCCTGGTACATGAACGAGCTACTGCTGCGCTTGCTGCCTCGCGAAGACGCGCACCCCTTGCTGTTCGACGCCTACGACATGGCGTTGCAGCAGCTGTCCAACGGTACGCGTGCCGCCGGCGCGCTGCGCCGCTTTGAATGGACGCTGTTGCGCGAAACGGGTTATGGCGTGGATGAACAAGCGCCGGATTTCGACGACACCACGATCGAGCCCGCGCTGCGGCGTGACCTGCGCGAGCGCCTGGCCGAGATCCTGGCCGGTCGCCCCTTGTCGACCCGCCGCGTCCTGATGGACCTGCAACGCATCTAGCGCGCGGCGCGGCACATGACCTTCACGCTAAAACAGGTCGAGACCTTTCGCACCGTCTACGAAACGGAAAGCGTGACGGCTGCGGCACGGCGACTGGATGTGTCGCCCGCCACGGTCAGCGCCACCTTGGCCGCGCTGGAAGCCAGCATTGAACTGCGCCTGTTCGAACGCGTGCGCCAACGCATGCAGCGCACGCCCGAAGCCACTTTGCTCTACGAAGAAATCCGCCGCCTGAACGTCGGCCTGGAAAGCCTGGGCCGCAAGATCCGGGCCATACGCGGGGCCGCGCAACCGCGGCTTCGCATCGGCTGCATCCATGCCTACGGCGGGGCTATCGTCAGCGAGTCGATCTCGCGCTTTCGCACCCGTTATCCCGACACGCCGCTGTACCTGCAAATCCGCGACTCCAATACCTTGCGCGACATGGTGGTGTCGGGCGAGCTGGACCTGGCGGTGGTGGCGGACGAATCCGAACTGGAAGGCTTGCGCGGCCATCGGCTGGCAAGCTTGCGCGCGGTGGCGGTGTTTCCCGCCGGACACCCGCTGGCGCGCCTGGAACAGGTGGACTTTGCGCAACTGGCCGACGTCGATGTGATTGCCTTGAACGCCGAGGACGGGTCGCGCAAGCGCCTGGATGCGCTGTTGCGGCAAGCGGGTCACAGCCTGAAGGTGGCGATTGAAACTCCGTATTCCAGCACCGTCTGCCAGTTGGCCTTGGCCGGGCACGGGGTCGGCATCGCCAACCCCGCGACGGCGGTGGGCATGGAAGCCGCGGGGCTGTGTTATCGCCCGCTGACGGCATCCGTGCATTTTGAATGCCACATGATTCTGCATGGCAGCCGGCCCTTGTCCGAAGCCGGGAAATTCTGGGCCACTTGCCTGCGCGGCGCGCTGGCCCCGCTGGTGGATCGGTTCGGCGTTTGATTTGACGTCGTTGCAGGCCGGGAATTTCAGCCTCGGCGCGTGGCCGAAGTCTTCTGCCCCGTAGCGGCCCGACGTCAGTCCGGCCAGTGGGGGCCGTCAGCCCCGGCGCCCGTCGGATGTCAACATCAACACCACTGACGATTCAGCGTCCAGCACGCCCGAGCGGCGTAGCTGCGACACCGCCGCCAACGCCGCGGCCGATGACAGTTCGGTGCTGATGCCCCGGCGCTCAAGCCGTTGTTGCGCGGCAGCGGCAGCGGCATCGGAAACGTCCACCGGGGTGCCGCCCGAGCGGGCCAAGGCTTCCAGTGATTGCAACGTGCAGGTTCCGCCCGCGATGGAATATTGCTGGGTGGCGCTTTCCCACAGGCCGCGCGCATCGCCCGTTGCGCGCGCGCGCGACAGGCGTGCATAGGGCTCGACGGCGTGCAGGCGAGGCAGGCGCGCGATGCGTCCGCTTTGCAGCAAATGCTGCCAGCCCAGCAAGATGCCCCACAGCAGATCGCCTCGCGCGGTGGGCACGATGATGTCGGTGGGCGTGGCGCAAACGTTCAGGATTTCGGGGGCGATGGGCTTGTAGCCTTCGACGCCATAGGGATGCGTGCCGACGGGGGGATTCAGATAATTGGTGCCCGCGAACGCGCCATGGTTGCGGCACAGATCCTCAACGTAGGGCCAGCGCGCCAGGCTGTCTTCGAACGCGCGAAGACGGGCGCCGAAGCGTTCCATGGCTTCCCGCTGCAAGGGCGGGCAGTTTTGGGTAATGGCGATATCCGCCTGCAAGCCGGCGGCGGCGCAGTAGGCCGCAATCGACACCCCGGCGTTGCCGCTGGAAGCCGCTGCCACGCGCGTCGCCCCGGCCAAGAGGGCCCGTGATATCAACTGGGCCGCCATGCGGTCCTTGTGGCTGCCTGTGGGGTTGGCGCTTTCGCACTTGAGCCATAGCTTGCCGATGCCTTCGGCGTCGGCAAGATCGGGCGCCTCCAGGCAAGGCGTATCGCCTTCGCCCAAGGTCACCGCTTGAAGAACGGGCAGTGGCATGACGTTGCCGCTCTCCGTGGCGTCGTAGCGGCATTCCAGCGTGGCGGGGTGGCCGGCGGCAAGGCAGCTGGGGCAGCCTTCGGCGTAGTCGCCGGGCGCCCACAGGGCAGCGCAGCGGATGCAGCGCAGGTCGGTCAATCTGGGGTTCATCTGCATAGTCAGTATTTTGACGCTAGGGAGTCCAGGGGTAGGGCGGGGGCCACTTGCAGCAGGCAGTCGCCGTCGTCGCTGCGCGCGATGGCGCGCAGGCAAACCACCGTGCCGGCTTGCGGCGCGTAGAGCGGCCGCGCGGGGATATCCGGGCGCGCGGGTTCAATCAGGCGGCCGATCGGCTGATCCGCCGTCACCACCTGCCCAAGCTCGACGCCGGGCACGAACACGCCGGGTTCGCCGGCGCGCAGCGTGGCGGCCGGCGCGTCCAGGTCATAGAGGCGGACGTCCCGATTCGCCGGAACAGGGGGGGCGGGCAATAGCCCCAGTTCGGCAAGGCAGCCCAGCAAGCCATCGCGGCAGCCGTCGACCAGCGCGCCGCGCGTCTGCCTGCCCCCGCCGATTTCGGCGCTTAGACGCAGCACGCCGTGGCGGCTGGCGGCGGCGGGCATCGAACCTGCCTCGTTGCCGCGAAAGAACACACAGTCGGGAAAGCCGAACGCGCGGGCCAGGGCTGGCAGGCGTTCGTCATAGGCGTCGTTGCCGTAACGCGTGATCACCGATGAAGGCAGGTAGCAGAGCGAGGCGCCGCCGCTATGCACGTCGACCATGGCCTGGATGCGGGGCAGCAGCCGTGCTTCCAGGGCCGCCGCCACGCTTTCCGTATAGCCGCGCGCCGGCGCGCCCAGGAACGCGCGATTCAGGTTGCCGCCGTCGCTGGGCGACAGACGCGTGCCGGCCAGAGAGGCCTCGGCATTGACGGCCGGCAGCAGGTATACCGTGCCATGTTGCAGCATGCCGGGAAGTTGCTGCCACAGGTCGAGGATGGCGGCCTGGCCTTCCCATTCATCGCCATGCACGCCGGCAATCAAGGCCACGGCCGGGCCTGGTCCGGCCTCGATGCGCAGTACCGGCACGGTGACGCGGCGATAAGCCGAGTCATTGGTCGCGGCGGCAACAGAGAAGTCTTCCCGGCTTACGCGGACCATGCTTCGGCTCCGGCGGCTCTGGTGGCGGGGCGCGCGCCGGTCAATCCAGCGTGGCGGCCTTGATGATGCTTTCCCATTTGGGCAGCTCCTTGCGAATTTGGGTTTGGACGTCCTGCGGCGTGCCGCCCAGCGGCTCTTGCGACCGGCTACGCAGTTCCTTGGCGACGTTGTCCGATTGCAGTGCCTTGTTCATCGCGTCATTCAATCGACTGATCACGGCGGGGGGCGTGCCGGCGGGTGCGATCAGCGCGCTCCAGGCAGACTGCTCGTAGGCCGGATACCCTTGTTCGGCCACCGTCGGCACGTCGGGGTTGGACGCCGCGCGGGACTTGGTGGTGACGGCCAATGCGCGCAGTCGGCCGTCCTTCAGGTTGCCGATCAAGGGCGGCAGGTTTTCCATCATGGCGTCCACGTGGCCGCCCAACAGATCCGACAACTGCGCGGCCGTGGCCTTGTAAGGGATCTGGCGCACGGCGGCGCCTGTCTGGGCGATGAACAGCTTGACGCCGACTTCACTGGTGGTGCCGGGGTCGGCCGATGTCATGGTCAAGCGGTCCGGCTGGGCGCGGCTGGCCTCGATAAAGCTCTTTAAGTCGCGATAGGGCGATGCGGCATTCACCACGATCACGTTGGGCGTTTCGGCCACCAAGCCGATCGGCGTTACGTCGCGGTCCAGGTTGTAGAGCTGTTGCTTGAACAGGAAGCGATGCAACACCAGCGTGCCGACGTGCGCGTAGCCGATGGTGTAGCCGTCGGCAGGGGCGCGAACCACGGCCTGCGTGCCGATGCGGCCACCCGCGCCAACGCGGTTTTCCACCACGACGGGCTGGCCCAGCTGTCGGCTCATTTCTTGTCCGATCAAGCGTGCGGTGATGTCGGCGTTGCCACCGGCGGCGGCTGGCACGATCAGGGTGATCGCGCGTTCCGGATAGTCGGCTTGCGCGGTGGTCGCGGCAAGGCAAAGCAGCAGGGCGGCAAGGCAGGCGTTGCGTTTCATGACGATTCCCCAGGCGTTGAGAGCTGCGCCATTGTGCGCGGCAGGCCCAAAGAATCCGTTTGCTTCAATAACATGGGTGTTCAAGAAAACCTAAGGGATTTGACCCTTGTCCTTGTCGTTGTCCTTGTCGTTGCCGTTGTCCTTGTCGTTGTCCTTGTCGTTGCCGTTGTCCTTGTTGTTGTCCTTGTCTTGGTCCTGCCAAGGCCTGGCATCCGCCCGCTTGCCCAGCCCATAGCCGACGGCGGCCGCGCCCAGCGCCACCGCGGCGCCCAGCAGCGCGATCAGCGCCGCGCCATGGCCCAGCATGTCGACGCCGGCCTTGACCCATCCGCTGGCCGCGTCGCCGCCCCGGTAGACGACCGTATCGATGACGTTCTTGGTTTTGTATTTGTCTTCGGCAGGCACCGCCGTGAACAGCATTTCGCGGCCCGGCCGGATCAGCGCATATTCGCCGGCACGGCGCAGGATCATCGCGGCGGCCAGGACGCCAAAGACCGGAAACGCGGCAAGGAACAGGAACGACAGCCCCACCGCCAGCGGCACCGCCGTCAACAGAAAGCGCACCCCCAGCCGGGTGGCCACGCGACCCGTGATGAACAGCTGCGACAGCAGCGCCAGCGTCTGCACGGTAACGTCCAGCGCGCTGAACACGCGGATGCGCTGGGCCGTGTCGGGAAAGGTATCGGCCACCAGGCGCGCCTGCTCCATGTACAGAAAGGTGTTCAGCGTGGCCAGCAACACCACCAGCAGCGAAATGCCAAGCAGATAGCGCGACTGGAAAATGCGCAGGATGCCGGCTAGCAGCGCGCCTTCGATGGGACGCTGCATGTCTTGCCGCCCGGTCTCGGGGCGTGTGGCGGCCCGCCAGCGCAACAACCATTGTTTGAGCGGCAGCGTGGCGGTCAGCAGCAGCGCCGATAACAGCAGCAAGCCGGCCGGGCCCAGCGCGCCGGCCAGCAGGGCGCCCAGCAACGGGCCGCACAACCCGCCCGCGCTGGCCCCCGCGGCAATCAGCGCAAAGAGGCGTTTGGCGGAGTCCATCCGGAACACGTCCGCCATCAAGCTCCAGGCGATCGACACCACGAACAGGTTGAAGACCGACAGCCACACATAGAATGCACGCGCCGCCCAGACGCTGCCCGGTTGCAGGTACAACAGGGCCGCGAAGCCCGCCATGGTCAGCGCAAAAATGCTGTACACCCAGGTCAGCAAGGTGGCGCGCGGGACGCGGGCGGACAGGGCGCCAAACATCGGCACGACCGCCAGCGTGGCGACAAAGGTGGCGGTGAACAGCCATTGCAGCTGGTTGACGCCCGCCTGGATCCCCATGGTTTCGCGGATGGGGCGCAGCATGAAATAGCCGCAGAACAAAAAGAAAAAGAACGCGAAGCCGCAGGCGGCCGGGGCGATGTCGGCGTCCTGGATGCCCAGCGTTCGTGCAATGCGCGCGCGCGCGGGCTCAAGCCCGGCCCAGGCCATGGCCTTAAGCCAGCAGGGCCGCGATGCGGTCGCGCAGCGCGGCGTCGGGCTGCCGCCCGAACCCGGCCAGCGCGTTGTCCGCCATGTTGGCGGGCTTGGACGTGGCGGGGATGACGGCGGTGACGGCCGGATGCCCGATGATGAATTTCAGAAAGATCTGTGCCCAGGAGGTGCAGCCGATTTCTGCGGCCAAAGCGGGCAGGGGGCGCCCCTTGACCTGCCGAAAGAGCGCGCCGTCCTGGAACGGGCGGTTGATCAGCACCGCCACGCCGTTGGCCTGGCAGGCCGGCAACAGGCGCTTTTCGGCGCTGCGGGCGCCCACGGACAGGTTCACCTGAAGAAAGTCGGGCTTTTCGCGTTCGACCAGTTCGGTCAGCTCGTCATGGGCATAGTCCGTGTAGTGCGTGATGCCGATGTAGCGCGTGACGCCTTGCTGCTTCAGTTCGCGCAGCAGGGCCAGTTGGTTGCGGGTGTCGATCAGGTTGTGCACCTGGATCAGGTCCAGCTTGTCACGCCTCAAGCGCCGTTGGGACTCGCGGATCTGGCCCATCGCGGCCTCCCGCCCTTGCGCGCCGATCTTCGTGGCCAGAAAGTACGGGGGCGCCGTGGCGGCCTGGCGGGCCAGCAGTGCGCCCACCACGGCCTCGGCCTGGCCGTAGCTGGGGGCGGTGTCGATCAGCGTGCCGCCTTCTTTGGTGAACACCTCCAGCACCTGCGCCAGCGGTGCCATGGCGGCGGGGTCATCGGGCGACGCGTTGAAGGTGTCCGCCGTGCCCAGGCCGATCACCGGAATCTGCTCTTTGGAGGACGGAATGGCGCGGGTCAACATGGCTTGCTTCATGCTGAGTGCTTGCACGGCGCCCGCTGGCCCCAGCAGGGCGGCGCAAGCGGCGGTCTGGAGGAAGCGGCGGCGGTCTTGCATCGGTAGCGCTCCAAAAGAAAAAGGCCTACACGTGAATGTAGGCCTTTGGACCGGACTGGCGGTGCGCGATTACTCGCGGTTGCCGCCGAAGATGCCCAGCAGCATCAGCAGGTTCGAGAAGACGTTGTAGACGTCCAGGTAGATGGCCAGGGTGGCCGACACGTAGTTGGTTTCACCACCATTGACCACGCGTTGCAGGTCAACCAGCATGAAGGCCGAGAACACCAGGATGGCCATGACCGAGATGGTCAGCATCAGCGCGGGCAGTTGCAGGAAGATGTTCGCCAGCGCCGCGATCAGGATCACGACCGCGCCGATGAACAGGAACTTCTGCATGCCGGACAAATCGCGCTTGATGGTGGTGGCCAGCGTGGCCATCGTGCCGAACACGATTGCCGTGCCGCCGAACGCCGTCATGACCAGCTGCGAGCCGTTGCTGAACCCCATGACGAAGCCCAACAGGCGCGACAGCATGATGCCCATGAAGAACGTGAAGGCCAGCAGCAGCACCACGCCCATCGAGTTGTTCTTGTTTTTCTCGATGGCGAACATCATGCCGAACGCGCCCACCAGGAAGACGATGGCGGACAGGCCCGGGCTGGCGCCCATGACGCGGTTGATGCCGGTGTACATGCCGACCGCCGCACCCAGCACCGTGGGAATCAGCGATAGGGCCAAGAGCCAATAAGTGTTGCGCAGGACCTGGTTGCGAGCGACCTCGCCCGGCGCGCCAGCGACTGCGCCGGAACGATTAAAAGGGGACGGACGATATTCGTTCATGGAGAACTCCTGTATGCGCCAAAAAAGATAGCTTGAAAGCTTAGATGGGAAGGATACCTTACAGTTCCCTGAAGAATCCAGTTTTTGGAAGATTTACACCTGCGGCAAAGTGCCGGTTTCAGCCGGGTCGGACTTCATTCAATACCCGGGAAACGATACCCGGTAATTCAGCGTCCATGCGCGTCTGGATCTGCTCGATGGCGTCGGCCAGCGCGCGGCGCATCAGCTGTTCGACTTCGGCTTGCAGGCGGGCCGTCACGACCGACGGGTCAGGCAGCGCGGCAGCGGAAGCTTGCGTGGCGGCCGAATGAACGGCGGGCGCTTCATCCACGTTCCAGTCCTGCCCGTTGTCGTCGGCGATGTCCGTCAGCAAGGGGAAGGCGTCGTCGGGGTCGGCAGCGCCGGCGTCGTCGGCCAGCTCGGTCAGCACCGGGGCGTCGGGCTCATCGGCAGGGGCCGGCGGCGCGTACAACGTCGGTTCGGCCCGTTGAGTCAGGGTGGGAATGCCAGGGTCGTTGGGGCGAGAGGGCATGGGGGCTCCCGAATATCAGATTGCCGCAGTGGGCGCAGGGCCCACCGGACGGATTGGGCGGGTCAACCGCCGGCCTGTTGGCGGCTGAGATCGTGGCTTTGCGGCGTATGGCCTGCGTTCTGGTACGTGCGCCAGCGCTGGCGAGCGGCCTGCTTGTCGTCAGGGTCGTCCGACACGATTTCAAGCACGCGTTCGAAGGTGTCGAAACCCGGCGGGCTGTCGTTGTCCAGATTCAGCAGCCACAGCGCGGGCGCGTCGGCACCCGCGTTGGGTTGGGCCGCCTGGGCGGCCTGCTGCGGATCGCCTGCGGTCAGCACAACCGGCGTTTCAGGCGCCAGGGGGTCGTTGGCCAGCACGTGCGGGATGAAGGCGGTGTCGTCGAACGCCCACAGCATGCGGTCGAAAGCGGCCAGCCGCGAGCCGTCTTTACAGTACACCACCAGCCGCTGGCCCGCCAAAAATTGCTTGCGCACGACCTGGCAGGCCATGCGCAAGCGGTCGGGCGCGCCGAAGGCGAAATCGATCCGCGTCATGCCCGTTTCCGTTGCGAAGGTTTCAAACCTGATCCAGCAGGTATTGCATCAGCAGCGGCACGGGGCGGCCCGTAGCGCCCTTGTCCTTGCCGCCGCGCCAGGCGGTGCCGGCGATGTCCAAGTGCGCCCACGGGTAAGCCTTGGCAAAGCGCGACAGGAAGCAGGCGGCGGTGACCGCGCCGGCCGGGGGGCCGCCGATGTTGGCCAGGTCGGCAAAGTTGGACTTCAGCTGATCTTGGTAGGCGTCGTCCATCGGCATGCGCCATGCCGTGTCCAGCGACTTGCGGCCGGCAGCCGCCAGGGCGTCGGCCAGGGCGTCGTCCTTGGAGAACAGGCCGCTGTTGACGTTGCCCAGGGCAACGACGCAGGCACCGGTCAGCGTGGCGATGTCGATGACGGCCGCCGGCTTGAAGCGTTCGGCGTAGGTCAGGGCGTCGCACAGGACCAGGCGGCCTTCGGCGTCGGTGTTCAGGATTTCGATGGTCAGGCCGGCCATGCTGGTGACGACGTCGCCCGGCTTGTTGGCGGTGCCGCTCGGCAGGTTTTCGCAGGCGGGGATCAGGCCGACGACGTCAAGCGGCAGTTCCAGCTCTGCCAGGGCGCGGAACGAGCCCAACACGCTGGCTGCGCCGCACATGTCGTACTTCATTTCGTCCATGGTGGCGGCGGGCTTGAGCGAGATGCCGCCGGCGTCGAACGTGATGCCCTTGCCGACCAGCACGATCGGGCCTTGCGCATTCTTGGCGCCTTTCTTGGCGGCCTTGGCGCCGGCGTGGCGCAGCACGATGAAGCGCAACGCTTCGGCCGAGCCGCGAGCCACCGACAGGAACGAACCCATGCCCAGCGCTTCGACCTGCTTGCGGTCCAGCACTTCGACTTTCAGCGACTTGAATTCGCGCGCCAGGCGCTTGGCCGTGTCGCCCAGGTAGGTGGGCGTGCAGATGTTGCCGGGCAGGTTGCCCAGGGTGCGGGTCAGCTCCATGCCGTTGGCGATGGCCGCGCCTTCGCGCAGGCCCTTCTGGGCCTGGGCGGCGTCGGCGCGCTCGACGATCTGCACGATCTTCTTGAGTTTTGGGCGGGCGTCGCGATCAGGCTTGCCGAAGCTGGCGTCGTAATGATAGGTGGCGCCGCCGGCCGCGATGGCGGCGCTGCGGGCGCGGGCAATGATGGCGACGTCGGCAATGGGGTTGGCGGCCAGCGTGGACACGCCTTCCGTCAGTTGCGCAGCCACGCAGACCGAGGCGAATGCCTGTTCAGCCGACGCGTGGGCGCGGGCCGAATACTCTTCCTGCTTGCCCAGGCCCACCAGCACCACGCGCTGCGCGGTCACGCCGGGCAGGGTGCGCAGCGTCAGCGTGGAACCGGCGCGGCCGCGGAACTCGGTCTTGACCACGGCGCGCACGGCGCCGTTGGAAGCGCGGTCGATGATGTCCGCGGCGGGGCTCAACACGCCGTCCGCGTACACCCCGACAGCCAGGGCGGCGGTTTTAACCTGGTGCAGGGAAGCAGTGGTCTGTGTGCTAAATTCCATGAGGGTTTCCCGTGTGCGTCTGTGTATGATGCGGTCGATTATCCCGCATATTCTCCCATGTCTCTATTTAAACGCTCTGTCGTCAGCGAGATCACCAGTCACGCTGGCGTTGTCTTTTCCACGTTGCTCATCGTGTGGCTCAGCGTGCTTCTTGTGCGCCTGCTGGGTGAAGCAGCGGGCGGCAACATCGGAGCCGACGTCGTCCTGGTGCTGGCCGCGCTGTCCACGATCACCGCCTTGCCGACCATCCTGGCCGTGTCGATCTTCATTGCCGTGCTGACGACCGTCACGCGCAATTACCGCGAATCCGAAATGGTGGTGTGGTTTGCCAGCGGCTTGTCATTGGCCGACTGGTTAAAGCCCGTTCTGCGCGTTGCCGTGCCTGTGGCGCTGGCCGTGGCGGGCTTGACGCTGGTGGCCGCGCCCTGGGCGTATCGGCAAATCGGCGAATACCATGAACGCTTCGAGCAGCGCTCGGATCTGTCCAAGGTCACGGCGGGGCAGTTCGCCGAATCGTCGGGCGGCAATCGCGTATTTTTCTCTGAAGACCCGGTTACGCCGACGGATGAATTGGGCAACGTGTTCGCGCGTGAAACCGGCCCTGAGTGGCTGAGCGTCTTGACGGCCAGCAGCGCGCACAGCGAAACGCTGCCCAATGGCGACCGCTTCCTGGTGCTGGGCGAAGGCCATCGCTACGACCTGAAGCCGGGCACGCCCGAAATCCGCCTGGTGCATTTCAACAAATATGGTCTGCGCCTGGAAAGCAAGGCCGGTGACGACCCGATCGGCGAAGCGCGTGCCGCGGCCGAGCGCTCGTCGAAAGCCCGTGCCACGATGCAACTGGTGGCGGACAACACGAACAGCAGCTGGTCGCAGGTGATGTGGCGCATTTCATTGCCTTTGGCCGCGCTGAACCTGGCGCTACTGGCGATCCCGCTCGGGGCGGTGAACCCGCGCCTGGGCCGTTCGGGCGATCTGTTGATCGCAGGCCTGGTTGGCTTGCTCTATATGAACCTGATCAACCTGTCGCGCGCCTGGATTTCCAACGGCAAGCTCAGTTTCGGCGTGGGGGTGTGGGCGATTCACGGCGCGGTGGCGATGCTGACCGTGTTCCTGCTGATGCGCCGCCTGCGGGTCAAGGCACCCAAGGACGCCAAGCCGGCCTGAGTGCCGATAACGCTGCAACGAAGCGGGGGCCTATCTGGCCCCCGCTTCGCGTCAGGGCAGGTACTTCATCGTGCCGCGCTTGCCCGCCAGCAGGTCGGCGTTTTTCAGCACCGATTTGCGGATGAATTCCCACAGCACCGTCACGCGCTTGAGCTTGCGCAGGTCTTCGTGGCAATACATCCAGAACGATCGCGTGATTTCGATTTCGGTCTGAAGCACCGGCTTCAGGCGCGGGTCCTGGGCGGCGATAAAGCAGGGCAGCACCGCCAGCGACTGGCCCTGTAGCGCGGCGTGGTACTGCGCGACCACGCTGGTGCTGCGCAGCACCACATTGCTGGCGGGCAGCACATCTTCCAGGTAACGCAGGCGTTCACTGAACAGCAGTTCGTCCACATAGCCGATGAAGGTGTGATGCGCCAGGTCGGCGCGCGTCTCGATGGGGGCGTGGCGGGCCAGATAACCCGGCGTGCCGTATAGGCGCAGCGTGTAGTCGCACAGCTTGCTGCACACGTAGGGGCCGCGCTGCGGCCGTTCAATGGTGATGGCCAGATCCGCTTCGCGCTTGGACAGGCTGACAAAGCGCGGCACGGGCAAAATGTCCAAGGTGATGTGGGGATAGCGCCGCTGGAAGTCCGCCGCCAGCGGCGTCAGCACATAACTGCCAAAGCCCTCGGTGGCGCCGATACGCAAATGGCCGGACAGGGCCTGGCCGATGCCCGACAAGTTCTCGCGCGCGGTGTGCACCGTGCTTTCCATCTGCTCGGCGTGAACGAAAAGGCGCTGGCCATCGTCCGTCAGCACAAACCCCGCACTGCGCGACTTTTCGAACAGCAGGGTATCCAGTTCGGTTTCTAGCGCGCGGATGCGGCGCGACACGGTGGTGTGCTCGACCCCGAGTTTGCGCGCGGCCGCGCTGACCCGCTGGGTGCGGGCCACCTCCAGGAAGTACCGCAGGCTGTCCCAATCCAACACGATTTCGATCTCCGGATCCGCGCGCCCACGGGCTTGGGGCGGCCTTTTTGCGCTGTGCATTAATGCACAAGGAATGTGCATTTCTGGTGTTGCTTGTTGATTTTCACACATCTACACTGGGCCGGCAGGCCTCGGGGCATTGCCCTGGGAGTCGCAGGCCGCAAAGACGGCATCACGCTATCAATCAGCGCATAACACTCAGGAGACAAATCCATGAAATTGCACGCACGCGGGCTGGCCGCAGGCTTGTGTCTGGGCGCAATATTGGTAAGCCAGGCGCAAGCGGCCGACAAGCCGCCAGTGAAAATCGGCATCCTGACGGACATGTCCGGCACGTATGCCGGGATGGGCGGGCCCGGTTCGGTGGCGGCGGCGCAGTTGGCCATCGATGACTGCCTGGCCGCGGAATGCAAGGGCATGAAGATCGAACTGGTGTCGGCCGACAACCAGAACAAGGCGGACGTGGGCGCCGCGAAAGCGCGCGAATGGTTCGACCGCGATGGCGTCACGGCCATTGCCGACCTGACCAATTCGGCGGTGGCGCTGGCCGTGCAAGGCATCGCGCGCGAAAAGAACAAGGTGGTGATGTTCTCGGGTCCGGCCACGACGGCGCTGACCAACAAGGAATGCTCGCCCGTCGGCTTTCACTGGATGTTCGACACGTATTCGCAATCGGCCGGTGGCGCCAAGGCCACGGTGCGGGCGGGCGGCAAGTCCTGGTACTTCATCACGGTGGACTACGCGTTTGGCCATTCGCTGGAAGCCGACACGGTCAAGGCTGTGAAGGCGCTGGGCGGCACGGTGGCCGGCAGTGTGCGGCATCCCTTGAACGCGCCGGATTTTGCCTCGTACCTGTTGCAGGCGCAAAGCTCGAAGGCGCAGGTGGTGGCATTGGCCAACGGCGGGCAGGACACCGTCAACGCCGTCAAGCAGGCGCGCGAATTCGGCATCGTGTCGGGCGGGCAGCGCCTGGTGTCGCTGCTGATTTTCTTGTCGGATCTGCGGGCGCTGGGCCTGGAAAGCGCGCAAGGTTTGTCCTATGTGGACGGCTTTTATTGGGACTATGACGACGCGTCGCGGCAGTGGTCCACGCGTTTCGAAAAAGCCTTCCGGGGCTTGAAGCCGACGATGACGCAAGCGGGCGTGTATTCCAGCGTGCTGCATTACCTGCGCGCCACGGCGGCGGCCGGCAGCACCGATGGCAAGGTCGTGGCCGACAAGATGCGCGAACTGCCCATCAAGGATCCGATCATGCGCAACGCATCGATCCGGCCCGACGGCCGCGTGATCCACGACATGTACCTGTACGAAGTGAAGAAGCCCGCGGATTCCAAGGGCGGCTGGGACTATTCCAAGCTGGTGGCCACCATTCCGGCGGCCGAAGCCTTTCAGCCACTGGCCGACTCGACCTGCCCGCTGGTGAAGAAATAACCGGGCGCGCCTGCCCGGCCCTTGCCTGGCAGGCGCGTTGCAAGATCCATGAACGCGGATTCATCCGCATCGACTACGCAGTGTGAGGAGCATCAAATGAGTGAAGTCCCCCGCGTTCCGCTATTGATCGGCGGCAAGCTCGTGCAGTCCAAATCCACCGAATGGCGTGACGTGATCAACCCCGCCACCCAGGAAGTCGTTGCCAAGGTGCCCTTCGCCACGCGCGAAGAGCTGGACCTGGCCGTCTCCAATGCCAAGGAAGCCTTCAAGACCTGGCGCAACAGCGGCCAGGGCGCGCGCATGCGCGTCATGCTGAAATTCCAGGAACTGCTGCGCGCCAACACCGGCAAGCTGGCCGAGATGATCACGCGTGAACACGGCAAGACGCTGCCCGACGCAGAAGGCGAGATCGGCCGTGGCCTGGAAGTGGTCGAGCACGCCTGCTCGATCGCCAACCTGCAATTGGGCGAGTACGCTGAAAATGCCGCGTCGGGTATCGACGTCTACACGCTGATCCAGCCGCTGGGCGTGTGCGCGGGTATCACCGCGTTCAACTTCCCCGTGATGCTGCCGTGCTTCATGTTCCCCATCGCGGTGGCGTGCGGCAACAGCTTCGTGCTGAAACCTTCTGAACAGGACCCGACGTCCTCGTTGTTCCTGGCGCAGCTGGCCCTGGAAGCCGGCCTGCCCCCGGGCGTGCTGAACGTGGTGCACGGCGGCCCGGATACGGCCAACGGCCTGTGCGAACACCCGGACATCAAGGCGGTGTCGTTCATCGGGTCGACCCGCGTGGGCACCGAGATCTACAACCGCGCATCGGCCGCCGGCAAGCGCTGCCAGTCGATGATGGGCGCCAAGAACCATTGCGTGATCCTGCCGGATGCCGACCCCGAAGTGGCGCTGAACCAGCTGGTGGGCGCGGCCTTTGGCGCGGCGGGCCAGCGTTGCATGGCCTCGTCGGTGGCCGTGCTGGTGGGCGACGCGCGCAATTGGCTGCCGGACTTTGTCGAGCGCTCGAAAAAGCTCAAGGTCAATTCGGGCACCGACCGCGAAGCCGATCTGGGCCCGCTGGTGTCGCCCAATGCCAAGAAGCGCGTGGAAAGCCTGATTCAAAAGGGCGTGGACGAAGGCGCCAAGCTGCTGCTGGACGGCCGCAACCTGAAGGTGAAGGGCTTTGAAGAAGGCAACTTCGTGGGCCCCACGATTTTTGACGGCGTTTCGGAGAACATGACCATCTACACCGAAGAAATTTTCGGGCCGGTCCTGTGCTGCGTTGGCGTGGAAACGCTGGAAGACGCGGTCGCCTTCATCAACCGCAACCCCAACGGCAACGGTGTGGCGCTGTTCACGCAGGATGGGGGCGCGGCGCGCTACTTCCAGAACAATATCGACGTCGGCCAGGTGGGCATCAACGTGCCGATCCCCGTGCCGGTGGCGTGGTTCAGCTTCACCGGATCGCGCGGTTCCAAGCTGGGCGACCTGGGCCCCAACGGCAAGCAGGCGGTGCAGTTCTGGACGCAGACCAAGACGGTCACGGCGCGCTGGTCCGCGCATGCCAAGACGGTGAACACCACCATTTCGATGCGCTGAAAGGGGGGACGCCTTGCTCCTAAGCTTATACGAATAAGTTATATGATGAGGCGTCCTTATTACTTATAATTGGCCGATCTATTAAGGGCCAATGTATGAACCTCCAGCAATTTCGTTTTGTGCGTGAAACCATCCGGCGCGACTTCAACCTGACCGAGGCCGCCCGGATGCTCTATACCTCGCAACCTGGAGTCTCCAAGGCCATCATCGAATTCGAAGACGAGCTGGGCATCAAGATCTTCGAACGGCATGGCAAGCGCATCAAGGGCCTGACCAAGCCGGGCCTGGCGGTGTCGCAGGTTATCGACCGCATCATGCGCGAAGTCGACAATCTGAAAAAAGTCAGCGACGAGTTCGCGCGCCGTGACGAAGGCGGGCTGGTCATTGCCTGCACCCACACGCAGGCGCGTTATCTGCTGCCGCGCGTAATTCCCGCGTTCCGCAAGCAGTTTCCCAAAGTGCACTTGTCCCTGGCCGAGGGCAGCCCCGCGCAGTTGGCCGAAATGGTCTTGCACGAACAAGCCGATCTGGCGCTGGCCACCGAGTCCCTGGCGTTGACGCCGGGCTTGGCCACGCTGCCCGTTTATGCCTGGGAGCACACCGTTGTCGTGCGGCCGGATCACCCCTTGGCCGAGCTGACATCCAGCGCCGCCAAACGCCTGTCGCTGGCGCAACTGGCCGAGCACCCCATCGTCACGTATGACCGCGCGTTTACCGGCCGTAGCACCATCGACGAGGTGTTCGCCAACCAGGGCATCCACCCCGACATCGTGCTGGAAGCCATCGATGCCGACGTGATCAAGACCTATGTGGACGTGGGCCTGGGCATCGGCATCATTGCCGGCGTGGCGTACGACCCCCGGCGCGATTCCAACTTGGTCGGGCTGCCGGTGGGCCATCTGTTCGGCACGCACACGACGCGGGTGGGGGTGAAGTCCGGCGTGTTCCTGCGCGACTACGTCTACACGTTCCTGGAAATGCTGGCGCCGTCGCTGACGCGCGCGGTCGTGACCGAAGCAGTGCAGGGCGCGCCTAAATAGACCTTAGTTCGCACCAACAAAAAAGCGCGGCGTCTTCTGGACGGCGCGCTTTTTTTTGCGCGCAACATCCGCCAAGCGCGAGCCCTGACCGGCCGGAGAGCCGCGAGTTCCCTGGGCTTGAACAAATCTCGCTATCCCTTCCAGCTAGTTCATATAAATAATTAAATAAGAACCGATCTCATTTGAATTGACTAAAAAATAGGAATCATTATCATTACATCCAGGCTCAACGACCAGTGAGGTTCATCATGACGGCAGGACTCAGTGCAGTAGTGGTTGGCGCGGATCGCCTGGGAAATATCCCGGATCTGCTTAAAGGACACAACATCTCGATCACGCATCACATCAGCGGCCGAGACCCCTCGCACCAGAAGAAGACGCTACAACTGCCGTCGGGCACGCAACTGGTTATTTTGCTGACCGACTTCCTGGGTCACAACGTCATGAAGACGTTCCGCAACGCCGCGCAGCGCGGTGGCATCCGGGTCGTGGCTTGTCGCCGTTCGGTATGCAGCATGCAGCAGGCCCTGCAACAATGCGGCCTGTGCCCGCGAGCGGGTACGGTGCACTGAACCACCGCAATGCCAGCCATCGCCGGACCAAAAAATACTGGGGAGGCCGACACGGCCTGTGGCCTTCATGCCGGGAAAGAGCAATGAACACCAAGCACTGAAGCACGCATAATGAAAAACGCCGCCAGACAGAAGTCTGGCGGCGTTTTCTTTTTTTTGGGGATGGCGCCCGGACGGCGTTTTGTGTGACGATGCCCGAGGCGGAAAATCAGGAATTGATCTTGCGCTCAGTTCGCGGCGCGGGCAGAGGCCATCAGGCTGTTGTCCAGGCGGCGGGCGCCGTTGTAGCGCTTGGTCCAGTAGGCCATGGTCATGCTTTCCACACGCACCACGCCACCGGCGCTGGGCGAGTGCACGAAGCGGTCATCGCCCAGGTAGATGCCCACGTGCGAGTAACGGCGGCCCATCGTGTTGAAGAAGACCAGATCGCCGGCTTTCAGTTCGTTTTTGTCGACCGAGACGCCTTGCTGGGCGATTTCGGCGGCGTTGCGGGGCAGCTTCAGGCCCAGCGAACGTTCTGCCGAATAGGCAACCAGGCCGCTGCAATCAAAACCGGTGTCGGGGGAACTGCCGCCGAAGCGGTAGCGGATGCCCAGGTAGTTAAGGGCTTCGCTGACCATGGCGTTGTCGCCGTTGACACCTGAATGGATGCCTTTGCCGGCTTGCTGGCGGTCGCGCTTGAACTTTTGCGTTACCAAGAGGCCGATGGGGTCATCGGCGGTGGCAACCCATTCCATTTCGTACGGATCAATCTCGGACGTATGGGCGGTTGACTTTTGCCCGGTACCTGCACAACCTGCCAGGGTCGCTACACAAGCCATCAACGCGAGCGTACGCAGACCGCGCTTTGCCTGGCCAGTGGATGAATTTAATCGCGCGATTATGGAGTGTCGATGCATTCGCCTGGGGATGACCTGCTTTTTGACAGCAAAAGCCACGGGATTAGCCGTGGATCGGGCCGAAATGTCAGCAGAATCAACAATTATCTACAACTTCGCGGGGATTCTACCAAACTTTCATTACCAATCATTGCCTGATCGGTAATGGTTCCATGCCGCGTGGACATTTGGCAGAACTTTTTGACTTGTGGCAAGCCTCGTGCAAGGTTTGCCTACCAGAATGACCGAATGATTCGCTAAGAAATCAATCAGCCTTAAGGCGTACGAACAATACCAGGAGACACAAATGCAAAAAACCCGGGATTTCCATTACAGATCATTGCATGACCGCGATGCGTTCTGGCGCGAGGAGGCCGGGCGTGTGCATTGGGATACGCCCTTTGAGTCTGTACTGGATTTTTCGCGCCCGCCATTCGCCAAGTGGTTCGTGGGCGGCACGACCAATCTTTGCTACAACGCCGTCGACCGGTGGCTGCCCACGCAGGGCGACAAGCCCGCGCTGATCTGGGTGTCCACCGAGGTCGACCAAGAACGCATCTATACCCGGCAGGAGGTCTACGAAGAGGTCAACGCGGCCGCCGCCATGCTCGTGGAGCTGGGCGTTACGCGCGGCGACCGCGTGTTGCTGTACATGCCCATGGTGCCTGAAGCCGTGTTCACCATGCTGGCCTGCGCGCGGATCGGCGCGGTGCATTCGGTGGTGTTCGGCGGCTTTGCGTCGGTCAACCTGGCGCAGCGCATCGACGACGCGGCGCCCAAGGTGGTGGTCTGCACGGATGGCGGCTCGCGCGGCGGCAAGGTGGTGCCCTACAAGCCCTTGCTGGACAAGGCGCTGAGCCTGGCGAAATCCCCGCCTGCCTCGGTCGTGGTGTTTGACCGGGGCCTGTCGCCCTTCGAGCCCGTGGCCGGACGCGACCATGACTACGCCACGCTGCGCGAACGCCACCGCGGCGCCCGGGTGCCGGTGCAATGGCTGGAGTCGTCCGAACCCAGCTACATCCTCTATACGTCGGGCACCACCGGCAAGCCCAAGGGCGTGCAGCGCGACACCGGCGGCTATGCCGTGGCGCTGGCCTCGTCC
This sequence comes from Achromobacter sp. LC458, assembly GCF_001005835.2. NCBI lineage: Bacteria > Pseudomonadati > Pseudomonadota > Betaproteobacteria > Burkholderiales > Alcaligenaceae > Achromobacter > Achromobacter sp. LC458. The sequence continues at coordinate 173,572 of NZ_LBHW02000001.1, forward strand.
ATGGAATATCTGTTCAACGGTCGCGCGGGCGACACCTTTTTCTGCACCAGCGACATCGGCTGGGTGGTCGGGCATTCCTATATTGTGTACGGCCCCCTTATCGGCGGGCAGACCACGCTGCTGTACGAAGGCACGCCGGTGCGCCCCGACGGCGCCATTCTGTGGCAGTTGGTGGAACGCTTTGGGGTCAACACGCTGTTCTCGGCGCCTACCGCCGTGCGGGTGCTCAAGCGCCAGGACCCCGCGCTGCTCCAGCGCCATGACCTGTCCACCCTGCGCGCGGTGTACCTGGCCGGCGAGCCGCTGGACGAGCCCACTGCCACCTGGATATCGCAAGGCCTGGGCAAGCCCATCATCGACAACTACTGGCAGACCGAGTCCGGCTGGCCGATTCTTTCCGCGCAGCCGGGCGTGGAGAACGTGCCGACCCGGTTCGGCAGCCCGTCCTTTCCCGTCTACGGTTTTGACGCGCGCATCGTCAGCGAGGCCACGGGCGAAGACCTGGGCCCGGACGAAAAGGGCGTGGTGGCCATCGTGCCGCCACTGCCGCCCGGCGCCATGTCCACCATCTGGGGCGACGATGCGCGTTTCGTGCAGACGTATTTCACGTCGATTCCGGGGCGGCAGGTGTATTCCACCTTTGATTGGGGGCGCGTGGACGCCGATGGCTATTGGTTCATCCTGGGCCGCACGGACGACGTGATCAACGTGGCAGGGCACCGTTTAGGCACGCGCGAGATCGAAGAATCCGTCAACAGCCACAGCGCCATCGCCGAATGCGCGGTGGTGGGCGTGGCCGATCCGTTGAAGGGGCAGGTGGCCATGGCGTTCGCGGTCTTGAAGAATCCCGACATGGCCGGCACGCCCGCCGGGGCAAAGCAGCTGGAAGGCGATATCATGCGCCTGGTGGAAGATCAGCTGGGCGCCGTCGCAAGGCCCGCCCGGATCCGATTCGTGGGCGCATTGCCCAAGACCCGGTCCGGCAAGGTGTTGCGCCGCGCGATCGTCGCCGTGTGCGAAGGACGCGAGCCCGGAGACCTGACGACCATTGAAGACCCATCCGCCCTGGAACAGATCAAGGAGTCGCTGCAATGAATACCAAACCCGTGCTGAGCGCCGAAGACGTCAAGAAGATCCTCGCCGCGGCCGAAGCACACGCCGTGCAGAACAAGTGGGCCGTGACCATCTCGGTGGTCGATGACGGTGGCCACCTGCTTGGCATGCTGCGCCTGGACGACGCGGCCCCGATCTCGGCGCACATCGCGCCGGCCAAGGCCAAGACCGCTGCGCTGGGCCGCCGCGAGTCGCGCATCTACGAAGAAATGATCAACAACGGCCGCGTGTCGTTCCTGTCGGCCCCGTTGATCGAAGGCATGCTGGAAGGCGGCGTGCCGGTCACCGTCAATGGTCATGTGGTCGGCGCTGTCGGCGTGTCGGGCGTGAAGTCGACCGAAGACGTGCTGATCGCCCAAGCAGGCATTGCCGCGCTGGGCCTGTGAGCCAGACGCAATTGCCGGAACCGCCCACGGGCGGTTCCACGCCGGACGCCGGAGCAGGGCGCGACAGCGCCTTGAATCCCGGCGTGGCCAAGCGCGAGGTCTGGGCCTGGGCCATGTACGACTTCGCCAATTCCGGCTATACCACCGTCATTCTCACGGCGGTGTTCAGCACCTATTTTGTTGGCGTGGTCGGCGGCAAGGCGCCGTGGGCCACGCTGGCCTGGACCGCGGCGCTGTCGCTGTCCTATTTGCTCATCATGTTGACGATGCCCACGCTGGGCGCGCGCGCCGACGCCGGCGGCAGCAAGCGTCGGCTGCTGTATACCAGCACCATCGGCTGCGTGGCCGCCACGCTGGTCTTGACGCAAGCCGGCCCCGGCGATGTATGGCTGGCGCTGGCCGCCATCGTGGTGTCCAACTATTGCTACTGCGTGGGTGAATCCGTGGTGGCGGCATTCCTGCCCGAACTGGCCCGGCCCGCCGCGCTGGGTCGCGTGTCGGGATGGGGCTGGAGCTTCGGCTATTGCGGCGGGATGCTTACCCTGGGCCTGTCGCTGCTGGTCGTGACCTCGGCCGAAGCCGACGGCATGACCGCCGAACATTTCGTGCCCTGGGTCATCGTTGTGACCTGCGCGGTATTCGCGCTGGCGGCGCTGCCGTCCTTCCTGTTGCTGAAAGAGCGCGCACGGCCCAAGACCGTCAAGCCGCAAGCGCTGCACATGCTGCGCCGCCTGGCCTACGCGTGGCGCGACACCGGCCAGCACTTTCCCGAATTCCGTCGCCTGCTGATGTGCATCGCCTGCTATCAGGCGGGCATTTCGGTAGTCATCACGCTGGCCGCCGTGTATGCATCCGAAGTCATGGGCTTCACGACGCCGCAAATCATGCTGCTGGTGTTCACCGTGAACATCGGCGCGGCGGTAGGCGCGTTTTCGTTCGGCTATGTGCAAGACCGCATCGGCCACAAGCCGGCGCTGGCCATTACCCTGGGCGGCTGGATCGTGATGGTGCTGGTGGCTTATTCGGCCGTGACCGCGCCCGTATTCTGGGTGGCCGCCACGCTGGCCGGGCTGTGCATGGGCACCACCCAAAGCGCGGGCCGTGCCATGACAGGCGCGCTTGCCCCCGCTGGTCGCCTGGCCGAGTTCTATTCGCTATGGACCTTTGCCGTGCAGCTGGCCGCCGTGATCGGGCCGCTGACCTACGGCGTGGTCACCTGGGCCACCGATGGCAATCATCGTCTGGCCATCCTGGTGACTGGCCTGTTCTTCGTGGGCGGCCTCGCCCTGTTGTCGCGCGTGGACATGAAACGCGGCTTGGCGCGCAGCCCCGCCGCCTGAATGTGCCGGGCCGCCGGCCTGCCAGGGGCGCCGCTGGGCTGCTATCCTTATGCACTGCCTTCAAGGCATCGCGCGTGATGTGCGATGCCTTGCGTTGATTGCCGGCATGTTGGCCTGATGGCCGATGCCGCCGGGTTGCAGCGGTACTGCGGGATACGGCATTGCGGGCTCTGGCCCGCATTTTGCGTAAGGTGCCCGTAAGAGCGTGGCGATACGGTGGTGGGTAGATAAAGAAACTGTCCCTGCGCCGCACTTCCTTTGTGAAGCCCGCGGTGCGGCGGCCAAGGCGAAAACAGCGGCATCAACAACAAAATCACCGTTTGGAGACAAGATCATGTCGAAAGCAATTGAGTCCGTCCTGGTAGAAACCCGCGTTTTCCCGCCGCCCGAGCGCGCGGCCAACGGAGCGGCGATTCCCAGCATGGACGCCTACAACGCGCTGTGCGCCCAGGTTGAAAACGACTTCGACGGTTTCTGGGCCGGTCAGGCCCGGGACAATCTGAAATGGACCAAGCCGTTCACGCAAGTGCTGGACGAATCCGACGCGCCGTTCTACCGCTGGTTCGGCGACGGTGAACTGAACGTATCGGCCAACTGCCTGGACGTGCACCTGACCAACGGCAACGCCGACAAGACCGCCATCATCTTCGAAGGCGATGACGGCACGGTCAACAAGGTCACCTACCGCGAACTGCTGGCGCGCGTGTGCCGCTTTGCCAATGGCCTGACCGGCCTGGGCTACAAGAAAGGCGACCGCGCCATCATCTACATGCCCATGTCGATCGAAGCGGTGGTGGCGATGCAAGCCTGCGCGCGCCTGGGCGTGACGCACTCGGTGGTGTTCGGCGGCTTTTCCGCCAAGAGCCTGCAAGAGCGCATCGTGGACGTGGGCGCATCGCTGGTCATCACCGCCGACGAACAGGTGCGCGGCGGCAAGACCATTCCGCTGAAACCGGCCGTGGAAGACGCCATTGCCATGGGCGGCTGCGAAGCCGTGTCCAAGGTGATCGTGTATCGCCGCACCGGCGGCAAAGTCCAATGGAACGAGGCGCGCGACCTCTGGATGCACGATGTCGAGGCCAACCAGCCCGACACCTGCGAGCCCGTGCCGGTCAACGCCGAACACCCGCTGTTCATCCTGTACACGTCCGGTTCCACCGGCAAGCCCAAGGGCGTGCAGCACTCGTCGGCCGGTTACCTGCTGTGGGCGCTGCTGACGGTGAAGTGGACCTTTGACGCCCGTAAAGACGACGTCTACTGGTGCACCGCCGACGTGGGCTGGGTTACCGGCCACACCTACATTACCTACGGCCCGCTGGCCGCCGGGCTGACGCAGGTGGTGTTCGAAGGCGTGCCCACCTATCCCAACGCCGGCCGCTTCTGGGACATGATCGCGCGCCACAAGGTCACCACGTTCTACACGGCGCCCACCGCGATCCGTTCGCTGATCAAGGCCGCCGAAGCCACGCCGGAGGCGCATCCCAAAAACTACGACCTGGACAGCCTGCGCATCATCGGCACGGTCGGTGAACCCATCAACCCCGAAGCGTGGATGTGGTATCACAAGCACATCGGCCGCGAACGCTGCCCCATCGTGGACACGTGGTGGCAGACGGAAACCGGCGGCCACATGATCACGCCGCTGCCGGGCGCCACGCCCACCAAGCCCGGTTCGTGCACGCTGCCGCTGCCAGGTATCGCTGCCGCCATCGTGGATGAAACCGGTGGCGATGTCGAAAAGGGCAATGGCGGTTTCCTGGTCATCAAGCGCCCGTGGCCCGCCATGATCCGCAACATCTGGGGCGACCCCGAGCGCTTCAAGAAAAGCTACTTCCCGTCCGAACTGCGCGGGTACTACCTGGCCGGCGACGGCGCGCAGCGCGACGCGGACGGCTATTTCTGGATCATGGGCCGCATCGACGACGTGCTGAACGTGTCGGGCCACCGCCTGGGCACGATGGAAGTCGAATCGGCGCTGGTGGCGCACGAGCTGGTGGCCGAAGCCGCCGTGGTGGGCCGCCCGGATGACACCACGGGCGAAGCCGTGGTGGCCTTCGTGGTGCTCAAGCAGGCGCGCCCCGAAGGCGAACAGGCGCAAGCCATCGCCAAGCAGCTGCGCGACTGGGTCGCCAAGGAAATCGGCCCGATCGCCAAGCCCAAGGACATCCGCTTTGGCGACAACCTGCCCAAGACCCGCTCGGGCAAGATCATGCGCCGCCTGCTGCGCGTAGTGGCCAAGGGCGAGGAAGTCACGCAGGACGTCTCCACGCTTGAAAACCCCGCCATTCTGGAACAGTTGGCCAAACCGCTGTAAGCACGATCGGCCATCAGCGGCCGATCGACGTCCTGGCGACAGGAGCATAATGTCAGACGCCCGCACCGGTAAGCGCCGGTCCGGGCGTCTTTTCTTTTATTCCCCTCACAAGACGGAGCCATGGACGTGAGCCGCAGCAGTTTCGATCGCGCAGGGCTAGCCCTGATGTTCAGCACCATCGTGGTCTGGGCAGGCAGCTGGATAGCGATGAAACTGATCGTGCCCTACATCGGCCCGTTCGACTTCGTGGCGTTGCGATACGTCGTGGGCGCCTTGGTGCTGTTCGCGCTGGCCATCGCCACGCGCCGGCCGCTGGGCATGCCGCCCTGGAAGCTGACCTTGCTGATCGGCTTGACGCAGACGGCCGGATTCCAGGGCTTCGTGCAGACGGCGCTGGTGTCGGGCGGCGTGGGCAAGGTATCGCTGATGGCCTACACCATGCCGTTCTGGGTGGTGCTGTTTGCGTGGTGGCTGCTGGGCGAACGCCCATCGGCCAAGCATGGCGTGGGCATCGGCCTGGCGGCGATCGGCCTGATCTGTTTCGTGGAGCCCTGGAATGGCCTGGGCGATATCCGGCCCGTGCTGTTGGGCCTGGGCAGCGGCCTGTGCTGGGGGGTAGGCACGGTGCTGTCCAAGCGCATGTTCGAACGGCACGCGCCCGACGTCATGACATTCACGGCCTGGCAGATGTTGTTTGGCGGGCTGGTCATGGTGCCCGTGGCGTATCTCGTGCCGCAGATCAGCGCGCAGTGGGGCTGGCAGTTGTGGGCGGGCATGACCTACATCGTATTGATTGCCACGGCCGCCGGCTGGCTGCTGTGGTTGCAGGTGGTGCGCCGCGTGCCCGCATCCATCGCCGGCCTGTCCAGCCTGGGCGTGCCTGTTGTGGCCATGTTGCTGGCGTGGGCCATCCTGTCCGAACGGCCGTCGCTGGGCGAGCTGGGCGGCATGGTTCTTATCCTGGCCGGCATCTTCGTGGTCAGCCGCGCGGCGCCCGCCGCCCGCGCCGCTTGATCCGCGGGCTTTTCGATTTCCCTTCCCGATCTTCTTTTTCCTATCAAGGATTCCCCATGATCGATCTGCGTAGCGACACTGTCACACGACCGACGCCCGCCATGTTGCAGGCCATGGTTTCCGCCCCGTTGGGCGATGACGTGATGGGCGACGACCCCACCGTGATCCAGTTGCAGGCTGCCGTGGCCGAGCGCGCCGGCAAGGCCGCCGGCCTGTTCTTTCCGTCGGGTACGCAAAGCAACCTGGCCGCGCTGATGGCGCATTGCGATCGTGGCGACGAATACCTGGTGGGCCAGCTGGCGCACACCTACAAGTACGAAGGCGGCGGCGCGGCCGTGCTGGGCAGCATCCAGCCGCAGCCCATCGAGCATGCCGAAGATGGTTCCTTGCCGCTGGAAAAGCTGGCGGCCGCCGTCAAGCCCCAGGGCGATCCGCACTTTGCGCGCACGCGTTTGCTGGCGCTGGAAAACACGTTTCACGGCAAGCTGATTCCCGCCGGCTACATCCAGGCCGCCACCGACTGGGCGCGCAAAGAAGGCTTGGCCACGCACCTGGACGGGGCGCGTGTGTTCAACGCAGCGGTGGCCAGTGGCAAGCCGCTGGCCGACATGTGCCAGCCCTTCGACTCGGTTTCCATTTGTTTTTCAAAAGGCCTGGGCGCGCCCGTGGGCTCGGTGCTGGTCGGCAGCGCGGAACTGATCGGTCGCGCGCACCGCTGGCGCAAGATGCTGGGCGGCGGTTTGCGCCAGTCCGGCGTGCTGGCCGCGGCCTGCCTGTATGCGCTGGACCATCATGTGACGCGCCTGGCAGAAGACCACGAGAATGCCCGCGCCATGGCGGAAGGGCTGCGCGGCATTGCCGGCGTTAAGGTGTTGAGCCAGGACACCAACATGCTGTTCGTGGAATTCCAGCCTTCCCGTTGCGATGCGCTGACCGAAGCGCTGGGCAAGGAAGGCATCCTGATGCGCGCGGTGTACGGCGGGCCGACGCGCCTGGTCACGCACCTGGACGTGTCGGCCGACGACGTCCAGCGCGTGGTGCAGGCCGTGGCGCGCCACCTGGCCTGATAGCGGCTGATGGCGGCCCAGGGGGCGGCGGGCAGCGTCAGGCGCCGGCGCGCAGTACGTCCGCCAGCACCGAGAACAGCTCGTCGATCTGGGCGCGTTCGATGATGAGCGGGGGCGACAGCAGCATCGTGTCGCCCGCCGACCGGATCAGGCAGCCGCGTTCCAGGCAGGCGTTGTGCACGGCATAGGCGCGCTGCCCCGGCTGACCCTCCAGCGGCGCCAGTTCAATGGCGGCCAGCAGGCCGATGTTGCGGATGTCCACCACATGCGGCAGCCCCTTCAGGCTGTGCGCGGCGTCTTCCCAGTAACGCGCCAGTTCCTGGCTGCGTTGGAACAAGCCCTCGCGACGGCAGATGTCCAGCGTCGCCAAGCCCGCCGCGCAGGCCACGGGGTGGCCCGAATACGTGTATCCATGCGAGAGCTCGATGGCGCTTTCCGGCCCTTGCATGAAGGCGTCGTACACGTGTTGCCGCACCAGCGTTGCGCCCATCGGAATCGCCCCGTTGGTCAGGCCCTTGGCGCTGGTGATGATGTCGGGCTTGACGCCGAAATAGGGCGACGCGAACGCGCCGTCGATGCGTCCGAATGCGCAGATCACCTCATCGAAAATCAACAGGATGCCGTGCGCATCGCAGATCTCGCGCAGCCGTTGCAGATAGCCGCGCGGCGGCACGATCACGCCGGTGGAACCGGCCACCGGTTCGACGATGACGGCCGCGATGGTCGAGGCGTCGTGCAGCGCCACAATGCGCTCCAGCGTGTCGGCCAGGTGCGCGCCCCAATCCGGCTGACCGCGCGTGTAAGCCATCTGCTGGCGGTCATAGGTGTGGGGCAGGTGGTCCACATAGGGCAGCAGATTGCCAAAGGGTTTGCGATGCCCGCCGATACCCGACACGGACAGGCCGCCGAACCCCACGCCGTGATACGAGCGTTCGCGCCCGATCAGCCGCACGCGCTGGCCTTGGCCGCGCGCCCGGTGATAGCCCAGTGCAATCTTCAGCGCGGTGTCCACCGCTTCCGATCCCGAATTGGAAAAGAACACATTGGAAAAGCCGTCGGGCGCCTCGGCGCACAACGCGTCCGCCAGTTCAAAGGCCAGGGGATGGCTCATCTGGAACGACGGCGCGTAATCCAGTTCATGCGCGGTTCGCGCGATGGCCTCCACGATTTCCGGGCGGCGATGGCCCGCGTTCACGCACCACAAGCCGGCGATGCCGTCCAGGACGCGGCGGCCATCCGGCCGGATGTAGTGCATGCCTTCGGCGGCGGCAAACAGTACCGGGTTGCGCTTGACCCGCCGGTTGGCGGTAAACGGCATCCAATAGGCGTCGGTTTGAGAAAGGGCGGAGGGGGACGAGGACATGGGGACGATCCTGCTTCAGGAGAGTTCAGGTTCGTCTATTTTGTATTAATACATCTATAAATACAATACGGGTCGTCGCGCAGGCCCATCGGCGGCGCATCATGCAGTCGCGCGCGAGCCCACCCTGGCCGAAGCGGGCGCAGGCGGAGGGATAAGCGGGTCAGGAGGCTTGGAGCGACGCTTTCAGGTGGCGGCGCATCAATTGCGACGCCCATTCCTGGTCGCCGGATTCCAGCGCGTCGATGATTTGCAGGTGTTCGTTGCTGGAATTGACGAAACGCGCGTCGCGATAGAACGCAGCGTGCTCTTCCAGCCGGCGCAGATGGTTTTGCTGCTGCACCGCTTGCAGGATGTAGCGGTTGCCGGAGAAGCGCGCCAGGAGCTCGTGGAACGACGCATTCAGCCCAAAAAATTCAGTAGCCGAAATGTCGGCGTCGTCGCGCTGGATCAAGGCCTCATGCGCGGCCCGCATGCGCGCCAGCGCCGGTTTGTCCACGCGGAATGTGGGCTCCAGGAGCCCGGCGCATTCCACCGTCATGCGGAAACGATAGCTTTCGTTCAGCGCTTCGGCGCTTTCCAGCGACGGGGCAAATTGCCAGCCATGCCCCTTGCGCTTCTCGATCAGGCCATCGGCCGACAGTTGCAGCAAGGTCTTGGCCAGCACACTGCGCGGCGCGTCATAGCGCTGCAACAGATCACGTTCGGTAAAGGTCTCGGGCAGTTGGCGCGACGCGCGGTCATCGATCAACTGGCGCGTCAGCTCTTCCTGCGTGGGGCCGGCCCCTTCAATGGCCGGGGGCGCTGACGCCGCAGCATGGTCGGACACGGTATAGCCGCTGTTGGGCCGATGCGTGATCAAGCCTTGAGCGGCCAGCAGGCGCAGCGCGCCGCGTACTGGCGTGCGCGACACCTCGTAAGCGGCCGCCAGTGTTTCTTCCGACAGGTGTGCGCCGGGCTCGTGCCGCCGCGCCACGATGTCTTCGGCGATGTGTCGCGCCAGGTCGACTTGCAGCGGAGTAGGGCGGGCAGGAGCGGCGGGGGGCATGGCGCGTCAGAGGGGAAAAGGGCAGGCAAGGATCGTAGGGCAATGGTACCGGAGCGCCATCGCTTTTGAATCAGACCCGGGCAAACCCTAATATTGAACTTTTTACTATATTAGTACAAAATTTGGCCGTCGATTCTGACCGTATCACCCAGGCCGCCGTTCGGCCCTATCCGGAGTTTTGCTAGCGTGACGATGCCTACCCCGTTTCCCCTGGTCGACGTCCAGGGCAGTCCTTATGAACGCGGCCGCCAGCATGGCTCGGCGGTGCCGGAACACGTGGCGCGCAGCGTGGCCTTGTATCGGGGCCAGCTGGAACGCCGTGGCGTGGACGCCGCCCGCCTGAAGGAACTGGCCGCTGCCATGGTGCCGGTGGTGGGCGACTACGACGCTGCCTACCTGGAAGAATTGCGCGGCATTGCCGATGGCGCCGGACAGTCGCTGGAAGACGTGGTGGTCATCAACTGCCGCACCGAAATGATGTTCGGCCATGCCGAACTGGGCCGGGCCCGCAAGGGGCTGGACGACGGCTGCACCGGGCTGGTCGTATTGCCCGAAGCCAGCGCCGAAGGCAAGTTGATGCACGCCCACAACTGGGACTGGCGCGAAGAATGCGTCGACACCGGCATCGTCGTGCGCATGCGCCGTGAAGACGGGCCCGACCTGTTGATGTTCACCGAGGCGGGCAGCCTGGCGCGCCACGGTTTCAACAGCGCGGGCGTATCGCTGTCCGGCAACTTCCTGTCATGCGAACAAGACTATCAACGGCCCGCGCAGGTGCCGTTGGTGCTGGTGCGCCGCAAGATGCTGGAAGCCACCAACATCTGCAACGCCATGAAAGTGCTGTGGGCGTCGCGCCGCTTCTGCTCCAACAACCTGATGCTGGCCCAGGCACAAGGCGAGGCCGTGGACCTGGAATGCGCGCCGGACGAAATCTTCTGGATCACGCCGCAGGACGGCCTGCTGGTGCATGCCAACCACTGGATCAGCCCGCCCGCGCGCGCCAAGTTGTTCGACAAGGGCCTGGCCGCCAACCCTGATTCCATCTATCGCCAGCGACGCGTCGAGGACATGCTTGCGCGCCAGGGCGGCAAGGTCGGTTGGGATGCCGTCAAGCGCATCCTGGCCGATGATTTCGCCGCGCCCGACGGCGTGCTGCGTTCGCCCAAGCCGGCCAGCTTCGACAGCATTTCGGCCACCGTGGCCACCACGCTGATGGAGCCGGAAAGCGGCGTGATGTGGATTGCGCGCAAGCCCTATGAAGGCCGCAATTTTGCTGAATACCGGCTGTTCTAAGCCGCGCCAGGAGACCATTTCATGACGTCGAAAGTCTTGCGCGGCAAGCGCGCGCTAATGTTATCCGCTGCCCTGGCCGGCGCCTTGACGGGCCTGCCGGGGCTGAGCCAAACCCAAACCCCCGCGTCGTCCCCGCTGCCCGAGATCCGCTACGCCGAAGGCTCGGGCACGCCCACGTCCGTGCCCGGCGGCCGCTCGCGCAACACGTCCACCGACAACGTGCTGGCTCACGTGGTCGAATCGCTGGTCGCGCTGCGCGCGGACATGAGCGTGGGCCCCATGCTGGCCGACAGCTGGACGCTGTCCGACGACAAGCGCAGCTATACCTTCAAGCTGCGCCAGGGCGTGACCTTCCACGATGGCTCGCCGATGACGTCAAGCGACGTCAAATGGACGTACGGCTACCTGACCGGCGCGCAGTCCGAATACGCCTGCAAGAATCTTTACGACGGCAGCAAGGGCGCCAAGGTGGTGGACGTGCAAACGCCCGACCCCGCCACCGTGGTCTTCACGCTGGATGCGCCCTATGCGCTGTTCCTGGACCAGATGGCCAGCGTGCAATGCCCGATGCCGGTGCTCAGCCCGAAAAGCGTCGACGCCGACGGCAAGTGGATCAAGCCCGTCGGCACCGGCCCGTACGTACTGGCCGAATGGAAGAAAGAACAATATGTGCTGCTGACGCCGTATGCCGGCTATGTGCCGCGTAGCGAGGCGGCCAGCGGCATGGCCGGCAAGAAAGTGGCATCGGCCAATGTGCGCTTTGTGGTGATTCCGGACGCCGCCGCGCAAAAGGCCGCGCTGATGGCCGGCCAGGTTGACGCCTACAACGCCGACGAAGACAACCTGCCGGCGAAAGACCCGCGCTGGTCCATCGTCACCGAGCAAGGGCTGGACACCGTTAACCTGTTGATGCAGACGCGCGCGCCGCTACTGTCCGACGTCAACATGCGCCGCGCCATCGCGCTGGCGCTGGATTTTCCCGCCATCGCCCGCGCGCTGAACAACGGTCAGGCGGCGTACAACCCGTCGCTGGTGCCCACCGCAAGCGTGTACTACTCCGAGGCCGACAAGGCGGGCTACGAAAAGAACCTGAACGAGGTCAAGCGCCTGTTGCAGGCCGCCAATTACCGAGGCGAAACGCTGAAGTTGCAGGCCAACAAGCGCTATCCCTACCTGTACCGCGTGGCAGTGGTCACCCAGCAGTTGCTGAACAAGGCCGGCATCAAGACCGAGCTGGACATGCTGGAATGGGGCACGCAGGTCACGAACTTTCGCGAAGGCAAGTTCCAGCTGATGGCCTTTGCGTATTCGGCGCGCACCGAGCCCGCGCTGATGTATCGCGACGTGATCGGCGACAAGTCCAGGACGCCCATGGCGCAATGGGAAAGCCCCGAGGCCGCGGCCCTACTTGAAGGCATCGAGGCCGAGTCCGACACGGCCACGCGCAAGCAGGCGTTCGACAAGCTGCACGCGCTGATGCTGCGCGATACGCCGCTGCTGATGTACTACAACAAGCCCGGCTACGTCGTCGTATCCAGCCAGCTTCACGGCTTTACCGGCTGGCCGCTGCGCAAGCCGCGTTTCTTCAACGTCACCAAGAACTGAGGCGCCGTGCTGGGCTATCTAACCAAGCGCATCGCGGCGGCGGTGCCCACGATCATCGTGGTGACAGTGCTGGTCTTCGGCATGATCCGCGCCATACCCGGCGACCCCGCGTCGCTGATGCTGGGCGACATCGACAACCCCGCGCTGCTGGCCGAAATGCGCCACGCCCTGGGCCTGGACCGCCCCGTGGGCGAACAGTTCCTGATCTGGGTCGGCAATGCGCTGCATGGCGATCTGGGCATGTCCATTGCCCGCCGCGAGCCCGTCATGCACCTGGTCCTGACGCATTTCGCGGTGACGGCGCAGGTGGTGTTGACGGCAACGTTGCTGGCCTGCCTGGTGGCCATTCCCGCCGGCATGATTGCGGCGTGGCGGCAAAACCGGCGCGCGGATACGGCCATCGTTTCCACCTCGATATTGTTCGTGTCCATGCCCAGCTTCTGGGTCGGCATTCTGCTGATCTGGCTGTTTGGCGTGAAGCTGAACTGGCTGCCCGTGTATGGCTTTGAGTCGATGGCGCAAAGCGGTCTGGGCGCGTTGAAGTACTTGGTGCTGCCGGTATGCGCCATCGTGTTGACCGAGATTGCCGCGATCACGCGGATGATGCGCGCCAGCACCATCGAAACGTTGCGGCTGGAATACGTGGCGCACGCGCGCGCCAAGGGGCTGCCCGAAAAGCGCGTGATGCTGCGGCACGTGTTGCCCAATTCCTTCGGCCCCACGCTCACCGTCATCGGCTTGATGCTGGGCCATCTGTTGTCGGGCGCGGCGGTGATCGAAACCGTCTTCACCTTGCCCGGCATCGGCCGGCTGCTGGTGGAAAGCATCTATGCACGGGACTACCCGGTGGTGCAGGGCTGCCTGCTGTTTATTGCGTTGTTGTACGTGGCGGTCAATCTGGTGGTGGATCTGCTGTATCCGCTGTTCGATCCGCGCGTGAAGCTTCAATAGGAACGTCATGACGGGTTTCAAACATACCAATGCCGTGGTGGGCGGCGCGCTGGTGGCGGGCGTGGTGCTGCTGGCGCTGGTGGGGCTGGTGTACACGCCGCACGATCCGCTGGAAGGCGATCTGCTGGCGCGCTTTTCGCCGCCGTCGTCCGAATATTGGTTGGGCACCGACGAGTTTGGTCGCGACGTCTTGTCGCGCCTGATGGCGGGCGCGGGCGTCAGCGTGGCGGTCAGCGTGTTCTCGGTGCTGCTGGCCTTGGTGCTGGGCACGACCATCGGCGTGGCGGCGGGCTATGCGGGCGGTTGGGTGGATCGTGGCATCAGCGTGTTGGTCGATTCCATGATGGCGTTTCCCGGCTTGCTGCTGGCGCTGGGCATCATGACGGTGCTGGGGCCGTCCAAGTGGGGCGTGGTGCTGGCGCTGGGCCTGGCGTATTCGCCATCCGTCTCGCGCATTGCGCGCGGCGCGGCGCTGTCGCTGCGGCAGCGTGACTTCGTCATCGCCTCGCGCGCCACCGGGCATAGCGGCCTGTGGACGGTGTTCCGCCACGTGCTGCCCAACTGCGTGGCGCCGCTGCTGATCTTCGCAACGTCCATCTTCGGGTCGGCGCTGCTGGCGGAAAGCGCCTTGTCCTTTCTGGGGCTGGGCGTGCCGCCACCCTTGGCGACGTGGGGCGGCATGCTGTCCGAAAGCCGCAACGCCATGGACCAGGCGATCTGGCTGGCGCTGTTTCCGGGCGCGATGATTTCGCTAAGCCTGCTGGGCATCAACCTGCTGGGCGACGCCGTGCGCGACCGCCTGGATCCGCGCATGCGGGGGGTGACGGCATGAACGCACCTGACCTTTCCCTGGCCGGCGCTGCGCCCTTGTTGTCGGTGCGCGATCTGGAAATCCGCTTTCCCGGCAAGCGCGATGCCGCACCGGTGGTAAACCGCGTGTCCTTTGACCTGAAGGCGGGTGAATCGCTGTCCATCGTGGGCGAATCCGGCAGCGGCAAGACGCTGATCGGCAAGGCGCTGTTGGGCCTGTTGCCGGATGCCGCGCGCATGACTAACGGGCAGGCATTGTTCGACGGCCGCGACGTGCTGCCGCAAAGTGCGCGCGACTGGCAGGCCACGCGCGGCACCGGTATCGGCATGGTGTTCCAGGAACCCATGGTGTCCCTGAACCCCGCGTTCCGCGTGGGCGAACAGCTGACAGAAGCCCTGGTCCTGCGCCGGGGCATGACGCGCAGCGCGGCCTGGGATGCGGCCGTTCAGATGCTGGAACGCGTGCGGGTGCGCGATGCGCGCGATTGCATGAAGCGGTATCCCCACGAGTTCTCGGGCGGCATGCGGCAGCGCATCCTGCTGGCCGGCGTCATGCTGCTCAAGCCGCGCCTGTTGATCGCCGATGAACCCACCACCGCGCTGGACTGTGTCGTGCAAAAAGAAGTCCTGGACCTGATGGTCGAACTGACGCGCGAGCAAGGCACGGCGCTGATCTTCATCAGCCACAATCTGGCGCTGGTGGCCGCGTACACGCAGCGCGTGCTGGTGATGTGCCGGGGGCGCGCGGTGGAAACGGGCGAGGTGTCGCAAGTGCTGTCGCGCCCGGCGGACCCGTACACCCTGAGCTTGCTGGACGCGCTGCCCAAGCGCGGTCCGGCGCGCGCGCCTGTGACGGGTGCGCCGATCTTGCAGGTGGATCAACTGGCCATCGACTACGCCGTACGCGGTGGCTGGCGCCGCAAGCGATTCGTGCGCGCGGTGCATCAGGCGAGCTTTCACGTGGCGCCCGGTGAAACGCTGGCCATCGTGGGCGAATCCGGCAGCGGCAAGACGACCGTCATGATGTCGATTCTGGGCCTGGTGCCGCAGGCGCAGGGGCGCATTGCGCTGGATGGGCAAGCGTTGCCGCCGGGCGGCGAGGGTGGCATCTGGCGCACGGCGCGCCGCCGCATTCAGATGGTCTTCCAGGACCCGTACTCGTCGCTCGATCCGCGCATGACCATCGGCGCGCTGGTGGGCGAGGGGCTGCGGCTGGAAGCGGGCATCACGCCGGATGCCCGGCAACAGCGCGTGGATCAGGCGTTGCGCGATGTGGGTTTGGGCGACGGCTATGCCGAGCGCTATGCGCATGAGCTGTCGGGCGGGCAACGCCAGCGCGTCGCCATTGCGCGGGCGCTGGTGATGCGGCCGGAAGTGATCATCGCGGACGAACCCGTGTCGGCGCTGGACGTGACCGTGCAGAAGCAGGTTCTGGAAACGCTGATGTCATTGCAGCGTTCCTATGGCTTTGCGTGTCTGTTGATCTCCCATGACCTGGGCGTGGTCGAGCAGATCGCCGACCGCGTGGTCGTCATGCTGCGCGGGCATATCGTCGAAGAGGGATCGCGCGACGAGGTGTTCGACCATCCGACGCATCCGTACACGCGCCGGCTGTTGCAGGCCGTGCCCGAATTGCGCGGCAATGCGGCAGACGGATTCCGTGTGCAAGTGCGCGAGTTGCCCGCCGGCACGCGCCGCGCCGATGCGGACTACTTTGATCCGTCCCGCAGCGCGGACGAGGCCGCGCCTGCCATGACGCCGGTGGCCGCATCCGGCGCCACGCATCGCGTTGCGCTGGCAGCCGGCGTGGCGTTGGCCGAAACGGTAGCCGCCTGACGCGTCAGCCGTGCCGGCTGCGGCTGTCGGCGGGCGCTTCGTCGCGCGCGTTCATGCCGTAGTCGCGCAGCACCTGCGCGACGCGCAGCCGATAGTTCTGGAACACGCCGCTGCGTCCCGCTTCCTGGGCGCGGCGATGCGACTCCAGCGAGCGCCAGCGCTTGACGGCGTCTTCATCGCGCCAGAACGACAGGGACAGCAGCTTGCCCGGCGTGCTGAGGCTTTGAAAGCGTTCCACCGAGATGAAGCCGTCGATGGCCTTGAGCTCGTCGATCAAACCGGCGGCAATGTGCAGATAGGGATCGGGGTTGCCATTGGCGGGTTCAACTTCGAATATCACGGCGATCATGGTGCGGGTTCCTTTGAAAATGCAAACTGCGGCACGCGTGCGTTGGGCAGCGGCCGATACTGGACGCGGGATGCCAGGGCGGCCGCGTCGGCGCCTGCGTGCAGCAGATGGAGCAGCGCGCCCGATAGGAAATCCGGCTGCCAGTATCCGCCGCCCGGGCATGCAACGATTCGATGCCGGCCGAACTATGCCTGCGGCGTGTCCGGCACGCGGGCGCCCGCTACGCGCAGCACCGCCGCGTAGCCCTGGCGTGAGTCCGGCCATTGCAGCGTGAAGCCGCTGGCGCGCAGCCGCGCGTTGCTGAGCTTCTTGCTGCCCACATTGGCGGGGGCAGGGGCGATACGTGGCGCGGGCGCGCCTATCATGGCAGCGAGATCGGCGTAAAGCGTGTGCAGCGGCAGCGGGGTGTCGTCGCACCCGATATAAACCGGTTCAACCTTGGGCAACAGCGCCAGATGCAGCACGGCGGCGGCCGCGTCGTCGATATGGATACGGTTGGCCCAATGTTCAGGCTGCGTCGGCGCGCCCGCCGCGCCGCTGCGCAGGCGTTCGATCAATTGCAGCCGGCCAGGCCCGTACAGCCCCGCCAGCCGCAGCGCGGTAGACGACAGGCCGCGCGCGGCCAGCGCGGCTTCTGCTTCAAGCAGAATCTTGCCGTTGAAGCCTTGCGGCGCGGGCGGCGTGTCTTCGGTGACCCAGTCGCCATGGTGTTCGCCATACACGGCGCTGGATGACACGAACACCACGCGCTTGAGCCGCGACGTGTCCAACAGGTTCAGCACGTTCTGCAAGCCGTCGATGAAGACGCCGCGATACAAGGCCGGGTCGCGCCCACCGGGGGCGGGCAGGTGAATCAGCCGTGTCACGCCTGATGGCAACGCGGGCAGGGAATCCGCGCGGGTAATGTCGCCTTGCAGCCATTGGATGCCGCTGTCGTCGGGAGGTTGGCGGCGCAGCGCGTGCACGTGGTCCCCGCGCGCCAGGAAACGCCGGGCCACGCGCTGGCCAAGGTCACCGCAGCCAATGAGCAATACGCGTTCAGTCATGATGTGCCGCCTGAAAAAAAAGGCACCCAAGAGGTGCCTTGTTGCTGGGGATACGCCCGGCCAGGATTACATACCGCTATACACCGGCCCTTCGCCGCCTTGCGGGGCCACCCAGACGATGTTCTGCGTGGGGTCCTTGATGTCGCAAGTCTTGCAGTGCACGCAGTTCTGCGCGTTGATCTGCAAGCGGTCCTCGCCGTGATCGTCCTTGATGAACTCGTACACGCCGGCCGGGCAGTAGCGCGATTCCGGGCCGCCGTACTTGGCCAGGTTCACCTGCACCGGCACTGACGGGTCTTTCAGGGTCAGGTGGACGGGCTCGTTTTCTTCATGGTTGGTGTTCGAAATGAACACCGAACTGAGCTTGTCGAACGTCAGCTTGCCGTCGGGCTTGGGGTAGTCGATGCGCGCGCATTCCGACGCCGGTTGCAGACAGGCATGGTCGGGCTTGTTGTGGCGCAAGGTCCAGGGCATCTTGCCCTTGAGCAGCAACTGCTCGACTCCGGTCATCACGGTGGCCACCGTGCGGCCCTTCTTGAACCACTGCTTGAAGTTGCGGGCCTTGTTCAATTCGGTGTGCAGCCAGGACGCTTCGAAGGCCTGCGGATACGCGGCCAGTTCGTCTTGGCGGCGGTCGGCCAGCAAGGCGTCGAACGCGGCTTCGGCGGCCATCTTGCCCGACTTGATGGCGGCGTGGCTGCCCTTGATGCGCGAGGCGTTCAGGAAACCGGCTTCGCAACCCACCAGCACGCCACCCGGGAAGGTCAGCTTGGGCAGCGACATCAAGCCGCCCGCCGTGATGGCGCGCGCGCCGTATGCGATGCGCTTGCCGCCTTCGAACGTGCCGCGTATGGCGGGGTGCGTCTTGTAGCGTTGGAATTCTTCGAACGGCGACAGCCAGGGGTTGGCGTAGTCCAGGCCGACAATCATGCCGACGGCCACCAGGTTGTTGTCCAGGTGGTACAGGAACGAACCGCCGTAGGTGTCGGAATCCAGCGGCCAGCCGGCTGTGTGGATAACCAGGCCGGGCTTGGATTGCGCCGGGTCCACTTCCCACATTTCCTTGATGCCGATGCCGTAGGACTGCGGGTTGCGCCCGTCGTCCAGCTTGAAGCGTTCGATCAGCTGGCGGCCCAGCTGGCCGCGCGAGCCTTCGCCGAACACGGTGTAGCGGGCATGCAGTTCCATGCCGGGCTGGTAGTGGTCGGTGTGCGAGCCGTCGCGGGCCACGCCCATGTCGCCGGTGGCCACGCCACGGACGGCGCCGTTTTCGTCGTACAGCACTTCAACCGCGGCAAAGCCCGGGAAGATGTCCACGCCCAGCGCTTCGGCTTGCTCGCCCATCCACTTGACGACGTCGCCCAGACGGACGATGTAGTTGCCTTCGTTGTGGAAACAGGGCGGCAGCAGCCAGTTCGGCGTGGTGCGCGCGCCGGTCTGGGACAGGAACATGAACTTGTCCTGCGTGACCGGCACGTTCAGCGGCGCGCCTTTTTCTTTCCAGTCGGGAATCAGCTCGGTCAGCGCCAACGGGTCCATGACGGCGCCGGACAGGATGTGCGCACCCAGCTCCGCGCCCTTCTCAAGCACGCATACGCCGATTTCCTGATTCTTTTCAGCGGCCAGCTGCTTTAGACGGATTGCGGTGGCCAGGCCGGCGGGTCCACCGCCAACCACGACCACGTCATATTCCATCGACTCGCGTTCAGACATTTGCAAAGCTCCCCGTATGTATTCCATATTTGGCTGGAAGTAATATCGGCGATTGTATTGCAGGCGGAGGCCGTGTATGCCTTCGTATTTCTTTTAGTCTTCAGGAGTAATTGGTGAACCCGGACAATCTGTCTGCGCGGATTCTGGCGGTGGGCGATACCCATCAGACCGAATTGCCTTTGCGTTGGGGCGACTCTGACGCCTTGAATCATCTGAACAACACGCTGTATTTCCGCCTCATGGAAGAGGCCCGCATGCAGATCCTGTACGACGCGGGCTTTGCGTTGCCCGCCGATAACGGCGCGATCCTGGCCCACGCCTCGTGCGATTTCCTGCGTCCGCTGACCTACCCGGCTACGGTCCGAGTCACGCACAAAGTCACGCGCATTGGCCGCTCAAGCGCCGAATTCGAGCTGCTGCTTGAGAAGGTCGGCGACGACGCCGGGCCCTATGCGCGCGGTCGCAACGTGCTAGTCTGGATGGATTACGTGGCCAATACGTCCGCACCGTGGCCGCCCGAAGTGCTGGCCCAAATGGCGACGCAATTCCAGGCGGCGGCGTCAGAATAACGGCGCTAAAACGCCCGTCATGCCGTTAAAATCAAGCGCAAAATCACGAAAAATAAAGGGGCGCGCCACCCTCGGCGCCGCAACCCAGAGACATCGGACAGTGTCTTGATGCCATCTGGGGCCGACGCCGGCAGCCGCGCTCCAGGAAAAACAGGGCTCACCCCGGCTTTCTTTGATCCCATGGGACACACCGCGCAAGCGGCGGGGCGGGCTCTCTTCGGTTAGACCTTAACTAGGAGTTGGAGCGATGGACAAGGTTTTTGCAAGCGCCCAGGAGGCGCTGGCAGGCATCGTCAAGGACGGTCAGATGATCGCCGTGGGCGGTTTCGGCCTTTGCGGTATTCCCGAAGCCCTGATCGCCGCGCTGCGCGATTCGGGCGTGAAGGACCTGACTTGCATCAGCAACAATGCGGGCGTCGACGGCTTTGGCCTGGGCCAGCTGCTGAACACGCGTCAGGTGCGCAAGATGATCGCGTCCTACGTGGGCGAGAACAAGGAATTCGAACGCCAGTACCTGTCCGGCGAGCTCGAACTTGAATTCACCCCGCAGGGCACGTTGGCTGAAAAGCTGCGCGCAGGCGGCGCGGGCATTCCCGCCTTCTTCACCCGCACGGGCGTGGGCACCATCGTGGCCGACGGCAAGGAAATCCGCGAATTCGACGGCCAGCAATACGTGATGGAGCGTTCGCTGGTGCCGGACGTGTCGCTGGTCAAGGCGCACATCGCCGACCGCAGCGGCAACCTGGTGTTCCGCAAGACGGCCCGCAACTTCAACCCGAACGTCGCGATGGCCGGCAAGTTCACGGTGGTCGAGGTTGAACAGATCGTTGACACCGGCAGCCTGGATCCCGATCAGATCCACCTGCCCGGCATCTATGTGCAACGGATCGTGCTGAACACGACGCCGGAAAAGCGCATCGAACAACGCACCACTCGCCCGGCCTAAGGAGAAGACGACATGGCATGGTCCCGCGATGAAATGGCGGCGCGCGCCGCGCGCGAGCTGCAAGACGGTTTTTATGTGAACCTGGGTATCGGCTTGCCGACCCTGGTTGCCAACCACGTGCCCAAGGGCGTGGAGGTGTGGCTGCAATCCGAAAACGGCCTGTTGGGCATTGGCCCGTTCCCTACCGATGATGAAGTCGATGCCGACCTGATCAACGCCGGCAAGCAGACGGTAACGACGTTGCCGGGCTCGTCGATCTTTTCGTCGGCCGATTCGTTCGCGATGATCCGCGGCGGCAAGATCAACCTGGCCATCCTGGGCGCGATGCAGGTGTCCGAAAAGGGCGATCTGGCCAACTGGATGATTCCCGGCAAGATGGTCAAGGGCATGGGCGGCGCGATGGACCTGGTGGCCGGCGTCGGCCGCGTCGTGGTCCTGATGGAGCACGTGGCCAAGAAGAAGGACGGCACGGAAGACATCAAGCTGCTGCCCGAATGCAATCTGCCGCTGACGGGCGTGGGCGTGGTCGACCTGATCATTACCGACCTGGGCGTGATGGAAGTCACCGAAAACGGCCTGAAGCTGCTGGAAACGGCGCCGGGCGTCACGGTGGACGAAATCCAGTCCAAGACGCTGGCCAAGCTGGACGTGTCTTCGGTCAAGTAAACGGCCCTTGTAGGCGACCGTTGTAGGCGACCCTTGTAGGCGACCCTGGATGCACCAATGAAAACGCCCCGCAAAGGGGCGTTTTCATTTCTGCGGTAGGGGGCGCGAGGCGCTACGCCGCCGCGTCCAGGCGCATCCCCACATGCGGGATGCCGTCTTCAATGTATTCCTCGGTGACCTGCACAAAGCCGTGCCCGCCGTAGTAGTTGCGCAGCCGCGCCTGCGCGCCCAGATACATGGCGCGGCCCGGCCAGCGTTGGCGCACTTCGGCCATGGCATGGCGGATCAGCTCGTGGCCCAGGCCCTGGCCGCGCGTCCAGGGTGCGGTGATCACCCGGCCGACTTCAATCTGGCCGTCTTTCAGCGACGGGTCCAGGATGCGGCAATACGCGGCCAGCTGCCCGTCCTGCCATGCCATCAGGTGCGACGTCTGGCCCATCAGGTCCTTGCCGTCGATGTCCTGGAAAACGCAATTTTGCTCAACGACGAACACTTCCGTGCGCAGCCGAAGAATCGCGTAGATCTCCGGCACGGTGAGTTCCTGGTGGGGTTTGCAGATCCAGTCGGGCATTGCGGCAGTCCAAGTCAGCGGGTCGATAAGGGAAAAGCAGAGCGCCGATAGCGTACCTCAAAGCGGCCCCGTTTTTTTTCGGTGTCTATCCGGCTTCCGCTTCGCCGCCCATCCCGACCTATCCACCGTTGTTACATAAATTCACGGGTATACCCTGAGTATGAAAAGGAATTTTCTTATTTAAAATTTGCGTGTAAACAGATTTACACAATCGCCAGATAAGCCGAACCCCCGCAAACGATGAACAAGGCCGTACTTACGATCGCTGATCGGATCGCCCGGGCCCAGCCCGCGCTGAGCCGGACGCAGCACAAGATGGCCGAATACGTGTTGGCGCACCAGTTTCGCGTCGCCACCATGACCATCGACGAATTCGCGGCGGCAGTGGGCGTTTCCGTGGCCACGGCGAATCGCTTTGCGCGCGCGCTGGATCTGCCCGGCTACCCCCAGTTCCGTGCCGAACTGGCGCGTGGCTTCGAAGCCGCGCTGGAACCCGTGGAAAAGCTGCGCACCGAATTGGCCCATTCCGCCAGTGCCGTGCAGATCTTTGCCGCCACGCTGGAAGAAGACATCCGCAACGCCCAACGCAACTTGCAGTCGCTGGATTCCGCGGCCTGTGAGCAGGCGGTGCAGGCGATCCTGGCGGCCGAACGCGTGTTCATCATCGGTTTCGGCGCCAGCGGTTTCCTGGCCGGCCTGCTGCAACGCGGCCTGTGCATGCACCTGCATTCCGTTGAATCGCTGGCAGGCCCCGGCGGCGTGTCGCACGCGGCTCGGCAGATGTCGCGCATGACGTCCAACGACCTGGTGATCGCGATCGGTTTCCCTCGCTATCTGGCCGACACGGTCACGCTGGCCGCCGCCGCCAAGCAGGCCGGCGTGCCGGTGCTGGTGCTGACCGACAAGCCCACATCGCCGTTGGCGCCGACGGCCTCCGTTGTGCTGTACGCGTTTTCCGCGCGCCAGCTGATTCCCAATTCCGAAACCGCCGCGCTGGGCCTCATCGAAGCCCTGTCCGCGGCCGTGGCCTATCGGGCCAAGAATTCCGTTGCGGCAGCCGCTGGGGTGACCCAGTCCGTGATGCCGTGGCTTATCCATGGAGTAGGTAAACGATGATTCAACCCGTGATTGCCATTCACGGTGGCGCCGGCGCGATGTCCCGCGCGGCCATGTCGCCCGAGAAAGAACAGGAATACCTGGCCGCCCTGGAGTCCATCCTGACGGCCGGCCAGGCCGTGCTGGCCCGTGGCGGCAGCGCCCTGGACGCCGTTACCGAAGCCGTGCGCCTGCTGGAAGATTGCCCGCTGTTCAACGCGGGCCACGGCGCCGTGTTCACCAGCGCCGCCACGCACGAACTGGATGCCGCCATCATGGACGGCGCCACGCTGCGTTCGGGCGCGATTGCCAACGTCAATTGCGTGCGCAACCCCATTTTTGCCGCGCGCAAAGTCATGGAAAACAGCAAGCACGTGCTGTTCGTGGGCGAGGGCGCTGAAGCCTTCGCCAAGGCCGAAGGCCTGGAGATCGTGGACCCGTCCTATTTCTCTACCGACGCCCGCCGCGAACAACTGCTGCGCGTGCAGCGCGAAACGCCTGACGCCGCCGTGCTCGACCACGACGGCCAGGCCATGGTCGCGCGCGGCCAGCCCGCACCCGCCGACCCGCTGGACGCCGACAAGAAGTTCGGCACGGTGGGCGCGGTGGCAGTCGACGCGCAAGGCAACGTGGCCGCGGCCACCTCGACCGGCGGCATCACCAACAAGCAGGTCGGCCGCGTGGGCGATGCGCCCTTGATCGGCGCCGGCACCTACGCCAGCAACAAGACCTGCGCGGTATCCACCACGGGCACCGGCGAGATGTTCATCCGCATGGTCGCCGCTTACGACGTGGCGGCACAGATGGAATACAGCGGCGCGTCGCTGCAAGAGGCGGCCGACCGCGTCGTGATGGAAAAACTGCCCACCATCGGCGGCAAGGGCGGCCTGGTGGCCGTTGACGCCCAGGGCAATGTGGCCTTGCCGTTCAACACGGAAGGCATGTATCGCGGTTACGCCCGCGTTGGCGAAAAGCCGGTCACCGCTATCTACCGATAAGCGTGACGGGTTCTGTTTTGATTTTGGGGATTAATAAAGATGGTTGATCGCGCAAACAGCCTGGCGCTGCCGGAAAACCGCGTGGTCCAGGTCGACGACCTGACGGTGCGCTTCGTGGGTTCCGAGCGCACGGTCGAAGCCGTGCGCAACCTGTCGTTCCATGTGGACCGGGGTGAAACCCTGGCCATCGTGGGCGAATCGGGTTCGGGCAAATCGGTGACGTCCCTGGCGCTCATGCGTCTGGTGGAACATGGCGGTGGGCGCATCGCCCAGGGCCACATGGCGCTGCGCCGCCGCAACGGTTCCGTGATCGACCTGGCCAATTCCAGCCAGCGCGTCATGCGTAATGTGCGCGGCGCCGACATGGCCATGATTTTCCAGGAGCCGATGACGTCGCTGAACCCGGTGTTCACCGCCGGTGACCAGATCGCCGAATCGATCCGCCAGCACCAGGGCAAGGACGCCGCCGCCGCGCGCGCCGAAGCGCTGCGCATGCTGGAACAGGTGCGCATCCCGGAAGCCAAGTCCGTGCTGGACCGCTACCCGCATCAACTGTCGGGCGGCATGCGCCAACGCGTGATGATCGCCATGGCGCTGGCCTGCAAGCCCGCGCTGCTGATCGCCGACGAACCGACCACGGCGCTGGATGTCACCATCCAGGCGCAGATCCTGCAACTGATCCGTCAGCTTCAGGAAGAAATGCACATGGGCGTGGTGTTCATCACCCACGACATGGGCGTGGTGGCTGAAGTGGCCGACCGCGTGTTGGTCATGTACCGCGGCGACAAGGTTGAAGAAGGCCCGTCTGAACAAGTGTTCTCGGCGCCGCAGCACACCTACACCAAGGCGCTGCTGTCGGCCGTGCCCAAGCTGGGCGCCATGGAAGGCACCGATCTGCCCGCGCGCTTCCCGCTGCTGCAAGTGGAGGGCCAGGCCCAGCCCGTGGCCGAGCCTGGCATCACCAGCACGCAGGAAGTGCCGGCCGCCAAGCGCGAACCGATTCTGTCGGTGCGCAACCTGGTGACCCGCTTTGACCTGCGCGGCGGCATTCTCAGCCGCGTGCAGCGCCGCGTGCACGCGGTCGAACAGGTCAGCTTCGACCTGTACCCCGGCGAAACGCTGTCGTTGGTGGGCGAGTCCGGTTGTGGCAAGTCCACCACCGGCCGGTCGCTGCTGCGCCTGGTCGATAGCCAGGCGGGCGAGATCAAGTTCGGCGGGCGCGACATCGTCAGCCTGAAGAACAACGAATTGCAGTCCCTGCGCCGCGACATCCAGTTCGTGTTCCAGGACCCGTTCGCCTCGCTGGATCCGCGCGTCACCGTCGGCTTCTCGATCATGGAGCCGCTGCTGGTGCACGGCGTGGCCAAGGGCAAGGAAGCCGAACGCCGCGTGTCGGAATTGCTGGAACGCGTGGGCCTGCCGCCTGAAATGGCGCAGCGCTATCCGCATGAATTCTCGGGCGGCCAACGCCAGCGCATCTGCATCGCGCGCGCGCTGGCGCTGAACCCCAAGGTCGTGATCGCGGACGAGTCGGTGTCGGCGCTGGACGTGTCGATTCAAGCCCAGATCGTGAACCTGCTGATCGACCTGCAACGCGACATGGGCATTTCGTTCCTGTTCATCTCGCACGATATGGCCGTGGTGGAACGCGTCAGCCACCGCGTGGCGGTGATGTACCTGGGCCAGATCGTTGAGATCGGCCCGCGCCGCGCCATCTTTGAAAATCCGCAGCACCCGTACACCAAGAAGCTGATGTCGGCCGTGCCGATCGCCGATCCGGCGCGTCGCCACCTGAAGCGCACCTTGTTGTCCGATGAAATCCCCAGCCCGATCCGCAAGCTCGGCGACGAGCCGGTGGTGCAGCCGCTGGTGCAGGTTGGAACCGATCACTTCGTTGCCCGCCATCCGGTCGGCGGCGCGTATTGATTCCGTTGTCGTACCTATTTTTCTTCCACCAAACCCCCTAATTCCGTTTTGGAACCAGGAGTTGCAATGATGAAAGTTCTGCGCCCCACCAAGCTGATGGCCGCCGCCGCGGTGGCCTTCGGTGTGCTCACTTCGCCGTTGGCGCACGCTGCCAAGGACGTGACGTTTGCCGTCTCCATCGCACTGGAAACGCTTGATCCGTACAACACCAACAGCACGCTGAACCAGGCTGCCGGCAAGGCCTACTACGAAGGCCTGTTCGAATTCGACAAAGACCTGAAGGTCCAGAAGGTGCTGGCCACCGACTACACCGTCAGCGAAGACGGCCTGGTCTACACGTTCAAGCTGCGTCCCGGCGTGAAGTTCCACGACGGCACCGACTTCAATGCCGAAGCGGTCAAGATCAACTTCGATCGTCCGGCCAACCCGGAAAACCGCCTGTCGCGCTACATCCAGTTCAGCGTCATCGACAAGACCGAAGTGGTTGACCCGATGACCATCAAGATCACGTTGAAGAAGCCGTTCTCGGCCTTCATCAACGCGCTGGCCCACCCGGCCGCCATGATGATCTCGCCGGCCGCGCTGGCCAAGTACGGCAAGGAAATCGGTTTCCACCCGGTGGGCACCGGCCCGTTCGAATTCGTCGAATGGAAGCCGGCCGAATACCTGAAGGTCAAGAAGTTCGACGGCTACTGGAAGAAGGGCTACCCCAAGGTCGACACGCTGACCTTCCGTACCGTGACCGACAACAACACCCGCGCCGCCGTGGTGCAGACGGGCGAAGCGCAGTTCGCCTTCCCGGTGCCGTTCGAACAAGCCGCCGTGCTCAAGAAGAACGACAAGCTGGACGTGGTCGATCACCAGAACTCGATCATGGCCCGCTACCTGTCGATGAACACGCAGCAAAAGCCGTTCGACAACGTCAAGGTGCGCGAAGCCATCAACTACGCCATCAACAAGGAAGCGCTGGCCAAGGTCGCCTTCTCGGGTTACGCCACCATTGTGGACGGCGTGGTGCCCAAGGGCGTGGACTTTGCCCACAAGACCGGCCCGTGGCCGTACGACATCAAGAAGGCCAAGGCGCTGCTGGCTGAAGCCGGCTACCCCAATGGCTTCGAAAGCACCCTGTGGTCCGCCTATAACGACGGCACCTCGGTGAAGGTGGTTCAGTTCCTGCAACAGCAGCTGGCGCAAGTCGGCATCAAGGTGCAGGTTGAAGTGCTGGAATCGGGTCAGCGCGTGCAGCGTGTGCAGCAAGTGCAGAAGCCGGAAGATGCCAAGGTTCGCATGTACTACGCCGGCTGGTCGTCCTCGACCGGTGAAGCCGATTGGGGCCTGCGTCCGCTGTTGACCACCGCCGCTTTCCCGCCGGTGCTGAACAACGTGTCGTACTACTCGAACAAGGCGGTGGACGACGGCGTTCAGGAAGCCTTGGCCACGACCGACCGCGCCAAGAAGACTGAAATCTACAAGGGCGTTCAGGAAACCATCTGGAAGGACGCCCCGTGGGCCTTCCTGGTGACCCAGAACAACCTGTACGTGAAGTCCAAGAACCTGTCGGGCGTGTACGTGGAACCGGACACCTCGTTCTGGTTCGGCGACATCGACCTGAAGCAGTAAACCTAGCAGTCACTCTTGGGGCCTTCGGGCCCTTGTAAGGCCACATACGGCGGGGGCGCGGTGTCCCCGCCGATGTTGCAGGAATTTCAATGCTGACCTACATCGTCAAACGTCTTCTGGGCATGATCCCCACGCTGCTGCTGGTAGCCGTGGTCGTGTTCCTGTTTGTGCACATGCTTCCGGGCGACCCGGCGCGACTGGCCGCGGGCCAGGAGGCCGACCAGCAAACCGTTGAGCTCGTGCGCAAGGAACTTGGGCTGGATCTGCCCCTGCCGCAGCAGTTCGTGCGCTACTTCAGCCACATGCTGCAAGGCGACCTGGGTACCTCGCTGCGTACCAAGCGCCCCGTCTCGACCGAGATTTCCGACCGTTTCATGCCCACGCTGTGGCTGACGCTTGCCAGCATGGTGTGGTCCGTGACCTTCGGCATGATCATCGGGATCGTGTCGGCGGTCTGGCGCAATCGCTGGCCTGACCGACTTGGCATGACGCTGGCGGTGTCGGGCATTTCGTTCCCCGCGTTCGCGCTGGGCATGATGCTGATGCAGGTGTTCTCCGTGAACCTGGGCTGGCTGCCGACCGTGGGCGCCTCGACCTGGCAACACTACATCCTGCCGTCCATCACGCTGGGCGCCGCGGTGGCCGCCGTGATGGCGCGCTTTACCCGCGCTTCGTTCGTGGAAGTCATCCAGGAAGACTTCGTGCGCACGGCCCGGGCCAAGGGCCTGACCGAGCGCCGCGTCGTCATCAAGCACGCGCTGCGCAACGCGCTGATTCCCGTAGTCACCATGATGGGCTTGCAGTTCGGCTTCTTGCTGGGCGGCTCGATCGTGGTGGAAACCGTCTTCAACTGGCCCGGCCTTGGCCGCCTGCTGGTTGATGCCGTGACCCAGCGGGACTATCCCGTGATCCAGGGCCTGGTGCTGCTGTTCTCGCTGGAATTCATTTTGATCAACCTGATTGTCGACGTGCTCTATGGCGTCATCAATCCCAGCATCCGTTACAAGTGAGGCGGCCATGAGCAATCCGACACCCGCCACGATGGTCGCCGCCGTTCCGAAGAACGACGTGCGCACGCCCGCCACCGAGTTCTGGCGCAAATTCAAGAAGCAGAAGCTGGCCGTGGGCGCCGGCATGTTCGTGCTGTTGCTGGTTGTGGTCGCGGCGTTTGCGCCGTGGATCGTGCCCTTCGACCCCGAGAATTTCTTCGACTACGACGCGCTTAACGCCGGCCCGTCGCTGACCCACTGGCTGGGCGTGGATTCGCTGGGCCGCGACATCTTCAGCCGCATTGTCATGGGCGCGCGGATCTCGCTGGCCGCGGGCTTCCTGTCGGTGGCCATGGGCGCCATCGTCGGCACCTTCATGGGCTTGATGGCCGGTTACTACGAAGGCTGGTGGGAACGCATCACGATGCGTATCTCGGACGTGCTGCTGGCGTTTCCGGGCATGCTGCTGGCGATTGGCGTGGTGGCCATCCTGGGTTCCAGCATGGTCAACGTGATCGTGGCCGTGGCCGTGTTCAGCGTGCCGGCGTTTGCCCGCCTGGTGCGCGGCAACACGCTGTCGATCAAGCAGATGACGTATGTCGAAGCCGTCAAGAGCGTGGGCGCGTCCGACTGGACGATCATCATGCGCCACATCCTGCCCGGCACGATCTCGCCGATCGTGGTGTACGGCACGATGCGTATCGGCACGTCGATCATCACCGCCGCCAGCCTGTCGTTCCTGGGCATGGGCGCATCGCCTCCGACGCCCGAGTGGGGCGCCATGCTGAACGAGGCGCGCGCCGACATGGTCATCGCTCCGCACGTGGCCATCTTCCCGGCCCTGGCGATCTTCCTGACGGTGTTGGCGTTCAACCTGCTGGGCGACGGCCTGCGCGACGCGCTCGATCCGAAGATCGACCGCAAGTGATACCCGCGGGTAAATAGGAAAGCCCTGCCGCCGGGCCGGCGGGCCGCCGGAGCGCCGGACCGCCGGAGCGCCGGACCGCCCAAAGCGGCGCGGCGGGGGGGCACTATCCGCGCCGTCGCCCCTTCCCGAAGGGCGGCGGCGTTTTGCATTAAGGAGCGTGGCAACACGCGGCAATCATGAACAAACAAGCGCTGGATATGCCCCGCATCGGCGTACTGCCGTCAGGGCCGCTGGATTCAATTTGCGACGTCGGCGACGTCACCGTCGGCCATCACACGCTGGCCGACGGCGCGCAGCAGACGGGCGTCACCGTCGTGCGCCCACATGCTCGCGACCCATTTCTGGACAAGGTTCCTGCCTCGGCAACCGTGCTGAACGGCTTTGGCAAAAGCACGGGCCTAGTCCAGGTACAAGAGCTGGGCGTGCTGGAAACCCCCATCGCGCTGACCAACACTTTTGGCGTGGGCACCGTCGCCAACGCGCAGATCCGCCAGGCCATCGCGGCCAACCCCGAGATCGGCCGCGGCATGGCCACCGTGAACCCGCTGGTGTTCGAATGCAATGACGGCTATTTGAACGACATCCAGGCGCTGGCCGTGCAGGAATCGCATTACGCCGACGCTTATGCCAGCGCCGCGAAATCGTTTGCGCAGGGGGCGGTAGGCGCCGGGCGCGGCATGTCGTGCTTCTCGTTCAAGGGGGGTATCGGGTCGGCATCCCGCGTGGCGTCCATCCAGCCCGGCCTGCGTCACACCGTTGGCGCGCTGGTGCTGGCCAACTTCGGCCGCTTGCCCAACCTGACCGTGGCGGGCCGCCCGTTTGGGCGTCGTCTGGCCGACCAGCTGGACCAGGGCTTGGCACAGCAAGGCGAGAACGCCGCGATTGTGCCGGAGAAGGGCTCCATCATCTTGCTGCTGGCTACCGACGCGCCGCTGGACTCGCGCCAATTGCGCCGCTTGTCGCTGCGCGCGGGCGCGGGCCTGGCGCGCACCGGGTCCGTGTTCGGCCACGGCAGCGGCGACATCGCGCTGGCTTTTTCCACCGCGTACACCGTGCCGCAATTGGCCGAACAGCCGATGCCCGCCGTGGCGATGCTGCACGAAACCCGTATCGACCCCTTGTTCGAAGCCGCCGCCGAGGCCTGCGAACAAGCCATCATCGCCGCGCTGTGGCACGCCGACGCCGTGACCGGGCGCAGCGGCCATCACCGCGCGGCCATCCGCGACGCAGCGCCGCAGTGGCGCCAATGGCTGTCCGACTCCGCATTCTGAATCCTTGAAGGCTGACCCCATGAAGATCCTGATTTCCACCGATATCGAAGGCGTCGCCGGCGTCTTTCACGCCGAGCAAGTCCGCGCCGGCAATGGCGAATACGAGCGCGCCCGCGCCTGGATGACCGCCGAGGCCAACGCGGCCGTGCAAGGCGCCATTGCTGGTGGCGCCGAAGAAATCCTGGTCAACGATTCGCACGGCGGGTTTCGCAACCTGCTGCCCGATGGCCTGGACGAACGCGCGCGCCTGGTGCTGGGCAAGCCGCGCTACCTGGGCATGATGGGCGGCTTGGAAGAGGGCTGCGATGCCGTCTTCATGATCGGCTACCACTCGCGTTCGCAAGGGCGAGGCATCCTGGCGCACACGATCAACAGCTTTGCCTTCGCGCGCGTGCTGATCAACGGCATGGAGCTGGGCGAAGCGGGCCTGTACGGCGCGCTGGCCGGCGAAATGGGCGTGCCCGTGATCCTGGGCACGGGCGACGACGTGTTCATCGCGGAAACGCGCGACACGTTCCCCGGCGCTGAATGGGTGCAGACCAAAGTGGCGCACGGCCAGGGCAGCGGCGTGACCTTGTCGCCCGCCGCCTCGCGCCGCGCCATCGCCGCCGCGGCCGAAACCGCGGTGCGCAAGCTCAAGAGCGAGGCCACTTCCGCCGCCGATCCGAAACCCGTTCCTTTCCGCATTCCCGCCCCTATAGAATGCCGGTTGCAGACACAGAGCGCGGCGCTGGCCGACCTGTTCTGCATGTGGCCCACGCTGGAACGCGTGGACGGCGTCACCGTGCGATTCAACGTGGATAGCATGCAGTCGGCCGTCCGCACGTTGAACAGCCTGGCCGCCATGTCTTTCATGTTGCGCTAAGGATCCCATCCCCCATGTCTAGCACCGACGCCCGTATCGCCCAACTGCGGCAGGCCATGAGCCGCCGCGGCCTGTCCGCCTATATCGTCCCGTCCTCGGACCCGCACCTGTCCGAGTATCTGCCGGCACGCTGGCAAGGGCGGCGCTGGCTGTCGGGCTTCACGGGGTCGGTTGGCACGCTGGTCGTCACGGCGGACTTTGCCGGACTGTGGGTGGACAGCCGCTACTGGGTGCAGGCCGAGACGCAACTGGCCGGCACCGGCGTGCAGTTGATGAAGATTGCGCTGGCGTCCACGCCCGGCCATGTCGACTGGCTGGCCGCCAACACCCGCGCGGGCGATGTCATCGGCGTGGACGGCCAGGTGCTGGGCCTGGGCGCGTTTCGCGCCTTGTCGGCCGCTGCCGCCAAGTCCGGCGCCACGCTGGAAATCCGCATAGACCTGCTGGACGACATCTGGACCGACCGCGCCGGCCTGCCCGACGCAAGGATCTATGAGCACGTCGCGCCCGAAGCCTGCGTGGCCCGCGCCGACAAGCTGGCCCAGGTGCGCGACGCCATGCGCGCGCACGGCGCCGATGTGCATTTCATCTGCACGGTGGACGACATTGCCTGGCTGCTGAACCTGCGTGGCGCGGACGTGGACTACAACCCGGTGTTCGTTGGCCATGCGCTGATCGGCCTGGACCACGCCACGCTGTTCGTGGCGGACGGCAAGATCGACGACGCCCTGCGCGCCACGCTGGCCGCCGATGGCGTCGAAGTGGCGGGCTATGCGCAGGCCGCCGACGCCTTGGCCTCGCTGGAACTGGACCAGACCTTGCTGATCGATCCGGCGCGTGTGACCTGCGGCGTGTTCCACGCCATGGACCCCGCTGTGCCGCGCATTGAAGCAATCAACCCGTCCACCTTGCTCAAGTCGCGCAAGACGGATGCCGAACTGGCCCATGTGCGCCAGGCGATGGCGCAAGACGGCGCCGCATTGTGTGAATTCTTTTCCTGGTTTGAAGGCGCGCTGGGCAAGGAAACCATTACCGAACTGACGATCGACGAGCAGATCACCGCCGCCCGCGCCCGCCGCCCGGCTTACGTCTGCCCCAGCTTTGCCACCATCGCCGGCTTCAACGCCAACGGCGCCATGCCGCATTACCGCGCCACGCCGCAATCGCATGCCACCATCGAAGGCGATGGCCTGTTGCTGATCGATTCGGGCGGCCAGTACCTGGGCGGCACCACCGACATCACGCGCGTGGTCGCGGTGGGCACGCCCAGCGCCGATCAGAAAGTGGACTTCACGCTGGTGCTCAAGGGCATGATCGCGTTGTCGCGCGCGTCGTTCCCGCGCGGCACGCCGTCGCCCATGCTGGACGCCATTGCTCGCGCGCCCATCTGGGAAGGCGGGGCGGAATACGGCCATGGCACCGGTCACGGCGTGGGCTATTTCCTGAACGTGCACGAAGGCCCGCAAGTGATCTCGTACCGCGCCATGCCGGGCCCGCACACCGCGATGGAGCCGGGCATGATCACGTCGAACGAACCCGGTATCTATCGCCCGGGCCGTTGGGGCGTGCGCATTGAAAACCTGGTTGCGAACCGCAGCTGGCTGACGTCGGAACTGGGCGAATTCCTGTGCTTTGAAACGCTGACGCTATGCCCGATCGACACGCGCTGCATCGAGGTGTCGCTGATGCGCGCCGACGAAATCGCGTGGCTGAACGACTATCACAAGACGGTGTTCGAGCGACTGTCGCCGCTGGTGCAAGGCGAGGCCCTGGCCTGGCTTGAACGCAGCACCGCGCCGATCAGCGCATAGGACGGTCGCCAGGCGGGGGCAGGCGACAACGCTCAGGCCGACTTCGCCGCCTGCCTGGCGCCCCAGTACAGCGCCAGGGCGCCGGCCATGCACCCCATCACCAGCAGCGCGGCGTAGATTGCCAGCACGGCAGCGCTTGCCGAATAAGACTGCGCGGCGCGCATCATCTGGCTCCATGTCATGGCGTTGACGGCCAGATAGGCCAGGCCGATGCCGGCCGCCTGCGCCAACCAGAAGGCCAGGCTGCCATGGGCCACCGCGCGCCCCATCCGGGCGCGGCCGATGTGGCGCGGCAAAGCCTTCAGGCACGTGACGACGCACAGCGCAAGCAGCAGCGCGGGCAGCACCAGATAGCCCAACACGAAGGCCGTCCAACCGGCATCCAGAAACATCATTTGCAGGTAACCGCCCGCGGCGATCGATACGGTCAACTGCCAGGCCAGCATGGACAACCCGGCGATCCAGGCCGCATGCCGCCGACCGTAGGCGGGTGCGCCCGGCGCGCCCTTGCGTTGCACGGTCCAGGCAGCGATGCGCACGACCAGGCACATGCCGACGATTTCCAGCACGATATTCACGACGCGAAACAGCAGGGCCATGGTCAGGAACTGGCCGGTCAGCTCGAGGCCGAACTGCTGGGTCAGCGCGCCGCGGTTCTCCATGACGAAGTGCATGCCCACGTTGTGCAGGTAGGCGGTGGCGGCCGACACCATCAAGGTGTAGATCAGCTGCAAGGCGATGAAGGTGCCGAACAGCTTGCGCGGCTCGTCCACCGCCGTGGTGTTGTGGCGGCGCAGCCAGCCGTGCATCGTGCCCCACACGGTCAACCCGACCATGACGGCGGACGCCAGGATGTTGGTCAGCAGCGGCATCAGGTATTGCGGCTGGCTGTACATCTCGCGCATTTGGTCGAATTGCGGCAAGGCCAGCATGGTGTAGCCCTGCACCAGCGCACCATAAGCCAGGCGCACGATGACGGCGGTCAACGCCAGGCGCCAGGCAAGCGAAGCGGGGCCATGGGTCGAAGCAGGGGCCGCGGGAGGGGATGTCGGGGAAGGCGGCGCGGAGGCAGGAAACGTGGAAGGGGTCATCGACGGTGGCGGAAGGTTGAGAAAAGCGGGGTCGAAAATTAGGGATCGAACATATCACGGCGCCTTCGGGCCACGTGAATGCGGCGCGCCAGGGCGGGCATTTGAGTGCTGCCAAATGTTACGCGTCATCGCTAGGGGAAAACCCAAATAACTTCCGCCTCCCGGCTATAATCCAAATTTCCCGCACGCGCCCGCTCGTCCCGGGTGCTCATTACGATGACCAAATACGTATTTGTCACCGGCGGAGTGGTGTCTTCCCTGGGCAAGGGCATCGCCGCTGCGTCGCTCGCCGCCATTCTCGAGTCGCGTGGTTTGCAGGTCACCATGCTGAAGCTCGATCCGTACATCAACGTCGATCCGGGCACGATGAGCCCCTTCCAGCACGGTGAAGTGTTCGTCACGGAAGACGGCGCCGAAACCGATCTGGACTTGGGCCACTACGAGCGTTTCATTTCCGCTCGCATGCACAAGGTGAACAACTTCACCACCGGGCAGATCTACGAATCGGTGCTGCGCAAGGAACGGCGTGGCGACTACCTGGGCAAAACTGTCCAGGTGATTCCGCACATCACCAACGAAATCCAGGACTTCATCGCCCGTGGCGCCGAAGCGGGCTGGAACGGCAACACGGACGTCGCCATCGTCGAAATCGGCGGCACCGTGGGCGACATCGAGTCCCTGCCTTTCCTGGAAGCCGCGCGCCAGATGAGCCTGCGCATGGGCCGCAACAACGCGGCCTTCGTGCACCTGACCCTGGTGCCGTTCATCGCTTCCGCCGGCGAACTCAAGACCAAGCCTACGCAGCATTCGGTCCAGAAGCTGCGCGAAATCGGTATCTACCCGAACGCGCTGCTGTGCCGCGCCGACCGTCCCATCCCGGACGACGAGCGCGCCAAGATCTCGATGTTCTCGAACGTGCCGCTGGACGCCGTCATCTCGGTCTGGGATGCCGATTCCATCTACAAGATTCCCGCCATGCTGCACAAGCAAGGCGTGGACAACATCGTCTGCGAAGCGCTGGGCCTGACCCCGCCGCCGGCTGATCTGTCCATGTGGGACAACCTGGTCGAAGCGCTGGAGCACCCGCAGCACCAGTTGACGATCGGCATGGTCGGCAAGTACGTCGACCTGACCGAATCGTACAAGTCGCTGACGGAAGCGCTGGTTCACGCCGGCATCCACACGCGCTCGAAGATCAACATCGAATACATCGATTCCGAAGACATCGAAACCCGCGGCACCGACCAACTGAAGCATCTGGACGCCATTCTGGTCCCGGGCGGCTTCGGCAAGCGCGGCACCGAAGGCAAGATCGCCGCGATCCGCTACGCCCGTGAAAACGGCGTGCCGTATCTGGGCATCTGCCTGGGCATGCAACTGGCCGTCATCGAGTTCGCGCGCCACGTCGCCGGCCTGGGCGGCGCCAACAGCACGGAATTCGACCCGTCGGCGCCCCATCCGGTGGTGGCACTGATCACCGAATGGATGGACCGCGAAGGCAAGGTCGAAAAGCGCGACAATTCGTCCGACCTGGGCGGCACCATGCGCAAGGGCGCGCAGCGCGTGCCGATCAAGCCGGGCACCCGCGCGCAGACCATCTACGGCGACGAAGTGAACGAGCGTCACCGTCACCGCTACGAGGTCAACAACGTCTACGTGCCGCGACTGGAAGAGTCCGGCATGGTGATCAGCGCCCGCACGCCGACCGAAAACCTGCCGGAAATGATGGAATTGCCCGACCACCCGTGGTTCGTGGGCGTGCAGTTCCACCCGGAGTTCACGTCGACCCCGCGTGATGGCCACCCGTTGTTCTCCAGCTATATCCGCGCCGCCATCGAGCAGAAGTCTCGTCGCGGTCAGGAGGCGTAATGCCGGTTCGCGGTCTCGAGTTCCGTAAGCGGATCCTCGGGGCCGCGGCCCATTTCTCCAGCGCCGCACTAGGCGGCGGCGCTTCTTTCGGATACAACCAATTAGCATCGGACAGGTGTCGCCAGGCCGCTTTGCGCGACACTGGCGGCTTTGCCGTATCCGGCGCCCACCCCCTTTCAACGCCACTGCTCTGAAGGAACCCCATGAGTGCTTACATCATCGCCGAAGTCACGGTGACCAAGCCCGCGCAATACGAGGACTACAAGCGTCTGTCCACGCTCGCCATGCGCGCGTACGATGCCAAGGTCCTGGTGCGGGGCGGTGAGACCAAGCACCTTGAGGGCCGTAAGCCTGGCCGCACCGTCGTCATGGAATTTCCGTCGATGACCGCCGCCCAGGCCTTCTACGACTCCTGGCAGTACCGCCGTGCCCGCAACGCCCGCGAGGGCGCGGCCGTCATGAATATGTTTATCGTTCAGGGAATGTAAAGTCATGAGTGCAATCGTCGACATCATCGGCCGCGAGATTCTGGATTCGCGCGGCAACCCCACCGTGGAATGCGATGTGCTGCTGGAATCCGGCGCCATGGGCCGTGCGGCCGTGCCGTCCGGCGCATCCACCGGCGCCCGCGAAGCCATCGAGCTGCGCGACGGGGACAAGAGCCGTTATCTGGGCAAGGGCGTGCTGCGCGCCGTTGAGAACCTGAATACGGAAATCTCCGAAGCCTTGATGGGCCTGGACGCCCAGGAACAGACCTTCGTCGATCGCACCTTGATCGAGCTGGACGGCACCGAGTCCAAGGAACGCCTGGGCGCCAACGCGATCCTGGCGGCCAGCATGGCCGTGGCCCGCGCCGCCGCCGACGAATCTGGCCTGTCGCTGTACCGCTATTTCGGCGGCAGCGGCCCCATGAGCATGCCCGTGCCGATGATGAACGTCATCAACGGCGGCGCGCACGCGAACAACACGCTGGACCTGCAAGAACTGATGATTCTGCCGGTGGGCGCGGGCAGCTTCCGCGAAGCCCTGCGTTGGGGCGCTGAAGTCTTCCACATGCTGAAAAAGCTGATCCACGGCCAGGGCATGTCCACGGCCGTTGGCGACGAAGGCGGCTTTGCCCCCAACGTCCCCAGCCATGAAGCCGCCATCCAGCTGATCCTGAAGGCCATCACCGAAGCCGGCTACGAGCCGGGCACGCAGATCGCCCTGGGCCTGGATTGCGCCAGCTCGGAGTTCTACCGCGACGGCAAGTACACGCTGGCCGGCGAAGGCGGCATCTCGCTGTCCTCGCAGGAATTCACCAACCTGCTGGCCACCTGGTGCGACAAGTACCCCATCATCTCGATCGAAGACGGCATGGCCGAAAATGATTGGGACGGCTGGAAGTTGTTGACCGACCAGTTGGGCAAGAAGGTGCAATTGGTGGGCGACGACCTGTTCGTCACCAACACCAAGATCCTGCGTGAGGGCATCCAGAAGGGCGTGGCCAACTCGATCCTCATCAAGATCAACCAGATCGGCACGCTGACCGAAACCTTCGCCGCCATCGAAATGGCCAAGCGCGCCGGCTACACCGCCGTCGTGTCGCACCGTTCGGGCGAAACCGAAGATTCCACCATCGCCGACATCGCCGTGGCGACCAACGCCATGCAGATCAAGACGGGTTCGCTGTCCCGTTCGGATCGCATGTCCAAGTACAACCAGCTGCTGCGTATCGAAGAAGAGCTGGCTGAAGTGGCGTCGTATCCTGGCCTGGAAGCTTTCTACAACCTGCGTTGATGGGAAGCGCGATGGCGACGCCCGGCGCCGCCATCGCATCCGCGCCACGACTGCTCTGAGGGTTCTCGCGTATGCGCCTGTTGTTCCTGGTGCTGTTCGTGCTGGTAGGCTTGATCCAATACCCGCTTTGGCTGGGTAAGGGCGGCTGGTTCAAGGTCTGGGATTTGCAACGCCAAGTGGCCGAGCAGCGCGAGACCAACGAAGGCCTGCGCGCGCGTAACGCCGCGCTGGAAGCCGAAGTGCGAGACCTTGAAGGCGGCTCTGGCGCCATTGAAGAGCGCGCCCGCGGCGAGTTGGGCATGATGCGCGACGGTGAAGTGTTTGTTCACATCCTGCCGCAGAATGCGCAGCCGCCCGCCGGTGGCGCTACG
Organism: Achromobacter sp. LC458; assembly: GCF_001005835.2. Lineage (NCBI taxonomy): Bacteria > Pseudomonadati > Pseudomonadota > Betaproteobacteria > Burkholderiales > Alcaligenaceae > Achromobacter > Achromobacter sp. LC458. The sequence goes on from NZ_LBHW02000001.1 coordinate 212,182, forward strand.
CTGGCGACCGACGCTGCCACCAAGCCCGCCACGCCGGCCCGCACCAGCGCCCCGGCAGCTAAGCCGCCGGCTGCTCGCGCCACACCCGCCGCCGCACCGAAGCCTGCCAACAGCACGCGTCAGTAAGCTTGCGGCGGCCGGCAACGGCTTGCTGGTCGTTGACAGCTGATCGCCGGTAACTCATAGCCGGTAACTCATAGCCGCTAACTCATAGCCGCTAACTCATAGCCGATAGCTCATAGCCGATGCCCCGCGTCAATCGCAGCGGGCATCGCGGCATGCTCCCATCACGATTTCCGCCGACCTTGGCCGCGCGCCCGTCCAATCGACCGGGTGCGTGTGCATCTCCATTTCCAGTTCAACGTGAATCGGCAACAACCCATGCCTGCGAGCCACGCCCGCATAGCTGGCGTCGTTGCGCCCCAGCGCGGCGAGCACCGCTCGTACGGGGAACAGCCAAGGCTTGTGCAGATAAGTCAGCCGCAGCTTCAGGGTGTTGGCGTCGAAGATGGTGGCCGCGCCGGGGCGCGGCGGTCGCCTGGCGTGCTGCAAGTCCTGGTAGTCGTTGTCGATGGCGCGTCGACCGGGCGCGGCCGGGACGGCCAGGTCCTTGCGGCCATGGTCGCGGAACATCCTGACATTGGGCTGCAAGACTTCAATTCGCCACGCGCCAAGGCCCGTGCCCGCCGAGGCGTCGGCATGTGCGCGCGCCAGCCTGCGCCTCGCACCGGCTTCGCCGTCGGCGCCGGCATGCAGGGCCAGCAAGCCTTGAATGAAGGCATCGCGCATAGGGGCCGGTTGCGCATGGGCCGTGGCGCCGGCGCGCGCGGCTTCCATCAGCGCGACGTGCGCCATTTGGCGCACGGCTTGCCAGCGTGCTGCTTCAATGCCCAGCAGGCCCATCAGCAACACCATGGCGCCCGCCACGGCGAATTCAATGGCGGCGGCGCCCCGCTGGCGCGAGGCGGCAAAGAAAAAGGCGGTCATGGCTGCGCAGTGTGGCGCGGGCATGACCGCCTGTCGATACGGACAATCCGAGGTGATGAACATGTCCCGCAGGGCGGGACGCGGCGCTATCAGTGCACCGTGGGCGGCGCGTCGTCGGCGGCAGGCTGGTTGGGCGAGAACAACGTGGCGCAATCCACGGCGTCGAACTTATAGGGCTTGCCACAGAAGTCGCATGACACATCCACCTGGCCGCGCTCGGCCAGGACGCTGTTGACCTCTTCTTCGCCCAGCGAACGCAGCATGCTGGCGACGCGCTCGCGCGTGCAAGGGCAATGCCAGCGCACGGGCGCCGGGTCGAACGCCAGCAAGGTGTCTTCCCAGAACAGGCGATGGATCAAGGTGTCGATGTCGGCTTCCAGCACTTCGTCGCGCTTGAGCGTGCTGGCCAGGGCGACCACACGGTCCCAGGTTTCGGCGGCGGCTTGCTCGGTCAACAGTGGGGCGTCGGTGCCACCATGGAACGGCAGGCGTTGCACCAGCATGCCGGCGGCGTTGTCGGCATCGGCGGCCAGCCACAAGCGCGTGTCCAGCTGTTCGGAGGCCTTCATGTAGTGTTGCAGCGCTTCTGCCACCGTGTCGCCTTCCAGCGGCACAATGCCCTGGTAGGTTTGCTGGCCCGGCAGCTTGCGCTGCGGGTCCAGCACGACGATGAAGCGGCCGTTGCCGCCCGGGTTCAGCAGACTTTGCATGGTGCCATCGGACGGCACTTCGTGGCCTTCGCGCACTTTGACGGTGGCGCGCAGGCTCAGGTCAGAACGGCATTCCACCACCAGCAGGGCGATGGGGCCGTCGCCCTGGATCTGAAGCACCAGCGAGCCATCGAATTTGATGTTGGCGGCAAGCAGGGTAGAAGCCGCCACCAATTCGCCCAGCAGATGGGTGATGGCGGGCGGGTAGTCGTGGTTGGCCTGGACGGCCTTCCAGGTCGCGTCCAGGCGGACGGCCTGGATGCGGACGCTGCGGTCTTCGGTAAGGTATTTTTTGAGCTGATCGGTCATGGGGGAATGTTAGCCGATCAGGCCACCCAATTCCCCCTGCTGCCAGCAGGGCTACGGCAACTGCCCCGGGCGCTCAGGCCAGGCGCTTGAGGGCCGTCTTGTAGTGTTGGCCGCGCGCCACGTAATGGGCGGTGTTCTTGTGCAGATTGGCGATTTCTTCTTCGGACAGTTCGCGCACGATCTTGCCGATGCCGATCACCAATGAGTTGTCAGGAATGACGCGGTCTTCCGGGATGATGGCGCCGGCGCCGATCAGGCAGTTGCGCCCGATCACCGCGTTGTTCAGCACGATGGCCTGCATGCCCACCAGCGCGCCTTCGTGGATGGTGCAGCCGTGCAACATGGCCTGATGGCCCACGGTGACATTCGGGCCGATGGTCATGGGACAGCCGCTATCGACGTGCAGGACGCTGGATTCCTGGATATTGGTGCCATGGCGGATCAGGATGGCGTCGTTGTCGCCCCGGATCGACACGTGCGACCAGATGCTGACGCCGGCTTCCAGCGTGACATTGCCGATGATGTCGGCGCTGTCGGCGACATAGGCGGCGGGGTCGATGCGGGGGATCAGGTCGTCAAGCTGGTAGATGGGCATTGCCTAGGTTTCCGATAATTTTTCTGGGCCCGCAGGGGCAGGCGCGACGTTCTCGGCCGGTGCGGCGGCGTCGGCGAGGCCGGGCGTGGCGGCGGGCGAGGATGGTGGCGTGGGCGATTTCGGCACGGCGGCGGGCGTGGCGGGCGCGGACACCTTGGACGTATCGGCGGGTGCGGACGGCTTGGGCGCTGGCGGCGCGGCGGTGGGCGCTGGGGGCGTGGACGCCTTCGGTGCCACGGTTGCCGCGTGCGTCGCGACCGTCGCAGGTGCCCCGGTCGCCACAGGCGCCGCTGCCGGTGCCGTCGCCGCGATGTGCGCGCGCTCTTGCTCGCGTTGGCGCAGGATGCGGCGTTGGATCTTCCCGGTCGTGGTCATCGGCAATTCGTCGACGAACTCGATCTCTTTCGGGTATTCGTACGGCGCCAGGCGCTCACGAACATGCTCTTGCAGGTTTTCGATGATCTCGCCGCGGTCACGCTGGGCGAATTCGGGCGTCAGCACGACATAGGCCTTGACCAGCGCGCCCCGTTCGGCGTCCGGCTTGGGCACCACGGCGGCGTTGGCCACGGCGGGGTGGCCGACCAGGCAGCTTTCGATTTCGCCGGGGCCGATGCGGTAACCGGCCGACTTGAACACGTCATCGGCACGCCCGGCGTACCAAAGGTAGCCGTCCGCGTCGACGGTGGCCAGGTCGCCCGTCAGGCACCAGTCGCCCTTGAATTTGGCTTGGGTGGCGGCTTCGTTGCGCCAATAGCCCAGGAACATCACGGGGTCGGGAAAGCCGTGGATGTCCAGCCGGTTGACGGCAATTTCCCCGGTTTCACCAGGCGCCACCGGCTGCCCATCGTCGTTCAGCACCGCCACCTGATGGCCGGGATAGGGGCGGCCCATGCTGCCCGCGCGGGCGGGCCAGCGCTTCTGGCTATTGCCCACCACGTAGTTCATTTCGGTTTGTCCAAACATCTCGTTGGGCGTCACGCCCAGCGCCGACTGGCACCATTCAAATACCGTTTCCCCCACGCTTTCGCCCGCACTCATGATCGAACGCAGCGCCAGCTGGTAATGGTCGCGGGGCTGGGGCACCGCCTTCATCATCATTTTCAGCGCCGTGGGAAACAGGAAAGTATTGGTGACCTGGTAGCGCTCCATGAGCTCAAACGCGCGCTCGGGCGAAAAGCGGCCGCGCGTGCCCACAATGGGATGGCCGAAATACAGGGTCGGCAACAGCGCATCCATCATGCCGCCCGTCCAGGCCCAATCGGCTGGCGACCAGAACACGTCGCCAGGCTTGGGGAACCAGTCTTGCGAGGCGACGAAGCCCGGCAGGTTGCCGATCAACACGCTGTGGGGCAGTAGCGCGCCCTTGGGCGCGCCGGTGGTGCCTGACGTATAGAGCAGAATGGCCGGGTCCGACGAACGCGTCGGCACGGCCTTGAATTCGTTGGGTTGGCGGGCAAGCAGGCTGCGCCACGGCAGCACCCGCTCGTCAGCGAAGCCGATGCCGATGATCTGTTGCAGGTTGGGGCAGTTGTCGCTGACGGCCAGCAGATTGGCGCTGGAAGCGTGGTCCACGATGGCGACCCGGGTTTCGGAGTCGCGCAAACGGGCTTCCAGTGCCTCGGGGCCGAACAGTGCCGACAGGGGTAAGACGACGCCGCCTACGGTGTAGATGGCCATGTGGGCCACCACCGTTTCCGGCCGTTGCCCCAGCACCACACCGACGCGATCGCCCCGGCCCACGCCCATCTTCACCAGGCCGTTGGCCAGCTGATTGACGGCTTCGGCCAGGCGGGCATAGGTCCAGACTTCGCGGTTGCCCGATTCGTCTTCGTAGTAGATGGCGATGCGCCGCGCATCCGGACTACTGGATGCCCAGCGGTGGCAGCACGCTTCCGCGATGTTGAACTGGGTGGGAACCAGCCAGCGGAATGTTTGGTAGAGCGCCTGATATTGGTCGTTCATGGCCCTATGTTGTAAGCATGTTGCAGCTGCGTGAACGGGCCGGCTCGCCCGTTGCCTCAGATGCAAGCATGACCTAGAGGGCCGTGAACTGCAATATCCCCGTTGCGTAATGGGGACGCATACGGGTTATCACGGGTGTTTGCTTTGGCGGCGAAGCGCTGAGGGCAGGGCGGGTAGTGACAGCGATCGCGGGGGGCGGGCAGTGGGCTCGGCCTGGCGTTCGGCCTGGATGGCGGCCCAGTCCAGCAGCTGCAACTGGCCATCGTGGGTCTCCGCCAGCGCCGACAGGCTTTCGACCCAGTCGCCGTCATTGCAGTAGAGGATGCCGCCGACGTCTCGCAATTCCGCCTTGTGGATGTGGCCGCAGACCACGCCGTCCAGGCCCCGCCGACGCGCCTCACCGGCCAGCGCTTCTTCGAAGTCGGTAATGAACGACACCGCGTTCTTGACCTTGTGCTTCAAATATTGCGACAGCGACCAGTAGTGCAGCCCCAGGCGATGCCGCAGCCGGTTGAAGTGGTGGTTGATCCACAGGGCCAGCTGATAAAGCCCGTCGCCCAGGTGGGCCAACCAGCGGCTGTGCTGGATGACGCCGTCGAATTGGTCGCCGTGCAGCACCAGCAGCCGCAAGCCTTTGGCGGTGACGTGCACGTCTTCATCCAGGATTTCAATGTCGCCGAACGCGTAGCCCGCAAATTCCCGCGCGAATTCGTCGTGGTTGCCGGGGATGAACACGACCCGCGTGCCGTTGCGCGCCTTGCGCAGGATGCGTTGAATGACGTCGTTGTGCGCGCGCGGCCAGTGCCAGTGCTTGCGCAGTTGCCAGCCGTCGACGATGTCGCCCACCAGATACAGGGTGTCCGAGTCGTTGTGGTCCAGGAAATCAAGCAGGAATTCCGCCTTGCACCCGGCAGTGCCCAGGTGAATATCGGAAATCCAAAGGGCACGCCAGTGCGCGGGGCGGATTTCGTTCACGGTCGCTTCCATGTGGGCTGTCGTCATGCCTTGGAATCAAACCATCCGGCGATGACGGGCGTGTGAAGCTATCGTGACGCTGTTGTGACGGGCGCGGCCCCCGCCGCGGGACGGCTAGCGGGATTTCTGGCGTTGCGGCGCGTTGCGCAGCCGCGTGCCAAGCAGACGGTCGTGCAGGAACTGGCCGTCCGGGTCGAACCAGGACCAGATAAAAATCGTGAACGGCGCGGCCACGATGAACATGTCCATCGACGCCCAGCCCGTGAGGCTGGCGGCGCCCCACACCACGGCCGCGCCGGCCAGCACCAGCGGCCAGACAAGCACGTAGCGCAAGATCAGGCGGCCGGTTGGCGGCGTGTTGCCGTCACGGTCCACCAGCCGGATATTCCAGGTTTTCATGGGCAGGGTCTGCCCGCGCCGACGCCAGCACAGCACGAAATACGCGCCAATCGCCACAAACAACCACGCTTGCCGCGCCGCGCGCAATTCCAGCGCGTTCTTGCTTTGCGTCAGCGTGTCCAGCAGATAGCCGGCCAGGAAGACGACGCCGAACAGCAACACGGCCTCGTACATCATGCAGGCAAAGCGGCGCAGCCGGTTGGGGGTCTGATCTAGGAAGGCGTCGGTCGTCATGGGTCGCCATTATCCGACAAAAAAAAACCCGCCGGTAAGGGCGGGTCTATAAAAGGGGCTATGCAGCCCCCAAGGGGAAAATCGTTCGGGCCGCGACGTCAGGCCCGGTCAGGCTTCAGGCGGCGGAGTGCGCGTTCTTGGCGCTCGTCTTGCCAACCAGGGCCTTTACGCCGTGAGCCAGCTTACGCAGGCCTGCGGCCAACGCCCGCATCGGGTGCGGACGGAATTGTTCTTCAATTGCCTGGAGCATCAGTTGGCGCTCGAGTTCGTCGGTCAGGCGGATGGTGTTGTTCGGGTTGATCACAATAGCCTCCACGGGCTTGCTCAGTTGTTTAGCTACTAGGGATAACCCGAATTATAGGGGTTTACCCTCAAACTGTGCAAGAGGCAGATGCAAGCTGGTGCAACACGGCAACACCTTGGTGCTGATGATGCCCCAAAACCGGGCGGCGGGGCACCATAAGCAAAGATACGGCCGGCATGTTGCGGCGCTTTTACAACGTGGCGGTGAGCGTCGGGGAAGGGGGCTGCCCGGGCGAGAACCGCCCGGGCAAGGCGGCGATCAGGCGTCGCGGTAGCCGGCGGCAACCAGTTCGAAACCGAACAGGCGGCAGTCCAGCGCGCCGTTGTGCAAGGGCACGCGGCGCTTGGGCTTCAGGCGCATCTGGTTGGGCAGCGTCATGTCGCTGGTGATGACGTGCAGCTGCCAACCGGCAAAATTGCGCTTCAGGCAGGTGGCCCAGTCACGCCACAAATCGGCGTCCTGTTCGGTCTGCATGCGCTCGCCGTAGGGTGGATTGGTGACAATCCAGCCGTGGTCGGCGGGCGCCGTTATTTCGCGGGCGTCGCCGATTTCAAAGCGGATCGAGTCGGCGGTGAGCCAGGCGCGTTCGGCATTGTTCTGAGCGAATTCAATGGCTTGCGGATCCAGGTCGTAACCGACCAGGGGTGCGTCCAGCTGAGGCAGGATGCGTGAGCGGGCATCGTCCTTCAGGTCGCGCCAGCGGAAGGCGTCATGGTCGCGCAACCGTTCGAAGCCAAAGGGACGCGAAATGCCCGGGGGCACGCCCAGGGCGATCCAGGCCGCTTCGATCAGGATGGTGCCCGAGCCGCAAAAGGGGTCCAGCAGCGGGGCGGCGGGGTCCCACCCGGCCAGGGCCAGCATGCCGGCGGCCAGGTTTTCGCGCAGGGGGGCTTCGCCCTTGTCCAGGCGCCAGCCACGCTTGAAGAGCGATTCGCCGGACGTATCCAGGTACAGCGTGGCGGTGTGGCCCGTCAGGAACAGGTGGACGCGGGCGTCCGGGCGCACGGTGTCGATGCTGGGGCGCTCGCCTTCCAGCTCGCGCAGGCGGTCGCAGATGCCATCCTTGGCGCGCAGATTGCAGTACTGCAAGCTTTGCACCGGGCTCTTGATGGCCGAAGTGTCCACGCGCAGCGTTTGTTCGGCGCCGAACCAGCGTTCCCAGGGGGTGTCGCGGGCCAGGTCCAGGATGTCGTCTTCGTGCGAAATCTCGGCGTGCGCAACCTGCACCAGGATGCGGGTCGCCAGGCGCGAATACAGGTTGGCGCGCTGCACGCCCGACCAATCGGCGGTGAACGAGCAGCCCGCGCGACCTGCCTGGGCGTCTTCATAGCCCAGCGCCTGCATCTCGGCCGTCAGGGCCTCTTCCAGGCCTTGAGGGCAGGGCGCGAATACGGTGAACACTTCCGCCTGGCGGGGCTCGCGCGGGCGGCGGCTGCGGGTCTCGACGCGGGGCGCGCGATCCTGGTGGTCGTCGTGCGCGTCGTCCTGGTAATCGTCGTGCACGTCGGGGTAATCCGGTTGCGATGCCTCTACGGACGGTTCGGCCTGGAAGTCGGGCGCGGGGCCGTCATCTTCGAAGGGATCGTAGAAACGGCCTGCCGGGGTGGCCGGTGCAATGTACTGGTCATCACGCAGGCGCGGCGCGCGTTGCGGCGGGCGGCCGGAACGGGCACTGGGTGCGGCGTCGCGACGCGTATCGTCGGAGCGGTCACGGGAAGGCTGGTTGCGATCGTATCTGCCGCGCTCGGACGTGCCGCGCTCGGAGGAGCCGCGCCCGGACGCGCCGCGATCGGACGTGCCACGCTCAGAGGAACCACGGCCTGCCGGGCCGCGCCCTTCACCCCGGCTGGGCTGGCCGCGATCGTATTGACCGCGTTCCGCGCCGCCACGGGGCGCCTGGCCACGCGCGCCGGCGCCCGGCTTGCGGCGCGCTTCTTCTTCCTGGCGGCGTTGATAGCCTTCCGGGTCTTTCTGGCGTTCGACGTTTTCCTTGGTGCGCGAGATCTGCGCGACCAGCTTGGCGCGGGCGCCCGTGCGGGTGCGCTTGGGCGCCTCGACGGCGTGGGCGTCACGCGCCGTTTTTTTGATCGTCAGCGTCTTGCGCGGGCGGTCCTGTTCATCAGAGGACATACGAATCCTGGCGAATGTGCAAAGGTAGGGGGAATCAGAAGGGTTTGACGACGACCAGCGCCACCACCACCAAGAGCAGCAAGACGGGAACTTCGTTGAACCAGCGATAGAACTTATGCGAACGGGTGTTTTTGCCCTGTTCGAATTTACGCAGCATCAAGCCACAGGCGTGATGGTAGCCGATGACGAGCAGGACGAAAAAGAGTTTGGCGTGCATCCAGCCGTTGCCCGGGCCCACGCCGATGCGGTAACCCAGATACAGCCACATGCCGAACACAATGGCCACCACGGCCAAAATGGTGGTGAAACGATACAGCCGGCGCGCCATGCCCAGCAGCGTCACCTGGACGGACGCGTCCGACTGCTGCGCCAGATTCACGAAAATGCGGGGCAGGTAGAACAACCCGGCAAACCAGGAAGCGATGAAGACGATGTGAAATGTCTTGACCCAAAGCATGGCCATGGCGGCATCCAATCTAGGAAAGCCGCATTGTAAGGCCGCCGGATGGTCCCCCGCGCCGCCGCTAGATCACATACAGATCCACGTATTCATGCACCGGCATGGCCTCCAGCGCCTGCTGGTCCAGCGACACGTCAAGAATGCGCCGCTGCTGCCTGGCCGGGAACATGCGCGCCAGATTGGTGCGGAACTTGGCCTCCAGCAACGGAATGCCGTCGGCGCGGCGGCGCTTGTGGCCGATCGGGTATTCGCAGACGATTTCGTCCAGCTTGGATCCGTCCACGAATTCCACCGTCAGTGCGTTCGCGATCGAGCGCTTGTCCGGATCGTGGTAATCGCGGGTGAAGGCGGGATCTTCCACGCATACGATCTTGTCGCGCAAGACGTCGATGCGCGGGTCGCGCGCCACGTCGTCCTCGTAGTCGGCGGCCGTCAAGCGGCCGAACAGCACGGGCACCGCCACCATGTACTGGATGCAATGGTCGCGGTCGGCCGGGTTGTTCAGCGGACCCTTCTTGTCGATGATGCGGATGCACGCCTCATGCGTGCGGATGGTGATGGCCTTGATGTCTTCCGGCCGTTTGCCCAGCGCACCGAGCTTTACGTGCAGCTCCATGGCGCATTCCACGGCGGTCTGCGAATGGAATTCGGCCGGGTACGAAATCTTGAACAGCACGTTTTCCATCACGTAGCTGCCATACGGCCGCTGGAACTTGAACGGCTGGCCCTTGAAAAGCACGTCGTAAAAGCCCCACGTCTTGGCGGTAAGCACCGACGGGTAGCCCATCTCGCCGGTTTTCGCGATCAGCGCCAGGCGCACGGCGCGGCTGGTGGCGTCACCCGCCGCCCAGCTTTTCCGGCTGCCGGTGTTGGGGGCGTGGCGATACGTGCGCAGGCTTTGGCCATCGACCCAGGCCAGCGACACGGCGTTGATGACCTCGTCGCGGTCCAGCCCCAGCATCTGCGCCACCACGGCGGTGGACGCGACCTTGACCAGCACCACGTGGTCCAGCCCGACCTTGTTGAACGAATTTTCCAGCGCGATGCAGCCCTGGATCTCATGCGCCTTGATCATGCCGGTCAGCACGTCGCGCATCGTCAAGGGGGCTTTGCCGGCGGCGACTGCGGTGCGGGACAACCAATCCGCCGTGGCCAGGATGCCGCCCAGATTGTCCGACGGATGGCCCCATTCGGCAGCCAGCCACGTGTCGTTGAAATCCAGCCAGCGGATGATCGTGCCGATGTTGAACGCGGCCTGCACCGGGTCAAGTTGAAACGACGTGCCGGGCACCTTGGCGCCATGGGGCACCACCGTGCCCGGCACAATCGGCCCCAGCAGCTTCTTGCATGCCGGGTATTCCAGCGCTTCCAGGCCGCAGCCCAGCGTGTCGATCAGGCAGTTGCGGGCGGTCTCATACGCCAGGCTGCTCTTGATCTCGTAGTTAAGAACGTAGTCCGCGATATCGACCAAAACCTGATCGGGATCGGGACGTACGTTTGAGATTGGGGCGGACATTGCGAACCCTCCTTAGCGAAGAAGTGAATACAGGTGGCCATGCCGCGCCTTGTTCTCGTTATGGTTGCGGCCGCCTTACTTGCGCTTGTCCAGCGGCACGAACTTCTGGTCTTCCGGGCCCACGTAGTTGGCGGTGGGGCGGATGATCTTGTTGTCGATGCGCTGTTCAATGATGTGGGCCGACCAGCCTGCCGTGCGCGCAATGACGAACAGCGGGGTGAACATCGACGTGGGCACGCCCATCATGTGGTAGCTGACGGCCGAGAACCAGTCCAGGTTGGGGAACATCTTCTTGATGTCCCACATGACCGTTTCCAGGCGTTCGGCGATGTCGAACATCTTGGTGCTGCCGGCCTTCTTGGACAGCTTCTTGGCCACGTCCTTGATGACCTTGTTGCGCGGGTCGGACACGGTGTAGACCGGGTGGCCAAAACCGATGATGACTTCCTTGGCCTCGACGCGGCGGCGGATGTCGGCTTCAGCTTCGTCGGGCGAGTCATAGCGCTTTTGCACGTCGAACGCCACTTCGTTGGCGCCGCCGTGCTTGGGGCCGCGCAGCGCGCCGATGGCGCCGGCAATCGACGAGAACATGTCCGAGCCCGTGCCGGCGATGACGCGCGCGGTAAAGGTCGATGCGTTGAACTCGTGTTCGGCGTACAGGTTCAAGGAGATGTGCATCGCCTTGACCCATTCGTCGCTGGGCTTTTCGCCGTGCAGCAAGTGCAGGAAGTGGCCGCCGATGCTGTCGTCGTCCGTCTGTACGTCAATCATGTGGCCGTTGTGGCTGTAGTGATACCAGTACAGCAGGGCCGAACCCAGGTTGGCCATCAGGCGGTCGGCGATGTCGCGCGCGCCCGGGGTGCTGTGGTCGTCTTTTTCGGGCAGCACGCAACCCAGCACGGACACGGCGGTGCGCATCACGTCCATGGGGTGGCTCGATGCCGGCAGCGCTTCCAGCGCCACTTGCAACTGGGCGGGCAGGCCGCGCAGGCTCTTCAGCTTTTGCTTGTAGGCGGCCAGTTCCGCCTTGTTCGGCAGCTTGCCGTGGACCAGCAGGTGGGCAATTTCCTCGAACTCGCTGGTGTGGGCGATGTCCAGGATGTCGTAGCCGCGGTAGTGCAGGTCGTTGCCGCTGCGGCCGACGGTGCACAGCGCGGTGTTGCCCGCAACCACGCCCGACAGGGCAACGGACTTCTTGGGTTTAAAACCGGCTTTCTCTTCCGGCTTGGCGTCCGGCTTGGCTTCTTGCTTTTTGGGAGCCGTGCTCATGTCTCTACTCCTTCACTTTCGCTGTGGTCGATGCAATGGGGGACTGGCGTGGCGGGATTACGCTTTGCCCTTTTGAAACAGAGCGTCCAGTCGGGATTCAAACTCGTGATAGCCGATGCGGTCGTACAGTTCTTCGCGCGTCTGCATCAGGTCCACCACGTTTTTCTGGTGGCCGTCGCGGCGGATGGCGGTGTAGACGGCTTCGGCGGCCTTGTTCATGGCGCGGAAGGCGGACAGCGGATACAGCACCATGCCCACGCCCACGCTCTTCAATTCTTCAACGGTGAACAACGGCGTCTTGCCGAATTCGGTGATGTTGGCCAGCACCGGCACCTTGACGGCCTTGACGAAGCGGTCGTAGGTGGGCAGGTCATAGGCGGCTTCGGCGAAGATCGCGTCGGCGCCGGCTTCCACGCAGGCCAGCGCGCGCTCAATCGCGGCGTCCACGCCATGCGAGGCGATGGCGTCGGTGCGGGCGATCAGGTAGAAGTCGCTGTCGGTGCGCGCGTCGGCAGCCGCCTTGACGCGATCGGCCATTTCTTCGGTGGTGACGATTTCCTTGCCCGGGCGATGGCCGCAGCGCTTGGCGCCAACCTGGTCTTCGATGTGGCAGGCTGCCGCGCCGAACTTGATCAGGCTCTTGACGGTGCGGGCGATGTTGAACGCCGACGGGCCAAAGCCGGTGTCGATGTCCACCACCAGCGGCACGTCGCACACATCGGTGATGCGGCGCACGTCTGTCAGCACGTCGTCCATGGTGTTGATGCCCAGGTCGGGCAGGCCCAGCGACCCGGCCGCCACGCCGCCACCCGACAGGTAGATGGCGCGGTAGCCGGCGCGTTTGGCCAGCAAGGCGTGGTTGGCGTTGATGGCGCCGATGATCTGCAGCGGACTTTCTTCGGCAAGGGCGCGGCGCAAGAGGGCGCCGGGCGATTCGGGTCTGGACATGGTGGTCTCCGTTCTTATGGCTAGCCCACGACCTTATCGCGGGTCCGGAATATAAATCTGTCCCCTACGCGACAATCCCGGCGCGGCCGGGCCAAGAGACAGGTGTATGTTTCGGCATGAGGCGGGTACAGAAGAATTGGGCCCGCATGAACGGGCCCAATTCTGATTCAAGCGCTGCTTACTTCAGCAGGTCCTTGACGCCGTCGCGCTCTTCCAGGAGCTCTTTCAGCGTGAAGTCCAGGCGCTCGCGCGAGAAGGCGTCGATTTCCAGGCCTTCGACACGCTTGTATTCGCCGTTTTCGGTCGTGACCGGCACGCCGTAGATGATGCCTTCCGGAATGCCATACGAGCCATCCGACGGAACGCCCATCGTGACCCACTTGCCGTTGCTGCCCAGGACCCAGTCACGGACGTGGTCGATGGCGGCGTTGGCGGCCGAAGCGGCCGAGGACAGGCCACGGGCTTCGATGATGGCGGCGCCACGCTTGCCCACGGTGGGGATGAACGTGTCGCGGTTCCAGGCGTCATCATTGATGAGCTTGGTCAGCGATTCGCCGCCGACGGTGGCGAAACGGAAGTCGGGGTACATCGTGGGCGAGTGGTTGCCCCAGACGATCAGGTTTTCGATGTCGGCAACCGGCTTGCCCGACTTGGCCGACAGCTGCGACAGGGCGCGGTTGTGGTCCAGGCGCAGCATGGCGGTGAAGTTCTTTGCCGGCAGGTCCGGCGCCGACTTCATGGCGATGTAGGCGTTGGTGTTGGCCGGGTTGCCGACCACCAGGACCTTGACGTTGCGGCTGGCCACATCGTTCAGGGCCTTGCCTTGCGCCGTGAAGATCTGGGCGTTGACCGACAGCAGGTCCTTGCGTTCCATGCCGGGGCCGCGCGGACGGGCGCCAACCAGCAGGGCCACGTCGGCATCCTTGAAGGCGGTGCGCGGATCGCTGTGGGCGGTCACTTCCTGCAGCAGCGGGAAGGCGCAGTCATCCAATTCCATGATGACGCCCTTCAGGGCCTTTTGCGCTTTCTCGTCGGGGATTTCCAGCAGTTGCAGGATGACGGGTTGATCTTTACCCAGCATTTCGCCGGAGGCGATGCGGAATAGCAGTGCGTAACCGATTTGGCCGGCGGCGCCGGTGACGGCGACACGCAAGGCAGGCTTGGACATGGACGTTCTCCGTAATGGTTTGGCGAGAAAAATCTCACCAATCAGTGTAATCGTTGGGGCATCAAAAACGGCGCGCACGAACCTGCCGGCGCGGGGCCCTGACAGCCGTGAATCCTAGAACGATTTCAGGGGTCCGTCAAACGCTCTTCTATCTTATATAAGACATAAGACGTTGGACAGCGTCCGGGCCGATATGCCACAATAGAGCGTTTATTCGAATGCGCTACAGGCCGTTTCTTCATACCCCTGGCAGCGCATTTTTGGATGTGGGTCCGCACCCATCTTGCGCTGCCCTCCCATCATCCGGATGAACATGACACTTTCAAGAAGATCCATGGCAGAGCCCCGGCCCGAAACCTCCTTACGCAATCGCGCCGCCCGTTCAACGGGCGAGGGGGCCGCTTTCAGTCCGCTCTATCGCCAGATCAAGGATCTGCTTGTCCAAAGCCTTGAACGCGGCGAATGGAAGCCCGGCGAACTCATCCCCAGCGAAATCGATCTGGCTGCCCGTTTTCAGGTCAGCCAGGGCACGGTGCGCAAGGCGGTTGATGAGTTGGCCGCCGAGCACATGCTGCTGCGTCGCCAAGGCAAGGGCACCTTTGTCGCCACCCACCACGAAGCCCGCGTGCGCTATCGCTTCCTGCGCCTGGCCGCCGATGAAGAAGGCGAAGCCGGCCGCGCCGAGAGCCGCATCCTGGAATGCCGCCGCGTGCGCGCGCCCGCCGAGGTCGCCCGTGCGCTGGACTTGCGCGCCGGCGAAACCGTCGTGATGATCCGCCGCCTGCTGTCCATGGGGCAGACGCCCACCGTCGTGGACGATATCTGGCTGCCCGGCTCCATTTTCCGTGGCCTCACCCTGGAGCTTCTGACCGCCAACAAGGCGCCGCTCTATGGCCTGTTTGAATCCGAATTCGGCGTCAGCATGGTGCGCGCGGACGAAAAGCTGCGCGCGGTCATTGCGCCGGCTGAAGTCTGTCCCCTGCTTAATGTTCCGGCCGGCACGCCGTTGTTGCAGGTAGACCGGGTGTCTTACACCTATGGTGACCGCCCCATGGAAATTCGCCGGGGTTTGTACTTGACCGATCGATACCACTACCGCAATAGTCTGAATTGATGAGCTTTTACACTACGATTTGATACCGACCCTATCTCTGGGCGAAAATAGCGTGTTTGCCCGAAAGGGCCACGGCAATTTCGCCGTCACGATTCCCTAGTTCCGAAACACCGAGGCCGTCATGTCCGACACCGCTGCCAAGCCACGTCCGCAGTTTCGCAATATTGGGCTTGCCCAAGTTGCGTTCTCCTATCGCCTGCCCCTGGCCGGCAAGCTGTCCATCCTGCACCGCATCAGCGGCATTTTGCTGTTCCTCTGTTTGCCCTTGGTCATCGTGCCGCTGTTCGCAGCTAGCGTGGCCGCACCGCAATCGTTTGCCTGGATCGCCTCCATTGCGACCAACCCGATCGTCAAGCTTGTCTTCCTGGTTCTCGTCTGGGGCTACCTGCACCACTTCTGTGCCGGCATCCGCTACCTGCTGCTGGACCTGCACATCGGTATCGACAAGCTGTCGGCCAAGAAAAGCGCCGGCGTGGTCTTCGGTGTCAGCCTGGCGCTGACGCTGGTGTTCGGTCTCAAACTGTTCGGAGTGCTGTAAATGGCCGCCGCTAAAAACTACGGACCCAAGCGCCTGGTCGTCGGCGCGCACTATGGCGTCATGGATTTCATCATCCAGCGCATCACCGCCGTCATCATGGCCGTGTATACGCTGGTGCTGCTCGTCGGCATCTTGATGATGCCTGCCTTCACGTATGAACACTGGGTCAAGCTGTTCAATTTCTACGTGGGCTTCATTCCGGTTGGCCAGATCCTGGCCTCCCTTGCATTCATTGCGTTGGCCTGGCATGCCTGGATTGGCGTGCGCGACATCTGGATGGACTACGTCAAGCCGGTGGGCTTGCGCCTGCTGCTGCAAGTGCTGACGATCCTCTGGCTGGTCGGTACGGTCGTTTACTTCGCGCAAATCCTCTGGAGCATTTAAGCCGTGGTCTCTGTCATGAAATCCTTGCCGCGCCGCCAGTTTGATGTGGTGGTCGTTGGCGCCGGTGGAGCCGGCATGCGTTGTTCGCTGCAACTGTCCCAAGCGGGGCTGTCCGTTGCAGTGCTGTCCAAAGTGTTCCCCACGCGTTCGCACACCGTTGCCGCGCAAGGCGGCGTGAGCGCCTCGCTGGGCAACATGAGCGAAGACAACTGGTACTGGCACATGTACGACACCGTCAAGGGGTCGGATTGGCTGGGCGACCAGGACGCCATCGAATTCATGTGCCGTGAAGCGCCGAACGCCGTGTACGAGCTCGAGCACTTCGGCATGCCGTTCGACCGCAACCCCGACGGCACGATCTACCAGCGTCCGTTCGGCGGCCACACCGCCAACTTCGGTGAAAAGCCGGTGCAGCGCGCCTGTGCCGCCGCTGACCGCACCGGCCACGCGCTGTTGCACACCCTCTACCAGCGCAACGTTGCCGCGCGCACCCAGTTCTTCGTCGAATGGATGGCGCTGGACCTGCTGCGCAACGAAGCCGGTGACGTCGTGGGCGTGACCGCCCTGGAAATGGAAACGGGCGAAATCTACATCCTGGAAGCCAAGACCACGGTGCTGGCCACCGGCGGCGCCGGCCGTATCTGGGCCGCTTCCACCAACGCCTTCATCAACACCGGTGACGGCCTGGGCATGGCAGCGCGCGCGGGCATCCCGCTGCAAGACATGGAATTCTGGCAATTCCACCCCACCGGCGTGGCCGGCGCGGGCGTGCTGATCACGGAAGGCGTGCGTGGCGAAGGTGGCATCCTGTTGAACAAGGATGGCGAACGCTTCATGGAGCGCTATGCGCCCACGCTGAAAGACCTGGCCCCGCGCGACTTCGTGTCGCGCTCGATGGACCAGGAAATCAAGGAAGGCCGCGGTTGCGGTCCGGACGGCAGCTACGTCGTCCTGAAGCTTGACCACCTGGGCGCCGACGTCATCAACAAGCGTCTGCCCTCGATCCGCGAAATTGCCATCAAGTTCGGCAACGTCGACCCGATCAAGGAACCGATCCCCGTCGTTCCGACCATCCACTACCAGATGGGCGGCATTCCGGCTAACTACCACGGCCAGGTGCTGTCGCGCGAAAACGGCGAGAACAAGGTCGTCAACGGCCTGTACGCCATCGGCGAATGCGCCGCGGTGTCCGTGCACGGCGCCAACCGCCTGGGCACGAACTCGCTGCTGGACTTGATCGTGTTCGGTCGCGCCACCGGCAACCACATTGTCAATTCGCATCCCGAGCGCCAGCGCGCGCATCAGGATCTGCCGAAGGAAGCCGTGGACTTCTCGCTGGACCGCGTGAACAAGCTGGAATCGCGTACGTCGGGCGAAAAGACGCAAGACATCGGCAACGCCATCCGCTTCTCGATGCAGCGCCACTGCGGCGTGTTCCGCACGCTGGAACTGCTGAACGAAGGCGTGACGCAGATCGAAGATCTGGCCAAGCAAGCCGACAGCATCTACTTCAAGGACAAGTCCAAGGTGTTCAACACCGCGCGCGTCGAAGCGCTGGAACTGGCCAACATGACCGAAGTGGCCCGCGCCACGATCAAGTCGGCCGCTGCCCGTACGGAAAGCCGTGGCGCTCACGCGCTGGACGACCACCCGACGCGCGACGACGAGAACTGGCTCAAGCACACGCTGTGGTATTCCGAAGGCAGCCGCCTGGATTACAAGCCCGTGCAGATGAAGCCGCTCACCGTTGAGTCCTTCCCGCCCAAGGCGCGTACCTTCTAAGTCCGGATAGAGCCCATTATGAGCACCAAGAGAATCGTCAAGTTCGAAATCTACCGCTACGATCCGGACAAGGACGAGCGCCCCTACATGCAAAAGCTGGACGTTGAACTCCAGCCCACCGACAAGATGCTGCTTGATGCGCTGGTGCGCATCAAGAACGACGTCGATGACAGCCTGGCCCTGCGCCGCTCGTGCCGTGAAGGCGTGTGCGGTTCGGACGCCATGAACATCAACGGCAAGAACGGCCTGGCCTGCACGACGAACCTGCGTGAATTGAAGGAACCCATCGTTCTGCGTCCGCTGCCGGGCTTGCCCGTCATCCGCGACCTGATCGTGGACATGACGCACTTCTTCAACCAGTACCACTCGATTCGTCCGTACCTCATCAACGATGCGCCGCCGCCCGAAAAAGAGCGCCTGCAATCGCCCGAGGCACGCGAAGAATTGGACGGCCTGTACGAGTGCATCCTGTGCGCGTGCTGTTCCACGTCCTGCCCGTCGTTCTGGTGGAATCCGGACAAGTTCGTCGGCCCGGCCGGCCTGCTGCAAGCCTACCGTTTCATTGCGGACAGCCGCGACGAAGCCACCGGCGAGCGCCTGGACAATCTGGAAGATCCGTACCGCTTGTTCCGTTGCCACACCATCATGAACTGCGTCGACGTCTGTCCCAAGGGGCTGAACCCGACCAAGGCAATCGGCAAGATCAAGGAACTGATGGTCCGCCGTACGGTCTAGTGTCTATCTAGCGTGAAGACTTTTGTTTTTATGGTGTAAAGATGAGCAGGCTAACTGAACTGGAGCGGGCGCGTCTGCGTTGGCGGGCGCGCCGCGGCCTGCTCGAAAACGACTTGATCATCACTCGGTATCTTGACGCTTACGAGGCTGAACTTACCGATGATGATGTGGCCGCATTGACCCAGCTGTTCGAGATGGGAGACAACGATCTTCTCGACCTGCTGCTGGCCCGCAAGGAACTCGAAGGTGAACTGGATACTCCCAGGCTTCGGGGCATTATTGGCCAGATGCGCGCACTCTGATTAATGTGAGAGGAATAAACATGAACCTGTCTGACAAAAAAGCCACTCTATCCTTCTCGGATGGCAGCGCACCCATTGAGTTCCCTGTCTACAAGGGCACGGTCGGTCCGGATGTGATCGACATCCGCAAGCTGTATGGCCAGACGGGCATGTTCACGTTTGACCCCGGCTTCATGTCCACCGCGGCTTGCGAATCGGGTATCACGTATATCGACGGCGACAAGGGCGAACTGCTGTATCGCGGCTACCCCATCGAGCAATTGGCCGTCAATTGCGACTTCATGGACATCTGCTACCTGATCCTGAACGGCGAACTGCCGAACCAGGAACAGAAGGCCGACTTTGATTCGCAAGTGACCCATCACACGATGGTCAACGAACAGCTGCACTTCTTCCTGCGTGGCTTCCGCCGCGACGCCCACCCGATGGCCGTTTTGACGGGCCTGGTTGGCGCGCTGTCCGCGTTCTACCACGACTCCACCGACATCACGAACCCGCAGCATCGTCACATCTCGGCCATCCGCCTGATCGCCAAGATGCCGACGCTGGTTGCGATGGCGTACAAGTACTCGCAAGGCCAACCGTTCATCTATCCGCAGAACGACCTGTCCTACACGGGCAACTTCCTGCGCATGATGTTCGCCACGCCGTGCGAAGACTACAAGGTCAACGAAGTTGTTGAACGCGCGCTGGATCGCATCTTCATCCTGCACGCCGACCACGAGCAAAATGCCTCGACCTCGACCGTGCGCCTGTGCGGTTCGTCGGGCACCAACCCGTTCGCGGCCATCTCGGCTGGCGTGGCTTGCCTGTGGGGCCCGGCTC
This sequence comes from Achromobacter sp. LC458, assembly GCF_001005835.2. Taxonomy (NCBI): domain Bacteria; kingdom Pseudomonadati; phylum Pseudomonadota; class Betaproteobacteria; order Burkholderiales; family Alcaligenaceae; genus Achromobacter; species Achromobacter sp. LC458. Next base: position 231,828 of record NZ_LBHW02000001.1, read on the forward strand.
ACGGCGGCGCCAACGAAGCTTGCCTGCAAATGCTGGAAGAGCTGCAAGCCAACGGCGGCATCGACAAGGTCGGTGAGTTCATGGAGAAGGTCAAGGACAAGAACTCGGGCGTGCGCCTGATGGGCTTTGGCCACCGCGTCTACAAGAACTACGACCCGCGCGCAAAGCTGATGCAGGAAACCTGCAAGGAAGTGCTCTCGGCCCTGGGCCTGGAAAACGACCCGCTGTTCAAGCTGGCCATGGAACTGGAACGTATCGCCCTGTCGGATCCGTACTTCGTCCAGCGCAAGCTGTACCCGAACGTGGACTTCTACTCGGGTATCGTCCAGCGCGCCATCGGCATCCCGACGTCGCTGTTCACGGCCATCTTCGCGCTGGCCCGCACGGTGGGCTGGATTGCCCAGTGGAACGAAATGCTGTCGGATCCCGACTACAAGATCGGCCGTCCGCGCCAGCTGTTCACCGGTTCGGTGACCCGCGACGTGCCCCCGATGGACAAGCGTTAATCCGCTTTCCGTTTCGGCAAGTCAGTGACAAGAAACCGCCTTCGGGCGGTTTTTTGTTGCGCGCTCGGCGGCGGCGATGGCGCGATTGATATCCGGATATCATGCTGGCCATGATTCCCATCTCATTGCCATCGGCCAATTTTTACCTGCTGCTTTTGTTCGGCATGCTTGCCGGCGTCGTATTGGGCGTGTGGGCTCTGGTGCTGGCCATCAGCGCCAGCCATCGCCGCACCGTCCGCAAATATTGGAAGACGTCGGCCGCGTTGTTCGTGGTGCTGGCGGTGCCCTTTGCGTTCTTCGCCTGGGTGCAGATCATCATCGGCCAGATCGAACGCGAGAGCGAACGGGCCGAGGCTGCGCGCAATGTCACGCTGGAACAGGCAAGCACAGTGGGTGGCGTGGCCATGCCCGCCGGCACCCGCCTGAAGCTGCAAGACGAAGGGCAGTGGGAAACATATGTGGCGGCCGAATTCCCGGCACCCACCCCGATCTTCGAGGTGCAAGCCACACTGGCGCGCCGCTATCTGGACGCCGAATACGAAAAAGAAACGTACGCGCTGATCCGCCGGTATCCCCGCAGCATCATCCTGAAAGGCCAAGGCGATCAGACCGTGCTGGGATGGCGCTGTGACAGTACGCACGACATCGAATTCGATACCCAGCCCGACGGCACCATGAAGGCCTTGGACCAATGCCGCCTGGGTACCGGCAACAACGTCGACGGCATGGCCATTCACGCGGGCTCGGTGCTATATGGCTCGACCGGTACGGTGTACGTGGATGGCTCGACCGACCCTGACCGCTGGCGCATTGAAGTGAAGGACCCCGTGGCGGTCAAGGTATTCGGACTGATGTTGAGCGAGCCCAGGATTTATCTGGATGCAGACCGCCATCTGCTGCGCGTCAGCGATTCGGAGCTTGCCTGCCGGGTACGGTTCGGCGGCTTTGACTACGCCGAGGGCACGCAGGTCAAGACCATCAGGCGTGTGATTGATGGGCAGCGGGAACCCTTTCCCGGCGTGCTCGTGTTCAGCCCGTCATCGGGGCAGGTGGCCGAGCGGGAAGGCCATGCGGACGTGCCGCCGGGCATGTCCGTCATGCAGGCGTTCGATGGAACCTTGCTGGGCATCGTCACGAACGATGAGGTCGGCGTCTTCAAGTTTGCAACGTTCAGCGTTGGCGACGAAGCACCGACCGCACCGGCTCGGGCGCGCTGCCCTCAGTAGCGGCGCGGCGCTTGCACGGGCGCACCGCCGCAGCCGGGCAGTCGCACCCGCCGCGCCTACACGCTGATATGGCGCGCCATCAGCACCGCGAACAGCGGCAGGAAGATAAACAGGTGTGATTCGATCATCACCCAGCGACGCACGCGCTTGATCTCGGGCAGCGTGGGCACGAAGCCAGCCTGCTGGCGCGACTGTTTTGCCCAACGGAAAATCGCCAAGGTGGGCGGGATCGAACAGAGCGCGATGATGACGAACAGCGTGATCTTGGCGTGAAACCACGGGCTGCTCATGTAGAACGCCGCGCCCTTCACGCCCTGCGTCAGGCGCAGCAGACCGGTAATCAGCACCAGCACGGCGCTGACGCCGTAAAGACGGTCGTAGATCACCAGGCGCTTGACGCCCGCGGCGGTCAGGTCCGGGCGTAGCAATACGGCTTCGGCGGTCAGCACAACCACCAGTACAAATATCGCAAGGTAATGGAACCAGGCGTATAGCGCGTCGGCCAGCATGTCGTCTCCAGGGTAGGGGTGAAGCATGGTTTTACCATTGGCCGGTGGCGGCGCGTGGTGCGGTGGATATAAAAAAACGCACCGGGGCGATCAGCCGGCGCCGTCGAAAAGACAGCATGAAAAAAGGCGCCCCGAAGGGCGCCTTTGCGTCAGGACAAGCGCGGTATCAACGGCGCTTCTTGGCGGCGTCGGCGGCTTCCTGCTGCGCGTCCACAACGGCCAGCGCCGTCATGTTGACGATACGGCGCACGGTGGCGCTGGTCGTCAGGATGTGCACCGGGCGCGCGGCGCCCAGCAGGATCGGACCCATCGCGACGCCATTGCTGCCCGTCATCTTCAGCATGTTGTACGTGATGTTGCCGGTGTCCAGGTTCGGCATGACCAGCAGGTTGGCGCGACCCTTGAGCGTGCTGTCCGGGTAGGCCAGCACACGGATCTTTTCCGACAAGGCGGCGTCGGCGTGCATTTCGCCGTCTACTTCCAGATCCGGCGCGCGGTCTTGCACCAGCTTGCTGGCGGCAGCCATCTTCTTGGACGATTCCGTGACGCGGCTGCCAAAGTTCGAATGCGACAGCAGGGCGATCTTCGGCACCACGCCAAAACGCAGCATTTCGTCCGCGGCCTGGATGGTGATGTTGGCCACTTCTTCCGCCGTCGGGTTTTCGTTGACGTGGGTGTCGGTGACGAACAGCGTCTGGTCGGGCAGCATCAGCACGTTCAGCGCGGCGTACGTCTGGCCTTCTTTCTTGCCGATGATTTCGTCGACGTACTTGAGCTGGTTGTCGTACTTGCTGGCCACGCCGCACAGCAGCGCGTCGGCGTCGCCGCGACGCAGCAGCATCGCGCCGATCAGCGTGTTGTGCTTGCGGATCATCGCCTTGGCGATGGCCGGGGTCACGCCTTCACGGCCCTTGAGCTGGTAGTACGCATTCCAGGTTTCGTTAAAGCGGCTGTCGTCTTCAGGGTCGACAATTTCGAAGTGCTCGCCGGCCACCAGGCGCAGGCCGGCCTTGTTGATGCGCATTTCGATGACCGACGGGCGGCCGATCAGGATCGGGCGCGCCAGTTTTTCGTCGACCACGGTTTGCACGGCGCGCAGGACGCGCTCGTCTTCGCCGTCGGCGTAGATGACGCGCTTGGGCGCCTTCTTGGCCTGGGCGAACAGCGGACGCATCAGCTGGCCCGAGTGGTACACAAAGCCCATCAGCTTCTGGCGATAGGCCTCGATGTCTTCGATGGGGCGGGCGGCCACGCCGGAGTCGGCGGCGGCTTGGGCCACGGCCGGCGCAATCTGGAAGATCAGGCGCGGGTCGAAGGGCTTGGGGATGATGTAGTCGGGGCCGAACGACAGTTCCTGGCCGGCGTAGGCGCGGGCCACTTCATCGTTTTGTTCGGCTTGTGCCAGCTCGGCAATGGCCTTCACGCAAGCCAGCTTCATTTCTTCCGTGATGCGCGAGGCGCCGGCGTCCATGGCGCCGCGGAAGATGAACGGGAAGCACAGCACGTTGTTGACCTGGTTCGGGTAGTCCGAACGGCCGGTGGCGATGATGCAATCCGGGCGGGCGGCCTTGGCCACTTCCGGGCGGATTTCCGGTTCGGGGTTGGCCAGCGCCAGGATCAGCGGACGGTCGGCCATGGTCTTGACCATGTCGCCCGTCAGCACGCCGGAGGTCGAGCAGCCCAGGAACACGTCGGCGCCGTTGACCACATCGGCCAGCGTGCGCGCGTCGGTCTTTTGCGCGTAGCGCTTCTTGTTGGCTTCCATGTTTTCATCGCGGCCGTCCCAGATGACGCCGCGCGAGTCCACCACATAGATGTTCTCGCGCTTGACGCCCAGGTGCACCAGCAGGTCCAGGCAGGCGATGGCGGCAGCGCCCGCGCCCGAGCAAGCCAGCTTGACCGCGCCGATGTCCTTGCCCACGACCTTCAGGCCGTTCAGGATGGCCGCCGACGAAATGATGGCGGTGCCGTGCTGGTCGTCATGGAACACGGGAATCTTCATGCGCTCGCGCAGCTTCTTCTCGATGTAGAAGCACTCGGGCGCCTTGATGTCTTCCAGGTTGACGCCGCCCAGCGTGGGTTCCAGCGCCGCGATGATGTCGACCAGCTTGTCCGGATCGTTCTCGGCCAGTTCGATGTCGAACACGTCGATGCCGGCAAACTTCTTGAACAGGCAGCCCTTGCCTTCCATGACCGGCTTGGCGGCCAGCGGGCCGATGTTGCCCAGACCCAGGACGGCGGTGCCGTTGGTGATCACGCCCACCAGGTTGCCGCGCGAGGTGTACTTGGACGCCGCGTCTTCACCCTGGTCGAAGATGGCCATGCAAGCTGCCGCCACGCCGGGCGAGTAGGCCAGGGACAAGTCGTCCTGGTTGGCCAGCGTCTTGGTCGGCACGACCGAGATTTTGCCGGGGGTGGGATAGGCGTGGTAATCCAACGCCAGTTTGGTAAGAGTTTCGTCCATGGGATCGGGGCCTCTGAGGCACTAACTGAGAAAGAAAACGGGATGAAAAGCGAAGATGACAAACGGCGGGCTCGCGGCCCGCCGGTTTCTTTGCGAAATGCTTAGGGAACACCCGTATTTCACCAGAAAGCGCGGGCGCTTGGTTGTTGCAGTGCAGCGATCAGGCGGGTTTGGTCAAAAACCCGTCGGATTTGTTTGAAGCTGCGCTGAAAGCCGGCGATGCCTTTGCTGAAGGCGCGGGCACGCGCTTCGACGCGGCCGCCGTAGCCCGTAGCCCGTACCCGTACCGGTTTGTGCCTCGTCTACAACTCCCAGGGCGGCGTCTGGCGCGTGCCCGCGTTCAGGCGCTGACGCAGGGCGTCGGCGTCTTCCTGCCGGCCCAGGCTGTCCAGCGCGTACAGCACGATCCAGTCGGCGCTGACTTCGAAGAAGTCGCGCAGTTGCGCGCGGGTGTCGCTGCGGCCGAAGCCGTCGGTGCCCAGCGTGCGGTATGGCGCGGGCACCCAGGCGCGGATCTGTTCAGGCACGGCGCGCACATAGTCGGTGGCGGCAATCACCGGCGCGTCGCTGCCGCCCAGGCAGGTGCGAACCCAATCCGCGTCGTCGGCGGCTTCCAGGCCCAGGACGCGGGCGCGTTCGGCTTGGCGGCCATCGCGGGCCAACTCAGAAAAGCTGGTCACGCTCCAGACCTCGGCATCCACGCCGTAGTCAGCGTGTAGCCGGTCGGCCGCCATGTCGGCTTCGCGCAGCATGGGCCCGGCGCCCAGCAGCCGGACCTGTGCCTGTACGCGCGCGGCCCGCAGCCGGTACATGCCGCGCAGGATGCCGACGCGCACGGCGGGGTCGGCGGGCATGTCGGGCTGCGCCAGGTTTTCGTTGGTGACGGTCAGGTAGAAGAATTCGTCGTGCTGCTCGTCCAGCATGCGGCGCATGCCGTGTTCGACGATGACGGCCACTTCAAACGCATACGCGGGATCGTAGGCGCGGCAGTTCGGCACGGCGGCGGCCATGATGTGGCTGGAGCCGTCCTGATGCTGCAAGCCTTCGCCGCCCAACGTGGTGCGGCCCGACGTGGCGCCGATCAAAAAGCCGCGCGTGCGTTGGTCAGCGGCGGCCCAGATCAGGTCGCCGATGCGTTGGAAGCCGAACATCGAGTAATAGATATAGAAGGGCAACATCGGCAAGCCGTTGACCGAATAGCTGGTGCCCGCCGCCGTCCACGACGAAATCGCGCCGGCTTCGGTAATGCCTTCCTCAAGGATCTGCCCGTCGCGCGCTTCGCGGTAATACAGCACCGAGCCGATGTCCTCGGGTTCGTACAACTGGCCTTGCGCTGAATAGATGCCGATCTGCCGGAACAGGTTTGCCATGCCGAAGGTTCGGGCCTCGTCAGCCACGATGGGTACGATGCGCGAGCCCACCGTGGCGTCTTTCAGCAGCCCGGTCAGCATGCGCACGATGGCCATGGTGGACGACATTTCCTTGCCGTCGGCGGCCAGCGCAAAGCGCGCCCACTGTTCGACGGCGGGCGGCGCCAGGCGTGGAGATTCGGTGCGACGGCGGGGGATGTGGCCGCCCAGCGCCGCGCGGCGGGCTTGCAGGTGGCGCAGTTCGGCGCTGTCTTCTGCCGGGCGGTAGAACTTCAGGGCCAGGCAGTCGGCATCTGAAATGGGCAAGGCAAAGCGGTCGCGAAACGCCAGCAGCGCTTCATCGTCCAGCTTTTTCTGCTGATGCGTCGTCATCTTGCCCTGGCCCGCGGCGCCCATGCCGAAGCCTTTTTTCGTCTGCGCCAGAATCACGGTGGGTTGTCCGCGATGCTGCGCGGCGCGGTGATAAGCCGCATGGATCTTCACCATGTCATGGCCACCGCGATGCAGGCGGTCGATGGCTTCCTCGGTCCAGTCGGCCACCAGCGCCGCCAGTTCCGGGTTCTGGTTGAAGAAGTGGGCGCGGTTGAAGGCGCCGTCATTGGCGGCAAAGGTCTGGAATTGCCCGTCCACCGTGTTGGCGAAGGCTCGGGCCAGCGCGCCGTTGGTGTCGCGGCGAAGCAGGGCGTCCCAGTCGCTGCCCCACACCAGCTTGATGACGTTCCAGCCGGCGCCGGCGTACAGGGTTTCAAGCTCGTCGATGATGCGGCCGTTGCCGCGCACCGGGCCGTCCAGCCGTTGCAGGTTGCAGTTGACGACGAACACCAGGTTGTCCAGCTTTTCGCGTGCGGCGAGCGTCAGCGCGGCAATGGATTCGGGTTCGTCCATTTCGCCGTCGCCGAAAATGCCCCAGACCTTGCGGTCGCCGGGGGGCACCAGCGAGCGGTGTTCCAGGTAGCGCATGAAGCGCGCCTGGTAAATGGCGTTGATGGGTCCGATGCCCATGGACCCTGTCGGGAACTGCCAGAAGTCCGGCATCAGCCAGGGGTGCGGGTAGGACGACAACCCGCGCAGGCCGCGCGCGGTGGCGGTGATTTCCTGTCGAAAATGCGCCAGATCGTCTTCGCCCAGAAAGCCTTCAAGGAAGGCGCGGGCGTACACGCCGGGCGCGGAGTGCGGCTGCATGTAGACCAAGTCACCCGGGCCGTCGGCCGTTTGCGCGCGGAAGAAGTGGTTGAAGCCGACTTCGAACAAGTCGGCGGCCGATGCATAGCTGGCAATGTGGCCGCCAAGTTCCCCGTGCGCCTGGTTGGCACGCACGACCATGGCCAGCGCGTTCCAGCGGTTGATGCGGGCGATGCGTTCTTCAACGGCCAGGTTGCCGGGAAAAGGCGGTTCCTGGTCGGCCGGTATCGTGTTCAGGTAGGCGGTGCGCGTCTGGCTGTTGGCGCGCAGGCCCAGGGACGCGGCATGCCCCAGCAGGCTGTCCAGCACGTAGCCCGCGCGGCTTGCTCCGTCCGCGTCGACCAGTGATTGCAGGGCATCGCGCCATTCGGCGGTTTCGGCCGGGTCGGCATCGGTGGGGTGGTCATGCCCCGGGGCGGGGTGGCTTGCGTCACGCATGGGGTGTTGTCTCCTGTTATCGCTCCATCCTAGACCTGTGTGGATGGCATGAGTCATCAAATTGCGGGGAAGACGCCGTGAATTTCAGCATAATATTTTGTGGATATTTCCAATGCCGGCAGCTTCTGCGGTGTGCATGCGCTTACTCGTGGTGACCACTGGGTGGACGCCAAAGCGCTAGAATGCGCGCTTTATTCGCATTCATAACGGGAGACTTCAATGACCCAACCCGTCAGCGTCCCGGCAAATGTCACGCTTCCCGAGCTTACGTTCCGGGGCATTTTGCTGGGCGCCCTGATCACCGTGATCTTCACGGCGTCGAACGTCTTCCTGGGGCTGAAGGTGGGCCTGACGTTTTCGTCCGCGATTCCGGCAGCCGTGATTTCGATGTCGGTGTTGCGCCTGTTCAAGGACGCGAACATCCTGGAAAACAACATGGTGCAGACGCAGGCTTCCGCGGCCGGCACCTTGTCTTCCATCATTTTCATCCTGCCCGCGCTGGTCATGATGGGCCACTGGCAAGGCTTTCCTTTCTGGCAGACGCTGGGCATCTGCGCGGCGGGCGGCATGTTGGGCGTGATGTTCACGATTCCGCTGCGCCACGTCATGGTGGTGCAAAGCAATCTGCCGTATCCGGAAGGCGTTGCGGCGGCCGAAATCCTGCGCGTGGGCAGTGCCGAACGCGCACAAGATGCGGCAGACGATGCCCAGGCAACGTCGGGGCAGCCGGTGACCAATACCGCTACCAAGCCGGTGGCGACCGGCATGGGTGACATCGTCGCCGGGGGCGTGGTGGCGGCGGCGGTCAGCTTTGCGGCCAGCGGCTTGCGGGTGCTGGGCGATAGCGTCAGCGGGTGGTTCGCGCTGGGCGGCGCGGTGTTCCGGTTGCCCATGGGCTTTTCGTTGGCCTTGCTGGGCGCGGGTTACCTGATCGGCGTCGTGGCGGGCCTGGCCATGTTGACGGGGCTGATCATTTCGTGGGGCATCGCCGTGCCGGTGTTGACCGCGATGGGCGACATGCCGGCCGGCCAATCGCTGGCGCAATACGCCACCGGCCTGTGGGCGTCGCAAGTGCGCTTCATTGGCGCGGGCGTGATCGGCGTGGGCGCCATCTGGACGCTGGCAACCCTGTTCATGCCGATGGCGCGTGGCGTCAAGGCCTCGTTCTCGGCGCTGACCAGCGCGGGCGCGGCCCGTGCCGGCAAAGCGCCTCGTACCGAACGCGACTTGTCGGCCGGCTGGATTTCAATAGTGACGCTGGTGCTGGTGGCGGTGTTGGTGGTGACCTTCCAGGTGTTCCTGTCGGGCGCGCCCGTGTCGGCCGCCGCCGTCTGGAAGCTGGTGGCGTACGCGGTGCTGTTCGCCTTTGTGTTTGGGTTTCTGGTGGCGGCCGCTTGCGGCTACATGGCGGGTTTGGTGGGTTCGTCGACCAGCCCGATTTCCGGCGTGGGCATCGTGGCCATCGTGTTGGTGTCTTTGTTGATGCTGACGTTGGGCGGCGAACTGCTACAGGCGCAAAACGGCGTGCAGATGGCGATTGCGTTGTCCATTTTCAGTACGTCGGCGGTGGTGGCCGTGGCTTCCATTTCCAATGACAACCTGCAAGATCTGAAGACCGGCTGGCTGGTTGGCGCCACGCCATGGCGCCAACAGGTAGCCTTGCTGATTGGCTGCGTGGTGGGCGCGGCGGTGATTTCACCCGTGCTGGAACTGCTTTACAACGCCTACGGCTTTGCCGATGCGATGCCACGCGCGGGCATGGACCCGGCGCAAGCCTTGTCCGCGCCGCAGGCCACGCTGATGCTGGCGATTACGCGTGGCATCTTCACGCACCAACTGAACTGGACGATGATCCTGATCGGCATGGCGGTGGGCGTGGCGCTGATCGTGGTGGACGAAATCCTGAAGCGCACCTGCCGCGTGGCGCGCATTCCGGTGTTGGCCGTGGGCATCGGGATCTATCTGCCGCCCACGGTGGCCGCGCCAATCGTGGCCGGCGCGGTGCTGGCGTGGTTGCTGGAACGCGCGCTGCGTCGTCGCGCCGCCGCGGCGGGCAAGCCATACGAGCAATTCGCCGACGCCGCGAACCGGCGTGGCGTGCTGATTGCGTCGGGCTTGATCGTGGGCGAAAGCCTGGTGGGGGTGTTGATGGCCGGCATCATTGGCGCGGCGGGTACGGATGCGCCGCTGGCCATCGCGGGCGAGGGCTTCGCGGTGACGGCGTCGTACCTGGGCTTGGCCGTGTTTGTATGGGTGGCGGTGCTGTTCTGGCGGCGCGTGATGCGGCTGGCCTGAGCCGGGCCATGGGCATTGAGACGGGCGCGTCGCGACGCGCCCGCCGCTGCCCGCCATCAAATCAATGTTCCTCGGCCTGCAAGGCCGCCGCGATGATGGCGCGGCGGTCGTGCGTCGCGCCGTTCAGGAACAGGTTCAGCAACACGGCCGACAGCGAGGCCAGCAAGATGCCCGATTCGATCAGGGTGTGCAGCGAATGCGGCATCCATTGTTTGAAGTTGGGCGCGATCAGCGGCACCATCCCGATGCCGATCGACACGGCCACGATCATGGAGTTGTGGCGGTTGCCCTTGAAGTCCACGCCAGACAGAATGCGGATGCCGGTCGCCGTCACCATGCCGAACATGACGATGCCCGCGCCGCCGAGCACCACGGTGGGCAACGATTCCACCAGCGCGGCCATCTTGGGCAGCAAGCCCAGCACCAGCAGGATGATGCCCCCCGCGACGCACACGAAGCGGCTCTTCACGCCGGTTACCGCAACCAAGCCCACGTTCTGCGAAAAGCTGGTGTACGGAAACGTGTTGAAGATGCCGCCGATCAAGGTGCCCAGCCCGTCCGTGCGCAGGCCGCGCGCCATGTTCTGCTGACTGATTTCGCGTTCGGTCATTTCCCCCAGCGCCAGGAACATGCCCGCCGATTCGATCATCACGACGACCATGATCAACGCCATGCTCAGGATCAACATGGGGTCGAAACGGGGCATGCCGAAATGGAAGGGCAGCACGATGTCGAACCAATCCGCCTGGCCGATTTTTTCGAACGTCATGATGCCGGTGGCCGATGCCACGATGGCGCCGATGACGATGCCCAGCAACACCGAAATGTTGGCGATGAAGCCCTTGGTGAATTTCACGATCAGCAGGATCGACGCCAGCACCAGCACGGCAATGCCAAAGCCGGTCAGGTCGGCATAACGCGGGTTCGGCATCGACGGCATGATGGCGAAGCCCTGCGGCACGGGCGGGATGGCGCTGCCCGGTGAGGTGACGTCGGCCAGCCATTTGGCATAGATGGGGTCGACGATGACGGGGGCGGTGGGGCCGGACGGGTTGCCGAACACCCAGTTGATGCCGACGCGCATCAACGTAATGCCGATGACCGTGATGATGGTGCCCGTGACCACGGGCGGGAAGAACCGCAGCATGCGGCTGATGACCGGGGCGATCAAAATCGAAATGATGCCGGCCCCGATGATGGTGCCGAACAGTAGCTGCGCGCCGCCCGGACCCGGGTTGGCGTTGGCCATCGCGACCATCGGCGCCACGGCCGCGAACGTGACACCCATCATGACGGGCAGCTTGATGCCGAACCACTGCGTGGCGCCCAGGGTCTGGATCAGCGTGACCAGCCCGCAACAGAACAGGTCGGCCGAGATCAGCATGGCGACTTCGTCTGGCGTCAGGTTCAAGGCGCGGCCGACGATCAAGGGCACGGCCACCGCGCCGGCATACATCACCAACACATGTTGCAGGCCCAACGCCGCGAGTTTGCCGGTAGGCAGGCGCTGGTCGACGGGATGGAGGTCTTGAGACGCGCCGGACGGCGCGGGCGATGCAGCCTGCATGGGAGTGTCTCCTGGCGGAGTGGGATGTCGGTCGGAAAATCCTGAAAAGCGTTCTTGTGTACGAGGAATGTATACAGGTATGCGCGGTCCTCGAAATGGAGGAAAACCCGCATCATATAAACATGTTTAGTTACGTTATGTAGGAATTGTCGCAGCTGGGCCGCGCGATGGGACAGGAGCCCGGCGGCCCCCGCCACGATCCGGCGCGATCAGGCCGGTGCCAGCAGGTCGGCCAACGTGCGCGCAATCACCTTGGTGGCGCGGCGCAGGTCTTCCAACACGACGCGTTCGTCGTTGCGTTTGGCATGGGATTCCAGCACGGTGCGCGGCCCGGCGCCGTAGATCACCCCGGGAATGCCGGCTTCGCCGTACAGGCGCACGTCGGTGTACAGCGGCGTTCCCATGGCCGGGATCGGTTCGCCGAACAGCACTTCGCCGTGTTTCTGGATGGCGTCGACCAGCGGCTGGTTGCCCGGCAGCGGACGCATCGAATTGGCCAGCAGCAGGCGCTTGATGTCGATGGTGATGCCGGGGGTGGCGGCAGCGGCTTCCTGGATGATCCGGCGGATGTCTGCTTCCACTTCAACGGCGTTTTCTTCGGGAATCATGCGGCGGTCCAGCTTGAAGCTGACCTTGCCGGGCACCACGTTCGTATTGGTGCCGCCTTCAATGCGTCCGACATTCAGGTACGGGTGGCTGATGCCGGGCACCTCGGACGTGACGTTCTGGTACAGCGCGTTCTGCGCATACAGCGCGTTCAGGATCTTGACCGCGCCTTGCAGCGCGTCCACGCCCGTGGACGGAATGGCGGCGTGCGCCATTTTGCCGTGTACCGTCACTTCCATTTGCAGGCAGCCGTTGTGCGCGGTAACGACCTCGTAGCTGAAGCCCGCGGCAATCATCAGGTCGGGTTTGGTCAGGCCTTGCGACAGCAGCCAGCCGGGGCCCAGCAAGCCGCCGAATTCTTCGTCATAGGTGAAGTGCAGTTCGACCGCGCCGTGGCTGGGCTTGGCCACCGCTTCCAGGGCGCGCACCGCGTAGGTGAAGCTGGCGAAGTCGCTTTTGCTGACTGCGGCGGCGCGCCCGTACAGGCTGCCGTTTTCGATTTCGGCACCGTAAGGGTCGTGTTGCCAGCCGTCGCCCGGGGGCACGACGTCGCCGTGCGCGTTCAGCGCGATGCGCCGGCCAGCGCCGTATTCGCGCCGCACGATCAGGTTGGTGATGGATTGCATGCCGTAGTCCTGCACCGCTTGCGCGGGCACGGGGTGCGCTTCGGCCTCAAGGCCCATTTCCTTGAGCAGTTCGGCGGTGCGCACGGCGTGCGGCGCGTTATTGCCGGGCGGCGTGTCGGTGGGCACGCGCACCAGCGATTGCAGGAAGCTCACCTGCTCGTCGAAGTGGGCGTCGATCCAGGCGTCTAGTCGGGCGTAATCGGTCATGGCGTTAGCGTTTGATGTCATTGGCAAGGTCGTCCAGCAGGTGCTGCATGGCATGCGCGGCCAGCTGGATGTCGTCGCGGGTGGTGGATTCGCGGGGGTTGTGGCTGATGCCGTGGTTCTGGCCGCGCACGAACAGCATGGCTTGCGGCATGACTTCGTGCAGCTTCATGGCGTCGTGCCCGGCACCGCTGGGCATGCGGTGCAGCGGCACGCCCAGCGCGTCGACGGCGCGTTCCCAACGCTGTTGCCAGGCAGGGTCGCTGGGCGCGGCGGCGGCGCGCATGGTTTCTTCAAGCGCATAGCGCAGGCCCCGGCGCGTGCAGATGGCGTCAAGTTCGGCCAGCACGTCATTGACCAGCGCGTCGCGTTGCGCATCGCTGGGCGCGCGCAGGTCCAGGCTAAAGCGGCATTCGCCCGGCACGACGTTGATGGATCCGCTAGGCACTTCCAGCATGCCGATGGTGCCTACCGAATCGCCATCGCGCGCGGCGCGTTGTTCGACATACAAGGCCAGTTCGGCGGTGGCGGTGGCGGCATCGCGGCGGCGGTTCATCGGCGTGGTGCCGGCATGGCAGGCCATGCCGAAGATCTGTGCCTGATAACGCACGCTGCCGTTGATCGATGTGACGATGCCCAGCGGCAGTCCCATTTCATACAGCACCGGGCCTTGCTCGATATGGACTTCGACAAACCCTAGATAGCGCGCCGGGTCGCGGCGCAGCTTCGGAATGTCGTCAATGCACAGGCCGGCATGCAGCATGGCGTCGCGCATGGTGACGCCTTGCGCGTCCTTCTGGTCCAGCCATTCGGGCTTGAAGTCGCCAATCAAGGCGCCGGAGCCCAGGAAGGTGGCGCGGTAGCGCTGGCCTTCTTCTTCGGCAAAGCCGATGACTTCCAGGTGATAGGGCAGGCGGCGACCTTGTCGATGCAGTTCACGCACGCAGGCCATGGGCACGAAAATTCCCAGGCGGCCGTCGTATTTGCCGCCATTGCGCACGGTGTCGTAGTGGCTGCCCGTCATCAATGTGGGGGCGTCGGGCTGCTGGGCACGATAGCGGCCCACCACGTTGCCGACGGCGTCGATTTCAACTTCGTCAAAGCCGCAATCTCGCATCCAGTGCGAGATGCGCTGCGCGCAGGCGCGGTGCGCTTCGGTCAGGTACGTGACGGTCAGCTGGCCTTTTTCGGCGTAACCGGGATCGCTGTGGATACTGAGCCGTTCCTGCCAGTCCCAGATGTCGTTGCCCAAGGTCAGGTCGCGTCCGAACTTGTCGGTCAGGCGAATTTCGACGATGCGATGGATATTGCGCAGCGCTTCTCGGATTTCGACGTCGGGCGGGTTATCCAGCCGCCGCGCAAATTCATCGATGATCTGCTGGCGCGACAGGCCCGTGCCGCGCGCGCCGCGCACGGCCAGAATGAACGGAAAACCGAAGCGCGCGTTGTAGTCGTTGTTCAGTTGTTGCAGCCGCGCCAGTTCGTCGGGCGAGCAATGCGTAAGTCCCGCCTGATCCTGTTCCTGGGTGGATTCGGCGGTCAGGCTGTTTTGCTGCATGGCGCGCCCCGCCAATTCCGGGTGCGCGCGGATCAGCGCCAGTTGTGCGTCGATATCGGCTTGATCCAGCACGTGGCGCAACTGATCCTGCAAATGCGCCAGCGACCGAAAAGGCCGGGCGGCGAGCGCCTGGCGGGCAATCCACGGCGAATGTTCGTACAGGCCGTCCAGCATGGCCAGCGCCGCGTCGGGCGTGGCGGCATTGAGTTGTTCCAGCGTGTGGGGCATGGTGGGGGCGCTCAACGGTTGGGGAGATAGGGGTGGGTGGCTTTCCAGTGCCGGGCGATGTCCAGGCGGCGGCATACCCAGACGCGGTCGTGGCGGGCAATGTGGTCCAGAAAGCGCTGTAGCGCCGTGATGCGCCCCGGGCGGCCCAGCAGCCGGCAGTGCATGCCGATGCTGAGCATCTTGGGCGCTTCGTCTCCTTCGGCGTAAAGCACGTCGAAGCTGTCCTTCAGGTACTGAAAGAAGGGGTCGGCGTGCGAATAGCCTTGCGGCAGCGCGAAGCGCATGTCGTTGCAGTCCAGCGTATAGGGCACGATCAGTTGCGGGACGACGGCGCCGTCGCTCTTTTTCACCTGCATCCAGAAGGGCAGGTCGTCGCCGTAGTAATCGCTGTCGTATTCGAAGCCGCCGTAGTCGGCCACCAGTCGGCGCGTGCGCGGGCTGTCGCGCCCGGTGTACCAGCCCAGCGGGCGGCTGCCTGTCAGCTGGGTGATAGCTTCCATGCCCAGGCGCATATGTTCGCGTTCGGTGGCTTCGTCCACGTTCTGGTAATGCACCCAGCGCCAGCCATGGCAGGCAATTTCGTGGCCCAATTCCGTGAACGCCGCCGTCAGTTCGGGGTGGCGCTGTAGCGCCATGCCCACACCGAACACGGTCAAGGGCAACTGCCGCTTTTCAAATTCGCGCAGGATGCGCCAGACGCCGGTGCGCGACCCGTATTCGTAGATGCCTTCCATGCTGAGATGGCGGTCGGGGTAGCTGGCCGGGTTGAACATTTCCGACAGGAATTGTTCAGAACCCGCATCGCCATGCAGCACGCTGTTTTCGCCGCCTTCTTCGTAGTTCAAAACGAATTGCACGGCAATGCGGGCCCGGTCGGGCCATTGCGCGTGCGGCGGATTGCGGCCGTAGCCGATCAGGTCGCGGGGGTACGGAAGCGTGGAGTCGTAGGTGTTCATGAATAGAGCGGGCATGGAGCCTGGAGGCGCGCGCAGCGGTAAGGAAAGAACTCAGTGGGCCAAGCGCGGATGAACGGACGGTTTCATGATGGGCTAAACAATAGCTGGAAAGCAATTAGCTGTATACAATTTATGTACATCATTAAGGATAACCATGAGACCGCCCCGCAGCCTTCGGGGCACACAGGAGACAACATGGGACTGACCACGCACGTACTCGACACCATGCACGGTTGCCCGGCCCAGGGCATGTCCGTGGCGCTATACGCCACACGCGGCGAATCCGCCACCTTGATCCAGGAATTCACGCTGAACCAGGACGGCCGCAGCGCCAAGCCCTTGTTTGCCGAGGCGGACTTGAAAGTGGGTACCTACAGACTGGTGTTCGACGTTGCCGCCTACTTCCAGGCGCGCGGCGTTGCCTTGCCCGAGCCCAACTTCTTGAATCGGGTCAGCCTTGACTTCGGGGTGGCGCATGCGGACCAGCACTATCACGTGCCGCTGTTGGTCAGCCCCTGGAGCTATTCCACGTATCGGGGCTCGTAAGCGGCAAGGCCCCTCACATCAGGGTATTCCTGATGCCACAGGGGGTGCGCGCGCATAGCCTTGTGAACAAAACCTGCATACAATTTCGTCCATCCTGATCGCAGCGGTGCGGGGCCCTTTAGCCTTGTGCGCGATCTATCTTCTGCTTACAGCGCCCGCGGTGGTAGGCAGTGCGGCGGAGCCTATCAAGGCCCGCCCACTGCGGGGGCGTGGATGGAAAGTTACTACCTGGATTGGGTCAACCTGTTGCTGCGTTGGGCCCACATCATTACCGGCATCGCATGGATCGGCACGTCGTTCTATTTCGTGATGCTGGACAACAGCCTTGAAAAACCGCAAGACGCCGAATCGCTCGCCAAGGGCGTGGGCGGCGAGCAATGGGCCGTGCACGGCGGCGGTTTCTACAACATGCAGAAGTACGCGGTGCAGCCCAAAAAGCTGCCCGAACATCTGCATTGGTCGTTCTGGGAAAGCTACAGCACCTGGCTGACCGGCTTTGCGCTGTTCACCATGTCGTACCTGTGGAACGCCAGCACCTACCTGATAGACCGGTCAAAAATGGACTGGCAGCCCGGCACCGCCGTGGCCGTCGCGCTGGCCTTCTTTGTGGTGTTCTGGATGGTCTACGACGGCATCTGCCGCCTGTTCGGGCGCGGCAAGCACGGTGACACGATCGTGGGGGTGCTGGTGGCGGTGTTCATCGCCCTGGCGTCCTGGCTGGCCTGCCACTGGTTCGCGGGCCGCGCGGCGTTCTTGCTGGTGGGCGCGATGATGGCCACCACCATGAGCGGCAACGTGTTCTTCTGGATCATCCCTGGGCAGCGCAAGAACGTGGCCGCGATGCGGGCGGGCAAGCCCGTCGACCCCGTCCATGGTCAGCGCGGCAAACAGCGCAGCGTGCACAACACGTATTTCACGCTGCCGGTGGTGTTCACCATGATGAGCAACCACTACAGCTTCACCTATACCCATCAGTACAACTGGATCGTTCTGCTGCTGATCATGCTGGGCGGCGCGGCGATCCGGCAATTCTTCGTGGTGCGCCATCGCTTCAAGCTGGGCAACGCGCGCAACCCGCTGCCGTATGTGCTGCTCGGCGTGGCGGTGCTGGGCTTGACCATCGTGTGGATGCGGCCCGCGCCCGTGGCGGCGTCGGCGGCGGTGGCCGCGCCCGCCGAGGTGGCGTTTGCGGAAGTACGCCATGTATTCGACCAGCGGTGCCTGCTATGCCACGGCGCACAGGTGCAGATGAAGAACGTGCGCCTGGATTCCGTTGAGCAGATCGCGGTTCACGCCCAGGCCGTATACCAGCAAGTGGTGGTGTCGAAAATCATGCCGATGGCTAATTCCACCGGCATGACCGACGACGAACGCGCGTTGATTGGCGCGTGGTTTCAGGCCGGCGCAAAAACCCGGTAGCCGGAGCGGGGCCGGTCAGCGCAAGTCGCCGGCCGGCCAGCCCATGGCCCCGAAGCCGGCGGGCGGGCCGTCGGCCTCAGCCGTTGCGGTACAGAAAGCTGTAGGCGTTGATCGCCGGCACCCCTCCCAGGTGCGCATACAGAACCTTCGACCCAGCCGGAATCTCGCCTCGGCGAACCAGATCCATCATGCCCTGCATCGACTTCCCCTCGTACACAGGGTCGGTCATCATGCCCTCCAGCCGCGCGCAGGTGCGGATGGCGTCGTTGGTTTCGGCTGACGGCAAGCCATACGCAGGATAGGCGTAGCGCGTATCCAGCACCACGTCGCTGTCGGCGATGCCTGCTTCCAGCCCGACCATATCCGCCGTGCGGCGCGCGATGCGCAGGATCTGCGCGCGGGTTTGTTCCGGTGTGGCCGATGCGTCGATGCCGATGACGCGGTTGGCCCGGCCGTCCGCCGCAAACCCGACCACCATGCCGGCCTGCGTGCTGCCGGTGACGGCGCAGACCACGATGTAGTCAAACTTGAATCCCAGGTCGGCTTCCTGGCGCCGCACCTCTTCGGCAAAGCCCACATAGCCCAGCCCGCCCAGTTCGTGGTCGGACGCGCCGGCCGGAATGGCGTAGGGCTTGCCGCCGCGTTTGCGCACGTCTTCCAGCGCCTCTTCCCAACTGCGCCGAAAGCCGATGTCAAAGCCTTGGTCCACCAGGCGCACGTCGGCGCCCATCAGGCGGCTCATCATGATGTTGCCGACGCGGTCGTAGACGGCGTCGGAATAGTCCACCCAGTTTTCCTGCACCAGCACGCAAGCCAGCCCCAGCTTGGCGGCCACCGCGGCCACCATGCGGGTGTGGTTGGATTGAATGCCGCCGATGGTGACCAGAGTGTCGCAACCTTGTTCCAGCGCTTGCGGAATCAGGTATTCCAGCTTGCGCAGCTTGTTGCCGCCGAACGCCAGGCCGCTGTTGCAGTCCTCGCGCTTGGCATAGATGTCGACCTTGCCGCCCAGATGCGCGGACAGGCGGTCCAGCTTTTCGATGGGGGTGTCGCCGAAGGTCAGGCGATGTCGGGGAAAGCGTTGCAGATCCATGCGGGCTCCTGTGATGGGATTCCGGCCGGCAAGTGAGGCTCGGGTGGAAAAATCATAGGAATCGCGGGCGGTAGCGGTCAATTGCGTATTTATGGATGAACGCGATATTAAAAATAGCAAAGAAAGATAATTTAGATTTAATATTTTCGGAAGAAAAACAATAACGAGATAATATTTTTAGGGACGCATGCAATGAGCGCGCTTGCCGGATTGGACCGTATTGATCGCCACATCCTTCGTCTCTTGCAAGACGATGCACAGATCACCAATCTGGATTTGAGTGCGCGCGTGCACCTGAGCCCGGCCGCCTGCTTGCGCCGGGTGGAAAAGCTGAAGGCCGAAGGGATCATCAAAAAGACGGTGGCGCTACTGGAGCCGGCCGACGTCGACATGGCCACGCTGGTCATCGTGGGCGTGGTGCTGGACCGTTCCACGCCCGACTCCTTCACCGACTTCGAGGAAGCGGCGCGCGGCATCAGCGGCTGCCTGGAATGCCACCTGGTGGCGGGCGAATTCGACTACTTCCTGATGCTGCGCATACGCGACCTGGAGCGCTTCAACAAGCTGCATGCGGGCGAGATCATCAAGCTGCCTGGCGTACGCCAGATTCGCACCTTTTTTGTGTTGAAAGAGATCTTGTCGACGACTGTCTTGCCGGTGTGACGCGGCTAATGCACAACACTCACGCATCGACGTGCTTGGCAATGACGCACTGCGGCATTTTGGAATGGCGGAAATTGATGGCGCGTAGACGTCGCAATGTCAGGGGTTGGCCGGACATTCCACGGCCGCATGCAGGCATTCCGAAAGGGCTTTTGCGCCACAAAAATGTCTCAAGACGCCCGTAAACTCAAAGGGTTATACTGCTCGGCATACGGCTTTCAAGGCTTGTACGCGCCTTCTGCCCCCTGCGATCCGCTAAACGGGAAGCCCGTGTCGCGGAAGGTTTTTCCTGCATCGTGTCGAGTGAAGCACTCGTAAAGGTGAAGCGATATGTCTTCGGAAATAGAATCTCTATCCACGTCTTATCTCTTTGGCGGTAACGCGCCATATGTTGAGGAGCTTTACGAAGCCTACCTCGACAATCCCGGTTCGGTTCCTGATAACTGGCGCGAATATTTCGACCAGTTGCAGCACGCTCCCGCAACCGACGGCCAGGAATCCACTCGCGACCAGGCCCACGCTCCCATCGTCGAATCGTTCGCCCAGCGCGCCAAGGCCAATGCCTTCGTGCAACGCTCCGCCGAACCCGACCTGAGCGTCGCCAGCAAGCAAGTGTCGGTGCAATCGCTGATTGCCGCCTACCGCTCGCTGGGTTCGCGCTGGGCCGATCTGGACCCCCTCAAGCGCCAGGAACGTCCGCAGATCCCGGAACTCGATCCCGCCTTCTACGGCCTGACCGAATCCGACCTGGACCAGACCTACTCGGCCACCAACACCTACTTCACGACCGCCAGCACCATGACGCTGCGCGACATCCTGAAGGCGCTGCGCGACACGTATTGCCGCAGCATCGGTGCTGAATTCACGCACATCTCCGACCCCGCCGCCAAGCGCTGGATCCAGGAACGCCTGGAAACCACGCTGGGTGCGCCCGCCTACTCGGTCGAAGAAAAGCGCCACATCCTGCAGCAGCTGACCGAGTCCGAAGGGCTTGAGCGCTTCCTGCACACCAAGTACGTCGGCCAGAAGCGCTTCTCGCTGGAAGGCGGCGAAAGCTTCATCGCCTCGATGGACGAAGTGGTGAACCACGCCGGCGAAAACGGCGTCCAGGAAATCGTGGTCGGCATGGCCCACCGCGGCCGCCTGAACCTGCTCGTGAACATCATGGGCAAGATGCCTGGCGACCTGTTCGCGGAGTTCGAAGGCAAGCACGCCGAAGGCCTGACCGACGGCGACGTGAAGTACCACAACGGCTTCTCGTCCGACCTGTCCACCCGTGGCGGTCCGGTCCACCTGTCGTTGGCCTTCAACCCGTCTCACCTTGAAATCGTCAACCCCGTCGTCGAAGGCAGCGCACGCGCTCGCCAGGAACGCCGCGGTGACACCGAAGGCAAGACCGTTCTGCCGGTGCTGGTGCACGGCGACGCGGCTTTTGCCGGCCAAGGCGTGGTCATGGAAACGCTGAACCTGGCCCAGACACGCGGCTACGGTACGGGCGGCACGCTGCACATCGTCATCAACAACCAGATCGGCTTCACCACGTCCGACCCGCGTGACTCGCGTTCGACGCTGTATTGCACCGACGTGGTCAAGATGATCGAAGCCCCGGTGTTCCATGTCAACGGCGACGACCCCGAAGCCGTGGTGTTCGTCACCAAGCTGGCCCTGGACTACCGCCTGCAATTCCGTCATGACATCGTTGTGGACATCGTTTGCTTCCGCAAGCTGGGCCACAACGAACAAGACACCCCGTCGCTGACGCAGCCGCTGATGTACAAGCGCATCGGCCATCACCCCGGCACGCGCAAGCTGTACGCCGACAAGCTGACCACGCAAGGCGTGCTGGCCGAAGGCGAAGCCGATCAACTGGTCAAGGACTACCGTCAACTGATGGAAGACGGCCAGCGCACGATTGAACCCGTGCTGACCGACTACAAGAGCAAGTACGCCATCGACTGGTCCCCGTTCCTGGGCGCCAAGTGGACGGACCAGGCCGACACCGCCGTGCCGCTGGCTGAACTCAAGCGCATCGGCGAACGCATCACGACGGTTCCGGAAGGCTTCACGGTGCACCCGCTGGTCGCCAAGCTGCTGAACGACCGCCGCACGATGGCCAAGGGCGAAATGAACCTGGACTGGGGCATGGGCGAACACCTCGCCTTCGCAACCCTGGTTTCCTCGGGCTACGCCATCCGCATCACCGGCCAGGACTCGGGCCGTGGCACGTTCACGCACCGCCACGCCGTGTTGCACGACCAGAACCGCGAACGCTGGAACGACGGCACCTACATTCCGCTGCAGAACGTCTCGGAAGGCCAGGCTCCGTTCACCGTCATCGACTCCGTGCTGTCCGAAGAGGCGGTGCTGGGCTTCGAATACGGTTACTCCAGCGCTGAACCGAACACGCTGACCATCTGGGAAGGCCAGTTTGGCGACTTCGTCAACGGCGCCCAGGTCGTGATCGACCAGTTCATCAGCTCCGGCGAAGCCAAGTGGGGCCGCCAGTCGGGCCTGACCCTGATGCTGCCGCACGGCTACGAAGGCCAAGGCCCCGAGCACTCGTCGGGCCGCATCGAGCGCTTCCTGCAACTGTGCGCCGACAACAACATGCAAGTGGTCCAGCCGACCTCTGCCTCGCAGATCTTCCACGTTCTGCGTCGCCAGATGATCCGCCCGTTCCGCAAGCCGCTGGTGCTGTTCACGCCGAAGTCGCTGCTGCGTAACAAGGACGCGGGTTCGCCCCTGACCGATCTGGCGGGCGGCAGCTTCCAGCCGGTGATCGGCGAAGTCGACGACACCATCGACGCCAGCAAGGTCAAGCGCGTTCTGGCTTGCTCGGGCAAGGTGTACTACGACCTGGTCAACGCCCGCCGCGAGCGTGGCGCCGACAACGTCGCCATCGTCCGCGTCGAGCAGCTGTACCCGTTTGCGCACAAGTCGTTCGAAACGGAACTGCGCAAGTACCCGAAGGCCACCGAAGTGATCTGGGTTCAGGACGAACCGCAGAACCAAGGCGCCTGGTTCTACGTTCAGCATCACGTGTACGAGAACATGGTGGAAGGCCAGAAGCTGGGCTACGCCGGCCGCGCCGCGTCGGCATCGCCGGCCGTGGGCTACCTGGCCAAGCACCAGGAACAGCAGAAGGCCCTGATCGAGACGGCTTTCGCGCCCAAGTTCAAGGTCATGTTGACGAAGTAACCCTGACTTGATGCACGCGCTGCGCGCGGCAAGCGTTTTGGAACCTGCTTTCGAACCTTGCCGCGCCGCGTGACCAGAACACACACTTTACGGAACAAACAAAATGGCTATTACCGACGTCGTCGTCCCCCAACTTTCCGAATCCGTCTCCGAAGCGACCCTGCTGACCTGGAAGAAGCAGCCGGGCGCTGCCGTTGAAGCGGACGAAATCCTGATCGAAGTCGAAACCGACAAGGTCGTGCTGGAAGTGCCGGCTCCCGCCTCGGGCGTGCTGGCTGAAATCGTCAAGGGCGATGGCAGCACCGTGACCTCGGGCGAAGTGCTGGCCCGCATCGACACCGCCGCCAAGGCCGCCGCCGCCGCGACCGCCCCGGCCGAAGCCCCCAAGGCCGCTGAACAAGCCGCTGCCGCCCCGGCACCCGCCGCCGCGCCCGCTTCGTCGGCTGCCGCCGGCGTGGCATCGCCCGCCGCCGCCAAGATCCTGGCCGAGAAGGGCGTTGACGCCGCTTCCGTGTCCGGCACCGGCCGCGACGGCCGCGTGACCAAGGGCGACGCCCTGGCCGCCGGCGCTCCTGCCGCCAAGGCCGCTCCGGCCAAGGCGCCGGCTGCTCCCGCCCCGACCACGCTGTCGCTGGACGGCCGTCCGGAACAGCGCGTGCCGATGAGCCGCCTGCGCGCCCGCATCGCCGAGCGCCTGCTGCAATCGCAGCAAGAAAACGCAATCCTGACCACGTTCAACGAAGTGAACATGCAAGCGGTCATCGATCTGCGTAGCAAGTACAAGGACAAGTTCGAAAAGGAACACGGCATCAAGCTGGGCTTCATGTCGTTCTTCGTCAAGGCCGCCGTGGCTGCCCTGAAGAAGTACCCGCTGATCAACGCCTCGATCGACGGCAAGGACATCATCTATCACGGCTACTTCGACATCGGTATCGCTGTCGGCAGCCCGCGTGGCCTGGTGGTGCCGATCCTGCGCAACGCCGACCAGCTGTCCATCGCTGAAATCGAAAAGACCATCGCCGACTTCGGCCGCCGCGCCGCTGACGGCAAGCTGGGCATTGAAGAAATGACCGGCGGTACGTTCTCGATCTCCAACGGTGGCGTGTTCGGTTCGATGCTGTCGACCCCGATCATCAACCCGCCGCAATCGGCCATCCTGGGCGTGCACGCCACCAAGGATCGCGCTGTTGTCGAAAACGGCCAGATCGTCATCCGCCCGATGAATTACCTGGCGCTGTCCTATGACCACCGCATCATCGACGGCCGCGAAGCCGTGCTGGGCCTGGTCGCCATGAAGGACGCCCTGGAAGATCCGCAGCGTCTGTTGCTGGACCTGTAATCTCGACGCCCCGCGTGGCGCCGCTCCGGGCCTTCCGGATCGCGGCGCCCCGGCCGGCCCGGCGCCGGCCTCCGGCTCACTAGCGTCGGGCGGGGCGTGTTCCACCCCACACTCATCCGCGAGAACACTATGTCCAAACAATTTGACGTCGTCGTGATCGGCGCAGGCCCTGGCGGCTACATCGCCGCTATTCGCGCAGCCCAACTGGGCATGTCGGTCGCTTGCATCGACGCCTGGCAAAACGGCCAAGGCGGCCCGGCTCCCGGCGGCACCTGCACCAACGTTGGCTGCATCCCATCCAAGGCGCTGCTGCAATCGTCCGAACACTTTGAACAAGCCAACCACCACTTCGCCGAACACGGCATCGAAGTCAAGGGCGTCAGCCTGAAGCTCGATACGCTGATCGGCCGCAAGAACACGGTGGTCAAGCAGAACAACGACGGCATCCTGTACCTGTTCAAGAAGAACAAGGTCACCTTCTTCCACGGCAAGGGCGCGTTCAGCGGCCAAGTGGAAGGCGGCTGGGCCATCAAGGTCACCGGCACCGCCGAAGAAGACCTGGTGGCCAAGCACGTGGTGGTGGCGACCGGTTCGTCGGCTCGCGAACTGCCCGGCCTGCCGTTCGACGAAAAGGTTGTGCTGTCCAACGACGGCGCGCTGAACATCGGCGGCGTCCCCAAGACGCTGGGCGTGATCGGCGCCGGTGTGATCGGCCTGGAAATGGGCAGCGTGTGGCGCCGCCTGGGTTCCGACGTCACCATCCTGGAAGCGATGCCGGAATTCCTGGCCGCCGCTGACAGCCAGGTGGCCAAGGAAGCGCTGAAGGCGTTCACCAAGCAAGGCCTGAACATCCAGATGGGTGTGAAGATCGGCGAGATCAAGGCCACCGCCAAGTCGGTGACCGTGCCTTACGTCGACGCCAAGGGCGCCGAACAAAAGCTGGTGGTCGACAAGCTGATCGTCTCGATCGGCCGCGTGCCTTACACCGGCGGCCTGAACGCCGACGCCGTGGGCTTGAAGCTGGACGAACGCGGCTTCGTGGCCGTGGACGGCGACTGCAAGACCAACCTGCAAAACGTCTGGGCAGTGGGTGACGTCGTGCGTGGCCCGATGCTGGCGCACAAGGCCGAAGAAGAAGGCGTGGCGGTTGCCGAGCGCATCGCCGGCCAGCATGGCCACGTCAACTTCGACACCGTGCCGTGGGTGATCTACACGTCGCCGGAAATTGCCTGGGTCGGCAAGACCGAGCAGCAGCTCAAGGCCGAAGGCCGCGAGTACAAGGCCGGCAGCTTCCCGTTCCTGGCCAACGGCCGCGCCCGCGCGCTGGGCGACACCACCGGTTTTGCCAAGGTGATCGCCGATGCCAAGACCGACGAAGTCCTGGGCGTGCACATCGTGGGCCCGATGGCCTCGGAACTGATCTCGGAAGCCGTGACCATCATGGAATTCCGTGGCGCCGCCGAAGACATCGCCCGCATCTGCCACGCGCACCCGACGCTGTCGGAAGCCGTGAAGGAAGCCGCTCTGGCCGTGGACAAGCGCGCGCTGAATTTCTAAGCGTCCTTGACCTGAGCTAGACAGGGGGCGGGTTCAAGGACCCGCCCTTTTTTCATTTTGGTTGCTTGAGCTGAACCCCATGAACGTCCTCGAATACTACGAACACGCCCTGGCCGAACGTGGCTACAAGCCCGATGCCGCGCAAAAGCTGGCCATCGACCGCTTGCAGCGCTATTACGACGAGTGGGTCAAGTTCAAGTCGATGCGCTCGAATGCCCTGAAAAAGCTGCTGAACCGGCCCGACGTGCCGCGTGGCGTGTATCTGTGGGGTGGGGTGGGGCGCGGCAAGAGCTTCCTGATGGACGCCTTCTACGCGACCGTGCCCGTGGTGCGCAAGACGCGCCTGCACTTTCACGAGTTCATGCGCGGCGTGCATCGCGAGCTGGAAGAAGTAAAGGGCATGCAAGACCCGCTGGACGAAGTGGCCAAGCGCGTCGCCAAGCGTTACCGGCTGATCTGCTTTGACGAGTTCCACGTGTCGGACGTGGCCGACGCGATGATCCTGCATCGGCTGCTGCTCAAGCTGTTTGAATACGGCACGTCGTTCATCATGACGTCCAACTACGAACCGTCCACCTTGTACACGGACGGCCTGCACCGCGACCGCGTGCTGCCCGCCATTGCGCTGATCCAGTCGCGCATGGACGTGATGAACGTGGACGCGGGCGTGGACTACCGCCGCCGCTCGCTGGAGCAGGTGCAGTGTTATCACACGCCGCTGGACGAACACGCGCAGGCTGCGCTGAAGAAGGCGTTCGACAGCCTTGCCGATACGCCGCCGCAGGAGCCCTTGCTGCACATCGAGCACCGCGAGATCCGCGCCGTGGCGCTGGCCGGTTCGGTGGTGTGGTTTGATTTCGCCACGCTTTGCGGCGGGCCGCGTTCGCAAAACGACTACCTGGAATTGGCCAACCGATTCCACGCCGTGATCCTGTCGGGCGTGCCCAGGATGGGCCCGCGCCAGGCATCCGAGGCGCGCCGCTTCACCTGGTTGATCGACGTGTTCTACGACCACCGCGTCAAGCTCATCATGTCGGCTGAGTGCGAGCCCGAAGAGATCTACACGGAAGGGGCGCTGGCCAACGAATTCCATCGCACCGTCTCGCGCATTCTTGAAATGCAATCGCGCGAATATCTGGAATCCGAGCGCCGCCTGACGGCGACGTTGTAGTAATGCCGCAAGCGGCCCGTCTGGGGCGAGCCGCTTGTACATAGCATTGGTAATGCAAGTCATTATCACTTAAGATTTTGACACTTCAGGTTCCGCACCGCGGTCTCAATTGTGTCTTCCTCTTTGTTTTCCCCACCGGCTACGTGCGCGGACGCCGCGATCGCGCCTGTTGACGGGCTGTATCGCGAGCACCGGCCATGGCTGTTTGGATGGTTGCGCCGCAAGCTGGGCTGCGAGCATCGCGCCGAAGATCTGGCACAGGACGTTTTTGTCCGGCTGATTCAGGGCCGCAAGGCGGTGCGCGCGACCGATGCACGCGCCTTGCTGACCACGATCGCGAAGGGGCTGGTTGTGGACCATCAGCGCCATGCCGCGCTGGAATATGCCTATCTGAACTACCTGGCCACGCTTGAGCAGGCTTACGCCCCGTCGCCCGAGACACAGGCCGAACAACTGCAAGCGCTGGTGCGTCTGGACCGCCTGCTTGACGGCTTGCCGTCCAAGGCGCGTTCCGCATTTCTGATGTCGCAGCTGGATGGGCTGACCTATCCCGACATCGCGCAGCGTCTGGGCGTATCGCTCAGTTCCGTTCAGCAGTACATGGTGCGGGCGATGGCCGCCTGCTATGCCGCATTCTATGAATAACGCCGCCCGAGGCGCCCCGCCGGATGCCGTGGTGCGCCAGGCCATCGCCTGGTGGACCCGCTTGCAAAGTGGCGTGGCGAATGCCCGCGACCACGAGTCCTGTCGCGCGTGGCTGGATGCGGATGCTGCCCATCGACAAGCCTGGGATCGCCTGGAGGCCATCGGCCGCGATACGCGCCGCGTGCCGGCGGCGTTGGCCCATGCCGCGTTGAGCTCGCCAAGCTCCCGGGGCCGCCGCAACGCATTGCGCGGCTTGCTGAGCCTGACGGGCGTGGCCGCCATCGGATGGGCAGGCTATCGGCACACGCCCTGGCAACGCCTGGCGGCTGACCTTAGCACCCGCGTGGGGGAACGCCGTACCGTGGCGCTGGCCGACGGCCTGACCATCACGCTGAACAGCGATAGCGCCGTGCGCCTGCATCTGTCGGGCGCCGCGCGCGGCATCGACCTGCTGCGCGGCGAGATGTTGGTAAATACGCAACCGCGCGCGGGCGTGGATGCGCTGCGCGTGATCGCGGGCGATGGCGAACTGCGTGCCGAGCGCGCGCGGTTCGATCTGCATCGCACCGACGCAGGCTTGAGGCTGGGCGTGTACGAAGGCAGCGTGGGACTGTTGCGCCAGGGCGCCTGGACGCACGCCGACGCCGGCGAGCGGCTGGCCTACACCGACCCCGACGCCGGCGCCGACGAGCTCGTGCGCAGCGCCGTTGACCCCGATCGGTTGGCCTGGGTGGATGGCATGGTGGTGGCCAAGGAGTGGCGGCTGGACGCGTTTGCGCGCTATCTGGCGCGCCAGCGCGTGGGCGTGATCCGCGTGGACCCCGCAGTGGCCGCCCTGACGCTGTCGGGCGTGTTCCCGCTGGACGATGCGGAACGGGCGTTGAAGGCGCTTGAGCCCGCGCTGCCCATCACGGTCACGCGGCACACGCAGTATTGGTTGCAGGTCGATCCTCGGCAAATCTGAGCGTTACAACTTTTTTGCCGGATGTCTTGCAGGTTTTTGCTTCCCGTACGGAAAGGCAGGGATAGATCACCGTACAGGGAGAGTTTCGTGTCTGCTTCATCTCAATCGCGCCTGCGCGCCACACTGACGGCCGGCCGCAAGGCCGTGCTGACCGCCACTTGCGCGGGCGCGCTTGCCGCCGGCATGCCCGCTGCGTGGGCACAGTCCGCGCCCGCCGCCGCCAACGCGCAGCGCAGCTACCAGATTCCCGCCGGTGCGCTGGCCGATGTGTTGACGCAGTTCGCCCGCACGGCTGGCGTGGTGCTGTCGTTCGATCCGGCTTTGGTGCGCGGCCAGCGATCCGACGGTTTGAATGGTGGCTATTCCGTGGGCGCCGGCTTTGCGCGCGTCTTGTCGGGCAGCGGCCTGCAGGCGCGTGCGCAATCCGGCAATACCTGGACGCTGGTGCCCGCGCCTGCCTCGCCGTCAGGTGACGCGCATGTGCTGGCGCCGGTGACGGTGTCCGGCATGGCGGAAAGCGCGCTGGCGCCCACGGTGGGCTATGTGGCCAGCGCCAGCGTCAGCGCGACCAAGACCGACACACCGCTGATTGAAACGCCGCAATCGGTGTCGGTCATCACGCGCGAACAGATCACGGAGCAGGGCGCGCAGACGCTCAACCAGGTGCTGCGATACACCGCCGGCGTGGCGACCGAATCGCGCGGCGCCACCGCCACGCGGCTGGACCAGTTCAATGTGCGGGGCTTTTCCGCATCGTCTTATCTGGACGGCCTGCGCGTATTCGGTGGCCGCGATGCGCTGCCGCAAGTCGATGCCTATCGTCTCGAACGGGTGGACGTGCTGAAGGGCCCGGCGTCGGTCATGTACGGCCAGGGAGGCCCGGGCGGCGTGGTGAACCAGGTCAGCAAGCGACCGCTGGAAGAGACGCTGCGCGAAGTGGAGGTGCAGGTCGGCAACTACGACTATGGCCGAGCCAACTTCGACTTTGGCGGGCCGGTCGATGAAGACGGCAAGTTCTTGTATCGCCTGGTCGGCGCCGGCTATATGTCGGACGGCCAGGTGAAGGACACCAAAGAGCGCCGCTATTTTGTGTCGCCGGCCTTCACGTGGAAGCCCAGTGGCGATACCTCGCTGACCGTGCTGACCAATTTCCAGCGCGATCCGGACATGGGTTCGTACGGCAGCGTGTCGTCCATGCGTACGCTGTTGTCGGCGCCGGACGGCATCCGCCTGCCGGCGGATTACTACGATGGCGACGCCAATTTCGAAAAGAGCGACCGCAAGAGCTATTCATTGGGCTACGTGCTGGACCACCGGTTCAACGACACGTTCAAAGCCACGCAAAGCCTGCGCTGGACCCGTTCCGAAGCCAAGTACCGCAGCGTCTACGGCGCCATGACGAACAACTACGGCTATACGGACCGCACCTATCTGTACCAGCAGCGCGCGGCGATCGCCACGGACGTGGACGTGGGCGCACTGACCATCGACAACAATGTGCAGGCCCGCTTCAACACCGGCAGCTTTGGTCACACCGCGTTGCTGGGCTTTGACTACCAGCACGTGAAGACAGACACGTTGTCGGGATCGGGCAGCGCGCCGCCGCTGTACGTGTTGAACCCGGATAACCGACAGCACATCGCCACTCCGGCATTTTCGTCGGATGCCACGTCCAGGCAGTACCAGGCCGGCTTGTACTTCCAGGACCAGATCAAGATCGACCGCCTGTCGGTGTTGCTGGGCGGGCGCTATGACTGGGCCCGCACCGTGGGCGAAACCACGGCAATTTCCAGCGGCCGCGTCACCCCGTCGTCGCTAACCGCCGAGAAGTTCACGGGCCGCGCGGGCGTCATCTACAACTTCGATAATGGCGTGGCGCCGTACTTCAGCTATTCGGAATCGTTCGAGCCGCAGTCGGGCACGGGTTGGCAAAACGTGCCGTTCAAGCCCATCGAGGGCAAGCAATACGAAGTCGGCATCAAGTACCAGCCGCCGGGCAGCGCAACGTTGCTGACCTTCGCCGCCTTTGATATCCGACGCGAGAACATGACGACAACCGATCCGGATCCCACCCACGTATGCGGCACGGCCGGCGGGCGCTGCTCGATCCAGGCGGGCGAGCTGCGCACGCAGGGGATCGAGCTGGAAGCCAAGAGCGAGCCGCTGCGCGGCCTGACGCTGGTGGCGGCGTATTCGCTGATGGACAACGAATATTCCAAGGCCAATCCGAACCTGGCGGGCTTGAACCTCAAAGGTAAATCGCCGGCCGGCGTACCGTCGCAACAGGCGTCCGCATGGGCACGCTACCAGCTGCAAGGGGGGCCGCTGGCGGGCATGGGCGTGGGCGGTGGCGTCCGTTATATCGGCTCGTCGTTCGTTGACGAAGCCAATACCTACAAGGTGCCTTCCGTCACGCTGTTCGACTTGATGCTGGACTATGACCTGGGCCGCGTGTCGCCTTCGTTGAAGGGCATGCAAGTGGCGTTGAACGTGCAGAACCTGTTCGACAAGGAGTATGTCGCGTCGTGCCTGGGTGAGTCCTGGTGCTGGTACGGTTACCAGCGTTCGGTGAAGGCCAGCGTGCGTTATCGCTGGTAAAGCGGGAGTACGACGCGCGGCAGGTTGCGCCGCAGCGGGCGGACCGATGGCCCGCCCGCTGCACTTCAGGGGCTGCACTTCCGGGGCTGCACCCCGGAGGCTGCGTTTCAAGCACCGTGCCTCAGGCGCTGCGCGCCTCTGCGACAAACGCGCGCCAGCGTGCAAGAAAGGCCTCGCGACCGGCAGAAGCTTCGGCTTCATCGACCGGCACGATCTTGATGTCGGCAAGCGGCGGCATGTCCAGGTGCTTGCTGACGTCGATGTCGTCGCGGCTGGGGCGGCGATAGGCGTTTTGCAGCAATGCCAATTGCATCTCACGCGACAGCAGCAGGTCGTACATCAGGCCGGCGGCCTGCGGGTTGGGCGAGTTCTTCACCATGGCCATGTTGTCGGCCACGGTGAAGGTGCCGTCCGACGGGTACATGATGCCGATTTCCTTCTGGCCGCCCGCCACATAGGGATACGCCGTCGATTCGAAGGTGATGCCCACGGCGTATTCCCCCTGGCCCACGCTGCGAACCACATGCGAGGCCGCGCTGGAGACGCTGACGTTGCGCGCCAGCGCCCGCAAGCCGTCGGTACCCAGGACACGCTCGATGCCCCACAACGCGGTAAAGGCTGTGGAACTGTTGCCGGGGTCGCCGATGATGACCTTGCCTTTGAAGCGGCGGTCGGTCAGGTCGGCCCAAGACGTGGGCGCGGGGCCGGACAGCTGCCGCGCATTGACCATGCCGACCACGACGTGCAGGTTGGCGGCCATCCAGAGGTCGTCCGGGCCATGCAGGGGTTCGGGAATCGCGGCGATGTGCTTTGAGCGGTAAGGCTCGAACAAGGCGCGGTAGCCGTGCATGACGTTGGCGCTGGATGTCCAGAAAAGATCGCCCTTGGGCTGGCCCGCTTCGGCTTCGATTCGTTTCAGCAACTGGCTGCTGCCGCCCGCCACCGTGCTGGGCTTGATATGGGGCAGCAGGTCGCGCGCGAGATCGCTGGCGGTCTCGACGGACTGCGCGTTCAAGGTGGTGTACAGAACGACTTTTTCGGCCCGCTGCGCCAGCGCCTGGGCGGGCAGCGCGCCGATGCCTCCGGTGACGGCCAGCAGCTTGAGCACCTGGCGGCGGTTGAAAGAGGGAAGCTGGATCATGGCGGTTCCTTGTTGGGTGGGGTGTAAGAGCCCGGCTCAGGCAAAGAGCCGGATATTGAAGACACGGGTCGCCAGCAGCACCGGCGCCAGAATCACGGCGATCAGCACCAGACCATAGGCCGATGCCTGCGCCATGAGGCCGCTGTCGATCAAGCGGAAAATCTGGATGGGCAGCGTTTCATGGCCCGGCGAATACACAATGACTGACGCGCTCAGTTCGGAGACGGTGGTGGTCCAGGTCAGGACGGCGGCCGCGGCGATCGCGGGCGCCATCAAGGGCAGCACCACCTTCAAGAAGGACGCCAGCGGCGGCACCCCCAGGCTGATGGATGCCTCTTCGATGGAATCGGGCAGGTTGAACAGCGTGGACGACGCGTTGCGCACGCCAAACGGCAGCCGCCGCACGATGTAGGCCAGCACGATCAATGACGCGGTGCCGGACAAATCGAACGCGCCATGGCCGAAGGTCATCAATAGGCCGATGCCGATTACCGTGCCGGACAGCGCCAACGGAATCGAGCTGAGGTAATCCAGCCAAGGCGTCAACACATTGCGCTTCTTGACGATGAGGTAGCTGGCCAGCGTGCTGAAGGCAATGGCGATCAGCGTGGCGGCGCCGGCGAACAAGACGGAGTTCAGCACCGGGCCGGGGGCATTGATCAGCACGCGTTCCAGATGCGCAAGCGTCCATTCACCCCAACGCATGACCGGGCCGTGCGCGCGCGTGAAGGCGCCCACGGCCAGGGTGGCCAGCGGCAACATGGACAGCGTCATCACAGCCAGCGCCGCCCCCGCCATCGCCAGCCCGCCCGGCCCGCGTATCGGCGTCTCGGGCGCGGCGCGCCCTTGCGTGATTTCATAGCGGCCACGCGACACGATCCAGCGTTGCAGGAACAGGGCCAGCATCACCAGGGCAATCGATGTGGTGGCCAGCGTGCTTTGCATGACCGGGTCGCTGCCGGTTTCGGACACGGACGCCTGATAGGTCAATACCGACAGCAGTTCGACCCGATGTCCGAGAATCATCGACGTGGCGAAATTGCCCACCACCATGGTGAAGACAAGCAGCGCGCTGGCCAGCACGGCGGGCAGCACGACGGGGGCCATCACCTTCAGGCGCGATATCGGCGGCGACGTACCCAGGCTTTGGGCGGCCTCTTCAAGCTGCGCATCAAAGCCACGGATAGCGGCCAGCGTGCCTATGTAGATGTACGCGTAATACGTGAACGTCATGACGGTCAGCAAGCCCGGCCAGCCGTAGAACGACGGTGGGTCCAGCCCCAGACCGTCGCGCAGCGCGCGCGTCAGCACGCCGTTGTTGCCCAGGATCATCAGCCAGGTTTGCGCGCCGATGACTTCGGGAATGATGAGCGTGATCAATGGCAGGATCGACACCAAGGCCTTGCCGGGATAGCGGTGTCGCGCGGTCAGGTAGGCCAGCGGCACGCCGATGGCGGCGGCCAGCAGCGTGACGCCGGCGCCCAGCAGCAAGGTGTTGCCGATGGCGCGCACATAACGCGGATCCGCCAGCATGATCTGCCAGCCGGACAGGCCTTCGTCGTTGCGGGCCAGCACGCTGGCCGACAGGATGTTCAGCACGGGCCACACCAGGAATACCAGCAACACGGCCAGCACCGCCAGCGACAACCACGTCCAGGGCGACCGCAGAATGGGGACCAGGCGCTTCATGATGCCAAGACCAGGGTTTTTTGCGGGTTGAACACCAGGTCCACCTCGGTTCCTCGTGCCAGCGCCGCGATCGGGTCGCCGTGCACGTCCACGTTCATATGGCGGCCGCTGGGCAGTTCGACGCGGTAGTTTGTCTTGATGCCCAGGTACTGCTGCGTCAGGATCCGCGCGGGCACGCCGGCCCCGGCGGTGGTGGACAGCAGGATGTCTTCGGGGCGCGCCACCAGAACGGCCTGGCCCGTCACGGGCACCGGGGCATGCGCGGCCACGGGGTGCCCATCGACCTGCAAGCGGACCGGCCCGATCTCATGCGCGTGGCATTGCACGGGCAGCAGGTTGGCCGCACCGATGAAGTCCGCCACGTAGCCGCTGGCCGGCTGGCTGTAGATGTCGCGCGGCGTGCCCAACTGCGCCACGCGGCCCTGCTGCATGACGGCGATCTGGTCGGATAGCGCCAGCGCTTCTTCCTGGTCGTGGGTGACAAAGACGGTGGTGATGCCGGCCTCGCGCTGGAGCTCGGCGATGGTCTGGCGTACCTGGATGCGCAGCTTGGCGTCCAGGTTGGAAAGCGGTTCATCCATCAGCAGCACCTGCGGCTGGATGACCAGCGCGCGTGCAAGCGCGACGCGCTGCCGCTGTCCGCCGGACAATTCGGCGGGTAGTCTTGCCGCGTATTGCCCCAGGCCCACCCGTTCCAATGCCGCGGTCACCCGCTGCTGGATCTGGGCGGACGCCACCTTTCTTGCGCGCAACCCGTAGGCCGCGTTGTCGAACACGCTGCGGTTGGGAAACAGTGCGTAGTCCTGGAACACCATGCCGATGTTGCGTTGGTGCGCGGGCAGGCGGGTCACGTCCTTGCCGCCGAAACGCAGGTGGCCGGATGCAATGGGCGTGAATCCCGCGATGGCGCGCAGCAGGGTGGTCTTGCCGCAGCCGCTGGGCCCCAGCAAGGTAAAAAAGGCGCCGGGAGGAATATCCAGGCTCAGGCCGTCGATGACGCGCTGATCGCCGTACGAAATGCAGAGTTTTTCAATGCGGATGTCCATGCCCGGGGGCTCCTGATGCGTGCAAGTGTTGGGGTGGAAGAATCAATCCATTGCCATTGCGTGGCGCACCAGCTGCAGGGCTTGCCGATGGCGTTCCGGGTCGCCCGCGGCCAGGATGCGCGACGCCGGGTTGTCCAGCCCGAGCGGCCGGCCGTTCCAGTCGGTAATGACGCCCCCGGCGCCCTGGATGACGGGGATGAAAGGCGCGTAGTCGTAAAGCGCCAGGCGGGCGTCGATGGCGATGTCGGTGCGGCCGGCGGCCAGCAGCCCATACGCCAGGCAGCATCCGCCGTAGATGCGCCAGCGGGTACGTTCCCGCAGCGCCTGGAAGGCGGGAAGCTCGTCGGGCGCGTAGAAGTCCGGGTTGCTGGTGCTGAGCATCGCATCGCCCAGTTGGGCGCAGGCGCGCGTGTGGCAGGGCACGCCGTGATGCAGGGTGGGGCGTCCGGCAGCGCCGACCCAGCGGTCGCCCGTGGCGGGGAAATCCATGACGCCCAGCACCGGCGTGCCGCGCTGCATAAGCGCGATCAAGGTGCCGAAGACCGGCACGCCGGCAAGAAAGGGCGCGGTGCCGTCGATGGGGTCAAGCACCCAGACATACTCGGCGTCCAGCCGGACGGTGCCACCTTCTTCTCCGTAGATGCCGTGTTGCGGGTAGGCGGCTTCAATGCGCTCGCGCAGGTGCGCTTCGATGGCCTGGTCAAGGGCGGTGACCAGGCTGCGGTCCGGTTTGATTTCCGTGCGCGGCAGGCGGGGTGTGGCGGCGTCGGCGCTGGCACTGGCGTCGGCACTGGCGCTGGCACTGGCATTGCCGCTATCGGCGTAGACAGAGTCGCGCAGGTATGGCGCGTACATTTTCCGCGCCTCGTCAGCCAAGCCTTGCGCGAACGCGATGTGGGCGTCCAGGGTGTTCGTCATGAAGGTTTCCTTAGTCGAGCGAATTGCCGGATGAGGACGCGAGGGCCGCCAGCGTGTCGATGCGGGCGGGCGCAAGCAGATGCCGCGGGGGTAAGGGCTGCCAGCCATAAAGCGCTTGGGTGGCGGCGCCGCAGATGCGGCCCTGGCAGGCGCCCATGCCGCAACGCGTGTGCAGCTTGGCGTCGGTCCAGTTCTGATGCGCCGCAAGCGCGGATTGCGGCACGTCTTCGCAACGGCAAATCAGGGTGTCGGGGCGTGCCAGGGACAACAGCGGCGCGCGTAGCGCGAAGGGGGTGCGTAGCGCGTCGGCGAACTCCTGCCAACGTGCAAGATCGTTCGACAGGCGCGCGGCCTGGGTAAGTTCGCCCACCGCCGCATGGCCGGCGCGCGCGCCCTGTACCCGGGCGCGTTCGTTGCCGCCGATGCCCGTGCATTCGCCTGCCGCGAAGATGCCCGGGACGGTGGTTTGCTGCATGTCATCCACTTGCAGGCCTGCGTGCGTGTCCAATTCGCAGCCCAGCATCTGGCCCAGCTTGATGTTGGGCACCAGGCCAAAGCCGCAGGCCAAGCGATGGCAGGCGATGGTTTCTTCGCCGTCGGCTCGGCGCAGCCGCACCTGTTGCACGCGCCCATCGCCGGTGGCTTCCAGCACGTGGCTGGAAGCTCGGTAGTGCGGGTTGAACAGCGCGGCGGCCTGCGCGGCCTTGGCGGGCCAGCGGTGCAAGCGATAGCCAAAGCGCAGTAAGGCGCGCCAGTCTGCTTGCTCGGCAATGCGCACGACGCGCGCGCCCGCCCGATGGGCGGCATGCGCCGCGGCAAGCAGCAAGGGGCCCGTGCCGGCGATGACGATGCGCTTGCCGCGCAGCCTTACGCCCGCCTTTATCAAGGCTTGCAGGCCGCCCGCGCCGGTCACGCCAGGCAAGGTCCAGCCGGGAAACGGCAACAGGAGCTCGCGAGCGCCAGTGCACAGGATCAGCGCGCCATAGTGCTGCGCCCAACCTTGGCGCGCATTCTCCAGCATCAGCGCCCGTTGGCCAGGCAAGCCGGCCATGCCGATGACACGGGTGTCGCCAAGCAGCGTGATATTCGAATATCGCGCCAGTTGTTCACGCAGGCGTCGGGCCAGGGCGGGCACGGAGGCGCCTGGCCCATCACGCCAGATCTGGCCGCCGGGTGCGGCGTTGTCGTCGACCAGCACAATGGCGCGTCCGCTGGGCGCGGCCGCCAGCGCGGCGGACATCCCCGCAGGCCCGGCGCCGATGATGAGCAGGTCGCAGGCGTTAGCGGCATCGTCTTGTGCAAGGGGGGCGTCAGGCGGGGTGCCGTGCTCCAGTACCGTGTCCACGCGCATGCCTTCGTGGCAGCGGGCTTGGCAGGCCAGGCGCAGGTGGCCATCGACCAGGACCCGGCATTCGTGACAGACGCCCATGCCGCAGAATGCCGCGCGTTTTTCGCCGGACACCGATAC
Source organism: Achromobacter sp. LC458 (assembly GCF_001005835.2). Classification (NCBI taxonomy): domain Bacteria; kingdom Pseudomonadati; phylum Pseudomonadota; class Betaproteobacteria; order Burkholderiales; family Alcaligenaceae; genus Achromobacter; species Achromobacter sp. LC458. The sequence continues at coordinate 269,018 of NZ_LBHW02000001.1, forward strand.
GCGCGAGTTGCCGGGCGACCTGGCGGCCAACGCGGCGGCGACGCTGCTGCCCGGCTCCACCCGCATCGGCCGGCCGTCCAGCAGGATACGAAGGCGGGCGGAGTCTCGCGGATGCGTCATGGCGTTACCTCGTCAAATGAGCGGGATGGTGCAAAGGGCGCGGCAGCCAGCGGCGGCGTTGCGTTGGTCATCAGGGCGGTCAGCAAGGCGGCGGTGGCGGGCGCGGTGGTGACGCCCAGGCCTTCATGGCCCAAGGCCAGCCAGAGCCCGGCGCGGGTGGGATGCGGACCGATCAGCGGCAGGCCGTCGGGTGTGGCGGCACGCACGCCTGTCCAGGTGCGGATAAGGTTCATGCCCGACAGGCCCGGCAGGAAGTCGGTGGCCCGCTTGAGCATGCGGGCCAGCACCATGGGATCGATGTCGGAATCGGCTTGCCCGATCTGCCGTGAAGAGCCGATCAGCAGTTGCCCGGTGGGACGGGGCTGCACATTGAATGCCACGGCGGCCCCGTCGCGCTGCTGGGTGCTGGCCATGTAGCCAAGCTCGACCAGTTGGTGGCGGATGCCGGTTGGGTAGCGGTCCGTGATGGCCAGATGCCCTTTTTTGGGTGCAAGGGGCAAGTCGTCGCAAAGGTGGGCGGCCAACATGCCTGCCGCCAGCACGACGGCCTTGGCATTGCGCCGCGAGCCATCGGCCAGCATGGCGCCTTGCTCGTCGATCATGTCGACGCGGACGGCCTCGAATGACACGCCGGGTGGCGCATGCGTCAACAGCCAGCGCGCCGCGTTGGGGGCGTACACCAGGCCGTCGCCGGGTACGTGCAGCGCGCCGGCCAGGCCGCTGCGCAAGAATGGTTCGGCGTCGGCCAGTTGACGCGCGGTAAGCAGCGTGGCGGCTACCCCCTGGTGGCCAAGCCGCGCGTGCTTGCGTTCGGCTTCGGTCATGTCGTCGCTAGTGGCAGCGACCCACAGCGTGCCGCATTCGGTGTAGGCGCAGGCGGGGTCCGCTGCGTTCATGCGCGGGCCCCATTGCCGCCAAGCGTCCATCGACAGGCTGCTCAGCGCGAGTTCGGCGGGGTCGCTGTCCATGACGACCAGATGCCCCATGCCGGCCTGCGTGGCCCCTTTCAGGCCGGCATCCAGCACATGCACCGACAGGCCGGCGGCCGCCAAGTGGTGTGCACAGGCAGCGCCGATAATGCCCGCGCCGACGATCAGCACGTCCTTCGAGGGGTGTGGCATGCGTAGGCTTCCGTGGCGATTAGCGATTAGCGATAGCGATCTGCAAACGGCGATCAGCGTTCAGCGAATAACGGGCAGCAAATTACGGCCGCCAAATAACGGCCGGCGATCAAAGCCGGATGCCCCAGCCGAAGGGGTCGTCGGGCTGGATCAGCAACGTGGATTCGGCGCAGATGTGCGCGCGCCCGCGGATGGTGGGAATGATCTGCCCCTCCATCAGTTCATAGCTGCCCTGAAAGGTGCTGCCAATGACGCTGGCCTGCCGCCAGATCTGCCCCGGGGCCAGCTTGCCGTCCGCGGCCAGGCAGGCCAGCTTGGCGCTGGTACCGGTGCCGCACGGCGAGCGGTCATAGGCTTTGCCCGGGCACAGCACGAAGTTGCGGCTGTCGGCGTTGGGGTCGGGGGCGAACAGTTCAACGTGGTCGATTTCCGCGCCATCGCGGCCGGTGATGCCCGACGCCTGCAACGCCTGGCGGATGGCCCAGGCGTACTCGGTGAGTGCGTCAAGGTTGTCTGGCGCAACGCGCTGCGTGTGCTGGCTGACCAGGAAGAACCAGTTACCGCCCCAGGCAACGTCGCCGATGACCTTGCCGTATTCGGGTACATCGACGCAAACGCCTTGGCGCAACCGGTAGGCGGGTACGTTGCGCACACTGACCGAGCCGTCTTCGTGCAGGGTGGCGCGGATCGTGCCCACCGGCGTTTCGATACCGTGCGCGCCGGGCTTGATGCGGCGCAGGTAGGCCAAGGTGGCGATCAGCCCGATGGTGCCGTGGCCGCACATGCCCAGGTAGCCAGCGTTGTTGAAGAAGATCACGCCGGCGGCATTGGCCGGGTTTTGTGGGGGGCACAGCAAGGCGCCCACCATGACGTCGCTGCCTCGGGGTTCAAGGACGGTTGCCGCGCGCCATGCGTCGTGCTTGTCGGCAAGGCGGCGTTGCCTTTGCGCCATGTCTCCGGCACCCAGATCGGGAAAACCGGAGACGACCAGCCGGGTGGGTTCACCGCCGGTGTGGGAGTCGATGACACGGATCTGATTCATTGACGCGCCTTGTGCAGAGGTTGTGGACGTGCAGCGAGAAAGCGGTCCGGCAAGCCGTGGCTTGCCGGCGGACGAACAAGAAGCGAACGAACAAGCGAACGAACAAGCGAACGGGCTAGTCTAGGCAATTAAACGCGTGGCGTCGTGTCGTAGAGACCGCAACGCCACGCAATTTTTCACTTGGCGATTCAGCGATAACTCCATGACATTGCAGGTAATTCCTGGATGTCATCGGATGGAGTCATCGCCGGGCGGCAAGGGCGGTCAGGGCACCGACTGGTATTGCGCGGGGCGCGTTGCCAAGGCCTGCGCCACCACGCGTTCGATCAACGCGCGCTCTTCGCCGATCACCGGCAAGCGGGGCCGGCGCACGTGCTCGGTGCCCACGCCAACCAGCGCGTCGATCAGCTTCAGGTTCTGAACCAGCTTGGCGGATACGTCCAGATGCAGCAACGGCGTCATCCATTGATAAAGCGACAACGCTTCGGCGTATTTGCCGGCCTTCATCAGGTCGTAAAGTGCGACGGTTTCGCGGGGAAACGCGCAGCCCACGCCGGCAAGCAGGCCATCGCAACCCAGCGCCAGACCTTCGTAGGCCAGATCGTCCACGCCCAGGAAGATCTGGTAGCGATCGCCCACGGTGTTGCGCAGGTCGGTCACGCGGCGGGTATCGCCCGAGCTGTCCTTGACGGCGGCGATCCACTTGCAATCGGCCAGCTCGGCCATGTGGGCCGGTGTCAGGTCCACGCGATAGGCCAGCGGGTTGTTGTAGACCATGATGGGCTGCTGCGCGGCCTCGGCCATGGTGCGCACATTGAGCATGGCCTCGCGGGCGTCCGCCACGTAGATCAGCGACGGCATGACCATGAAGCCCGCCACGCCCAGCTTGTTGGCGCCTTCGATGTATCGCAGCGCCTCGCGCGTGCTGGTCTCGGATACGTTCGCCAGCACCGGCACGCGGCCGCCGGACGCCTCCAGCGCGATCTTGGTGACCTCAAGCTTTTCTTCCAGCGTCAAGGTGCTGGCCTCGCCCAGGGAACCGCAGGTGACCATCCCATGGATGCCGTTGCGGATCTGGAAATCGATGTGCTTGGCGGTGCCTTCGGCGTCGATCCGTTCATCGGCGTGGAACTTGGTGGTGATGGCGGGAAAGATGCCTGTCCAGCGTGGGTGCGTCATGAGGAACTCCAGGGTTCACGTGCGGTGGGTGGCTTCAGATATATGGCTAATATATTTAATCCACAGGTTAAAGGAATGGGGGTTAACCAGGAATGGGGTTAACAGCGCCCGGCGTTCAGGCCCAAATTTCGATGGAAGTGGTAGTGAGAATGGTTATAATTCAGGCCGATAAAAAACAGGCATCGGCCGCGGGGCTTATCTGTTGTCTTTATCAGACTAAAAAACCAAAGGAACCAGAATGAACCTTGCAAGGACTTTGGCGGCCATCGCCCTCATGGGGTGCGCGGGCGCTGCGCAGGCACACTTTGTTTGGCTGGAACGGGGCGGCGAAGGCCCGGCCAAGGCGTACTTCGGCGAATGGGCCGACGACGTGCGCGAAAAGCAGGATGGCTTGCTGGGCAAGGTCCTGGTGGCGCCTGTCGTGACCGCCGCTGACGGCACCGTGCTGAAGGCCTCGGCCAAGGGCACGGACTTTGTGGAGTACGCGGTGTCTGGAAAGGGCGACGTACGCCTGGCCCAGCCGATGCAGTTCAAGGAAACGCTGGTCAAGTACGGCGCCAAGGCCGGCCGCACCGATACGCAGGCCAAGCTGGACCTGGAACTGGTGCCCACCGCCGCCGGCGCCAACTCTTTTGTCCTGAACTTTGAAGGCAAGCCGCTGGCCAAGACCGAAGTGACCGTCTTTGGTCCGCCGAAGTGGGAAAAGCGCTTCTGGACCGATGAAAACGGTCGTATCGAAATCACGACGCCGTGGCCGGGCCAGTACGTGCTGGAAGCGGCGCACATGCAAGAGAAGGCGGGCGAGGCCGACGGTAAGACCTACGCCAAGATCCGCTACGTTTCCACCCTGACCTTCAACGTGAATCCGTGAAAGCTCCCGCAGCCGGCGCAGGCATGATGCGCTATCGCATGGCCGTGTTTTCCAGGGCGGCAGCCGCCATTCTGGGCGGCTATGCCCTTGCCTCGGCGGCTGCGGCGTGCCTGGCCGTCTGGCTGCCGATGGGGCGGGCAGACGCCGTCACCACCGCCTTGATGTTGTCGTTCGTCGTCTACACGTGCGGCGTGATCTGGGTGTTTGCCACGCGTAGCGCGTGGCGCGCCTGGATCGGAATTTTGCTGCCGGCCGCATTGTTGGGCGGTCTATTCCTGGCAGGGCGCGGGATGGGGATGGCATGACGGCACGCAAGCCCAAAGCGCAGGGCGAAGAAGGCCTGCGCCAATCGATGTCGTGGTTGCACACCTGGGCCGGGTTGATATTCGGATGGGTGTTGTTCGCGATGTTCCTGACCGGCTCGCTGGCGTTCTTCCGGCCCGAGATCACGCGCTGGATGCAGCCCGAAATCCACGTGCAGCCGGCGCCTGCGGTGCAGTCGGTGGAGATGGCGCAGCGCTATCTGGACGAACATGCGCCGGACGCCAAGCGCTGGTTCATCACGCCGCCGTCCGATCGCGAGCCGCTGATTCTGTTGCTGTACCAACTGCCCAAGCCCAAGCCGGGCGAGCGCGGGTTTGTGCGCGTGAAGCTGGACCCCGCCACCGGGCAGGCGGTCCAGGGGCGCGAAACACGCGGCGGCGATTTTTTCTACCGCTTCCATTTCGAACTTGAGACCGCGTTCCCGTGGGGGCGCTGGCTGGCCAGCATCGCGGGCATGTTCATGCTGGTGGCGATCATCAGCGGCATCATTACCCACAAGAAAATCTTTGCCGACTTCTTTACCTTCCGTCCTGGAAAGGGCGGGCAACGCGCCTGGATGGATGGCCACAATGCCCTGTCGGTGCTGGGGCTGCCTTTTCATTTGATGATCACTTTCAGCGGCCTGGTGCTGTTCATGGTGATGTTGATGCCGGCCGGCATCAAGGCCGTCTACGACAATCCGCGCCAGTACACGGATGATGTCTTCAAGTCGTTCAAGGTCACGCCGCCGCTGAACCAGCCCGCGCCGTTGGTGCGGCTTGCGCCGCTGGTGGAGCAGGCGCAGCAGCAGTGGCAAGGTCGACTGGGTCGCGTCACGGTCAACAACCCGGGCGACGCCGGGGCCACCGTGACGTTGACGCAGGCGGCGGCCGACGGCGTGTCGTACGGCTTGATGGCGCCGTGGATGCGGTTTGACGGGGTGACCGGCAAGCTTACGGAAGGGCAGGACGAATTGGGCGCTACCGCCAGAACCGCCGGCACGATCACCGGGCTGCACCTGGGTTTGTTCGCCGAGCCTTTGCTGCGCTGGTTCTATTTCCTGGTCAGCCTGGCCGGCACCGGCATGGTGGCCACGGGCTTGGTGCTGTGGATCGCCAAGCGCCGCCAGAAGGCGCGGCCTCAAGATGCGCGCGAAGCGTTTTCGTTGCGGCTGGTGGACGGCCTGAATGCCGGCACCATCGCCGGGGTGGTGCTGGGCGTTGCCGTGTTCTTCCTTGCCAACCGCCTGCTGCCGGCCGACCTGCCGGGGCGCCAGTTGTGGGAGTCCCGTAGCTTCTTCGCGGCGTGGGCCGTGTCATTGGTCTATGCCTTTTTGTTCCAGCGCCGCAAGTGGCAGGACCTGCTGGGAATTGCCGCCGCCGCGCTGGCCCTGGTGCCGGTGGTCAACGCGTTGACCACGTCGCGCCACCTGGGCGTGTCGTTGCCGCAGGGCGATTGGGTCATGGCCGGGTTTGATCTGACCTGCCTGGCCAGCGCCGTGTTGTTCGCCTGGATGTCGCGCAAGGCGGCGCGCGCGCGTCGTGCGCCGGCCAAGGGGCCAGCTCGTGGGCGGGCCAATGCGTCGGCCCCTGCGACCGCAACGGCCACAACGACCGCAAAGTCCGGAAAGTCCGGAAAGTCCGGAAAGTCCGCAACGGCCCCAACGTCCCCAACGCCCGCTGCGCCCGGCGCCGTCGTTTATGAACCGCGAGGTGATACGCCATGACGCTTGCCGCTTTCTGCCTGGCCTACGCCGGTTTTTCCGCGCTGTGCCTGGGGATGGACCGCCACTACGAAGATCTGTTCGACCGCGCCATCCCGCGCCGCCACCGCGTGCCGTTGCGCATCTTCGGCTGGATCGCGCTGGCCCTGTCGCTGTACGCATCGGCCACGGTCTGGGGCTGGAGCTACGGCACGGTGGAATGGATCGGCATCCTCAGCATCGCCGGCTTGCTGCTGATCTGGTTCCTGACGTTCCGTCCGCGCGCGGCGTTGACCACGGGCGGAATCTGCGCGCTGGCCGCGCCGGTGCTTGCGGTTCTGTAGGCGGGTCGCTCGCCAAGCCGGCGCACCGTGCGCGATGGCGATTTGCCCAACGCCAGGTGGCCACCCGCCGTCGCCACGGGGCAAGGCGCCGATGCGCCGGCACGTTACACTGCTTGTTTCCCCTAGCACACGCCTCTTCGCCTTATGAATACCCGCGTCCTTACCGGCATTACCACCACTGGCACCCCCCACCTTGGCAATTACGCGGGAGCTATCCGGCCCGCCGTGCAGGCCAGCACCCAGCCTGGCGTGGACGCGTTCTTCTTCCTGGCGGACTATCACGCGCTGATCAAGTGCGATGACCCGGCGCGTGTGGCGCGTTCCCGCCTTGAAATCGCTGCCACCTGGCTGGCGGTGGGCCTGGACCACGAACGCGTGACGTTCTACCGGCAATCCGACATTCCCGAAATTCCCGAGCTCAGCTGGCTGCTGACCTGCGTCACCGCCAAGGGCATGATGAACCGCGCGCACGCCTACAAGGCGTCCGTGGATCAGAACGTGGCCAAGGGCGTGGACCCGGACGACGGCATCACGATGGGCTTGTTCTCGTATCCGGTGCTGATGGCCGCCGACATCCTGATGTTCAACGCCAACCGCGTGCCGGTGGGCCGCGACCAGATCCAGCATCTGGAAATGGCGCGCGATATCGCGCAGCGCTTCAATCATCTTTATGGCCGCGACTATTTCACGCTGCCCGAGGTAGCCATTGAAGAAGACGTGGCGACCTTGCCCGGCCTGGATGGCCGCAAGATGTCCAAGAGCTACAACAACACCATCCCGCTGTTCGAAGGTGGCGCCAAGGCGCTGCGCGCGTCCGTGATGCGTATCGTGACCGATTCGCGCGCGCCGGGCGAAGCCAAGGACGCCGAAAATTCGCACCTGTACACGCTGTACCGTGCCTTCGCCACGCAGGCGGAATCGGCGGCGTTCCGCAAGCAGCTGGAAGACGGCATGGGCTGGGGCGACGCCAAGCAGGCGCTGTACGAGCACCTGGAAAACCTGCTGGCGCCGATGCGCGAAAAATATGTGGACCTGATCGCCAACCCGGGCCGCATCGAAGACATTCTTCAGGCGGGCGCCGACAAGGCGCGCAAGCAAGCCTTGCCGTTGATGCAGGAACTGCGCGTGGCCGTCGGCTTGCGCAACCTGAATGCGGGCGCGGCGACGGCGAAGTCGCAGGGCAAGAAAGACAAGGACAAGGGCGCGCGCTTTGTCAGCTTCCGCGATGAAACGGGCGGCTTCCGCTTCCGCTTGCTGGCGGCTGATGGTGAAGAGCTGCTGTTGTCGCAACGCTTCGCGGACCCGAAGCAGGCGGGCGCCTTGATGCGCCGGCTGCAAGAAGAATCGCCTGACACCGTGCTGCAAGCGTCCGGCGAAACCTACACCGCCGTCATTGACGGCGAGACGGTTGCCGAAGCGCCGGCCGGCGCGCAAGGCGATGCAGAGTCGCGCCTGACGCGCACGCGCGACGCGCTGGCGTCACTGGCAAAAGAATAAGCGGCCGGGCAGCGCGTCAGTGCCTGCTGCCTGCTGCCTGCTGCCTGCTGCCCGCCACCGTCTACCGCTCGTGCGCCGTTACGCCGTACGGGCGCCCGCCACGATGCGCCCATCGCGCACCTGGAAACGCTGTGCGCTGCCTTGCCCGGCGATTTCCAGCAGATCGCCTTCTGAATAGCCGGTCACGTTCGGGCAGTCGAGCCATTCCGGGTTGATGAACGGAAAGTACTTCAGCGTGCCGCTGCCCTGGCTGGCAAAGTCGAACGTTGTGTTGGCCACGACTTCCGGGTCCCATTGGCTGGCGTCGAAAGTCAGCGCGCAGCCCACGCCGATGCGGTACACGATGCTGGCGCCCATGCTGGCAAAGCCCAGGGCGCCCACTTGAAGCTGCGCGCCGTTGCGCAATTCAATTACGCGGCTGCCCAGGCGTTCCAGGGTGATGTGCTTGAAGGCGACTTCGGCGCCGTCAACGACCAAGTGCGAGTATTGGCCCAGCGTGACTTCGGCGTAGGTGCCGCTGTGGCCAACTTCTTTTTCGGTGATCGTTGCCGCTTCATTGGCGGCAAGCGTAATGGTCGTGCTCATGTTCAATGGCTCTCCGGGGGGGCTATCAGGGTGGGGCGCTTTTTCTTTTACTTCTTGCCTGATAGACGGTTCGCGCCGCAGTTCGCCTGATCATGGATGTTTGCGTCTGCCGTGTTCCCCAACGCCACCGGCTTTTATTATTTGGACACAATTCGATATTTTCCCTTATTTTTAGATTTCCTGATTGAGCGCGCGCAAGGAAAACGCCCAATCTAGGGGAAAGTCCTAGGGTAGGGATCGGCAAAGAAAGCGAACAAAGAAGCGGGCAAAGAAGCGGACGAAGAAGCGGGCAAAGAAAACGGGAAAAGAAAAAGCCAGGGCATCAGCCCTGGCTTTGTTTTAGCGCCGCGCGAAAAGATCAGCGCTTGAGCTTGGCGAAGGCATCCGCCATGGCGCTGTTCATGCCGCCGACACCGCCTGCCGCGTTGCCACGGCCGCCGTCACCTTGCGGGCGGCGCGGGCGGTCGCCGCCCTTGGGGGCGTCGCCGCTGCGGCGTGCGGGAGCGGCGGTGTCGTTCAGGCGCATGGTCAGCGCCACGCGCTTGCGGGCCGCGTCCACTTCCAGCACCTTCACGCTAACCGTCTGGCCAACACGCACGACATCGCGCGGATCTTTCACGAACTTTTCGGCCAAGGCCGAAATGTGGACCAAGCCGTCCTGGTGCACGCCGATGTCGACAAACGCGCCAAAGTTGGCCACGTTGGTGACGACGCCTTCCAGCACCATGCCGGGGTACAGGTCGTTCAGTGTTTCGACGCCTTCCTTGAACTGCGCCGTCTTGAACTCCGGGCGCGGATCGCGGCCGGGCTTTTCAAGTTCGGCGAAGATGTCGCGCACCGTCGGCAGGCCGAATCGTTCGTCCGTGAAGTCGGACGGCGATACGCCCTTCAAGGCCTCGCGCTGGCCGATGATCTGTTTGACCTCGGCCTTGATCTTGGCAACGATGCGTTCGACAACGGGATAGGCTTCCGGGTGCACCGACGAGGCATCCAACGGGTTCTCGCCATTGGGAATGCGCAAAAAGCCCGCAGCCTGTTCGAACGCCTTTTCGCCAAAGCGCGGCACCTTGCGCAGCACTTCGCGGGTGGGGAACGCGCCGTTTTCATCGCGCCAGGAAACGATGTTCTTGGCCAGCAGCGAGTTCAAGCCCGACACGCGTGCCAGCAACGCGGCCGACGCCGTGTTCACATCCACGCCCACGGCGTTCACGCAATCCTCGACCACGGCGTCCAGCGAACGGGCCAGCTCGCGCTGGTTGACGTCGTGCTGGTACTGGCCCACGCCGATGGCCTTGGGATCAATCTTGACCAGCTCGGCCAGCGGATCCTGCAAGCGGCGGGCGATGGACACGGCGCCGCGCAGCGTCACGTCCAGATCCGGGAATTCCAGCGCAGCCATTTCCGAGGCCGAATACACGGATGCGCCCGCTTCGGAGACCACCACGCGGGTGACTTTCAGGTCGGGGAAGCGTTCCATCATGTCGCCCACCAGCTTTTCGCTTTCACGCGAAGCGGTGCCGTTGCCGATGGCGATCAGGTCCACGTTGTGGCGCGCCACCAGCGCGGCCAGCGTGTTGATCGTGCCGTCGCGGTCGCGGCGCGGTTCAAACGGGTAGACGGTGGTCGTGTCCACGACCTTGCCGGTCTGGTCGATGACGGCGATCTTGCAGCCCGTGCGGATGCCCGGGTCCAGGCCCAGCACGGCCTTGGGGCCGGCCGGCGCGGCCAGCAGCAGGTCTTTCAGGTTGGCGGCGAACACGCGAATGGCTTCGGCTTCACCGCTTTCGCGCAGGCGGCCGATCAGTTCGCTTTCGAACGCCGTCAGCAGCTTCACACGCCAGGTCCAGCGGCACACTTCGCCCAACCAGCGGGCGCGCGGCGTCGCGTCCAGCGCGAACAGGCCGTTGCCCAGCTTCAGGAAGTTGGCGATGCGCGCGACGCACGGGTGCGGCACCTGCGCTTCAAGCTCGGCTTCCAGCCCCAGGCGCAATTCCAGCACGCCTTGCTGGCGGCCGCGCAGCAGCGCCAGGATGCGGTGCGAGGGCAGGGTACGCAGCGGCTCGTTGAAGTCGAACCAGTCGCGGAAGTTGGCGCCTTCGGTTTCCTTGCCGTCGATCATCTTGGAATAGATCAGGCCGGTGGACCACAGGTGCTCGCGCATGTCGGCCAGCAGGTCCGCATTTTCGGCGTAGCGTTCGGCCAGGATGTCGCGCGCGCCGTCCAGCGCCGCCTTGGCATCGTTGATGGACGCCTCGGGGTTCAGGTATTGCGCGGCCAGCGCGGCGGGGTCGCAGGCGGTGTCGGCCAGGATGGCGTCCGCCAGGGGCTCCAGACCGGCCTCGCGGGCGATCTGGGCGCGCGTGCGGCGCTTGGGCTTGTACGGTGCGTACAAGTCTTCCAGGCGCTGCTTGGTGTCGGCCGTGGCGATTTCTTGCTGCAACGCGGACGTCAGCTTGCCCTGCTGCGAGATGGACTCAAGGATGGCGCCACGGCGCTCTTCGAGCTCGCGCAGGTAGCCCAACCGCACTTCCAGGTTACGCAGCACGGTATCGTCCAGGCCGCCAGTGGCTTCCTTGCGATAGCGCGAGATAAACGGCACGGTGGCGCCGTCATCCAGCAGTTCCACCGCCGAAGCGATTTGGGAGGTGCGCGCGCCCAGCTCGGTGGCAAGCTGCGCGATGATGCGGGCGTTGTCGACGCCGGCGGCGACGTACGTGATAGCGGAAGTTTCAGACATCTCTATACGACGGCAAAAAGGAAAAACAAGGGGCGGATTGTGCCATAAGCGGCTATTACAAAACGTGCCAGGGGGGACCGATCTGTCCCTTGCTCAGCCGGAAAGGCGGCGTGGCAAGGGGTATCATTTGGTCCTTTCCCACATCAGTGTCTGGCGCCCGAACCGTTACCGGTACCGGTTCACCATAGACTCCGACCGACACTAGGCTGCCGTAATGCTGGACCTGGATATTTCCGAATTCTTTGACGAGGACGGGCCGTTGGCCACGGCCATGCCCGGCTACAAGCCTCGCCCTTCGCAAGTGGAGCTGTCGCAGGCCATCGGCGACGCCATCCAGGACCGCGCCACGCTGGTGGCCGAAGCGGGCACCGGCATCGGCAAAACCTGGGCCTATCTTGTACCCGCCTTCATCCAGGGCGGCAAGGTGCTGATTTCCACAGGCACGCGCACGCTGCAAGACCAGTTGTTCGCGCGCGACCTGCCGCGCGTACGCGCCGCGCTGGCCGCGCCCGTCACCGCCGCGCTGCTCAAGGGGCGGGGCAACTATGTCTGCCACTACCACCTTGAACGCCTGCAGGGCGATGAGCGGGCCTTGAAGTCGCGCACCGAAATCCAGCAGCTGCGCCAGATCCAGGTGTTCGCGGGCATTACCAAGACCGGTGACCGCAGCGATCTGGCGCAAGTGCCCGAAGACGCCGACATCTGGCAGCGCGTGACCTCGACCCGCGAAAACTGCCTGGGCCAGGAATGCCCGCGCATTCGCGACTGTTTTGTCGTCAAGGCGCGCCGGCAGGCCCAGGAGGCCGATGTCGTCGTGGTCAACCACGCGCTTTTCATGGCTGACCTGGTGCTGCGCGAAGAAGGCGTTACCGATCTGCTGCCCGAAGCCGACACCGTCATCTTCGACGAAGCCCATCAACTGCCCGACACCGCCACGCGCTTCCTGGGCAGCAGCGTGTCCACGCACCAATTGATGGACTTTGGCCGCGCGCTGGAAGTGGCCGGGCTGGCGTATGCGCGCGAAGCCGCCAAGTGGAGCGACGTCAGCCGCCACCTGGAAACCGCCGCGCGCGAATTGCGCCTGGCCTGTGCGCCGCTGGACAAGATGCCCGGCCGCAAAGCCACGTTTGAAGCCATCCCCAACCCCGAGGAATTCGACGAGGCACTTGCCGCCTTGCGCGAGGCCGTGGACACGGCGACCAAGGCGCTGGGCGTGGTGGCTGAAAAGCACCCCGACCTGATGGCGGCCGCGCGCAGCGGCGCCGAAATATCGATTCGGCTGAAACGCTGGGCCACGCCGGGCCGCGCGGGTGGCCACATGGAAGACGAAGGCTGGGGCCGTGATGACCAGGCGCCCGAGCCCGCCGCCGACATCGCGCTGGCCGACGGGCCGTCCACACCCGCCGCCATCCTGGAAGGCGTGGCGGCCGCCCAGCAATGGACCGGCCCGGCCGTGCGCTGGGTCGAACACGGTTTGCATCATGTGCGGCTGCATTCCGCGCCGCTGTCCGTGGCGCAGGCGTTTTCCAAATACCGCAAGCCGGGGCAGGCCTGGATCATGACGTCGGCCACGCTGTCGGTGAATGGCGAGTTCACCCACTTCACCAGCCAGCTTGGCCTGGAACAAGCGCGCACGGGCAAGTGGGAATCCCCGTTCAACTATCCCGAACAGGCGCTGCTATTCGTGCCGCGCGGCATGCCCGAGCCGCAGTCGCCGCAATTCCTGGATCGCTTTGTCGACACGCTGATGCCGCTGCTGGAAGCCAGCCCGGGTGGCACGCTGGTGCTGTGCACGACGCTGCGCGCCGTTGAAAAAGTGGCTACGTTGCTGGCCGACGCGTTTGACGACGCCGGCCATGACTGGCCGCTGTTAAAGCAGGGCGAGGGTACGCGCCGGGATCTTCTGGACCGCTTCTGCAAGCTCAAGCACCCGGTGCTGGTGGGTAGCGCCAGCTTCTGGGAAGGCATAGACCTGCCGGGCGACGTGCTGACGCTGGTAGCCATCGACAAGCTGCCGTTCGCGCCGCCTGACGATCCCGTCATCGAAGCGCGCTTGCGCGCGTGTCGGGCACACGGGGGCAATCCGTTTTCGGAATACCAGTTGCCGGAAGCCGCCATTTCGCTCAAGCAGGGCGCGGGCCGTTTGATCCGCACGGAATCGGACTGGGGCGTGTTGATGGTGGGTGATGCGCGCCTGGTCGAAAAGCCCTACGGCAAACGCCTGTGGCGGGGCCTGCCGCCGTTTGCTCGCACGCGCGAACTGGAAGAGGTGCTGGCGTTCTACCGGCGCAAACAGGGCGACGACGACGTGGCGGCGTAGGGCACGGGCGTTGCCGCCGACGTTGCGGCGCGAAGGTTTATTTCGTCAGCGCCGCCAACGCACAACCCTCGGGCCCAATTAAAAGCCCCTCGAATCCAGGATCCGGGGGGCTTTTTCCCATGCGGGCAAATCCGCTGATCAATCAGTCAAACGGATTCCACCAGCTGCGGTCGGCCTTCAGGCCCTTGGTCTTGAATTCGCTGTTGGGGAAGTTCTTGTCGTAGACGCGCTGCGCGTCGTTCTTCAAGTCGGTCATGCCCAGCTTGTCGTAGGACTCGACCATCAGGTAAAGCGCTTCTTCGGTGGCGGGGGCGCCTTCGAAGTCGGTGATGACGGTTTGCGCGCGGTTGGCGGCGGCCACGTAGGCGCCGCGTTCGTAGTAGTAGCGCGCCACATAGACTTCGTTCATGGCGATGGTATTGACCAGCCAGGCGATGCGCTTTTCGGCATCAACCGAATACTTGCTTTCCGGGTAGCGCTTGATCAGTTCGTTGAACGCGTCGTAGGACGCGCGCAGGCCCTTGGGGTCGCGCTCGGCGGGGTCCTGGCCCGTGATGTTGGTCATGAACGCGCTGGCGGGCGTGAAGTTGATCAGGCCTTTCAGGTACAGCGCGTAGTCGGTGCCGGGGTGGTTCGGGTAAAGCTGCTGAAAGCGATCGATGGCGGCCAGGGCCTGCTCGTTTTCGCCGTCTTTCCAGTTGACGTAGGCCAGCTCAAGCAGGGCTTGCTGGGCGTACACGCCGAAGGGGTAGCGGCTTTCGATGGCGGTCAGGCGCTCGCGCGCTTCTTTCCAGCCTCCGGAGGACATTTCCGACTTGGCGTCGGCGTAGAGCTGTTCGGCGCTCCAGTTGGTGGTCTTGTCATATTTGCTGTTGGTCGAGCCGCAACCGGCGATGACGATGACGGCAAATAGCGCGATAACCACGCGCAAAACCGGCCCGCTTCGGGATGCGGGGTTCGAGGGAGCTGCGGGGTGGTGAATCACGAGAATCGTATCCTTGGTGTTAGCATGGCAGGCTGATTATATGATTTGTCTCCATGTCCGATACAGCCGCCGGCACAGATCTCGTTTCCGACGACGAACTCCTGGGCCTTCCTGACGAAAACTCCGACGAAATCACCGAGGCAAACCCCGCCGAAAGCCGGGGTGAACCGCAACGTGTAACCGTGCCTTCCAGCACCCGCGCCGACCGGCTGGACAAGGTGCTGGCCGGCTTGCTGCCCGACCATTCCCGCAGCCGGCTGCAAGGCTGGATCGAATCCGGGAACGTGCACGTCAACGGCGCGCCCGGCAAGATTCGCCAGACCGTTGGCCCGGGCGACGAACTGCTGGTGTGGGCCCAGCCCGCCCCTGATGCGCGCGCCTTCACCCCCGAACCCGTTGAATTCACCGTTGTGGACGAAAGCCCCGACTGGATCGTCGTGAACAAGCCCGCGGGCCTGGTGACGCATCCGGGCGCCGGCAACTGGAGCGGCACGCTGCTCAACGGGCTGCTGTACCGCTACCCGGAATTGGCGGCCGTGGCGCGTGCCGGCATCGTACACAGGCTGGACAAAGACACCTCGGGGCTCATGGTCGTGGCCCGCAATGAAAAGGCCCAGACGCATCTGGTGCGCCAATTGCAGGCACGCAGCATGGGCCGCGAATATGTCGCCCTGGCCCATGGCTGGATGGCGGCGGCCGGCCGGGTCGACCGCGCGATCGGGCGCGATGCCCGCGTGCCCGTGCGCATGAGCGTCGAGCGCCCCGTTGCCCCCAAACCCGCCATTACCAATTACGCGCCGGTCCGGCGCGGGCAGGTGGACCCGGGTGGTCGCGTCACGGAAGTGGTGTGTCGCCTGGAAACCGGCCGCACCCACCAGATCCGCGTCCACATGGCCAGCCTGGGGCACCCGCTGCTGGCCGATACCATCTATGGCGGCAAGAACATTGCCGGGGCCACGCGCCAGATGCTGCACGCGCGCGCCCTGCATTTCGATGACCCCGGCGGCAACGGCGACGTGCAATTCACCGCTGACGTTCCGGCCGACATGGCGTTAGTTCAGGAAACCGTTGCATGGACCGCGTGATCGCCAGCCTGCCTGTTGTGACCGGCCCGTCGTGGCCGGGCGTCTCGTACTTCTGCACGACCCGTGCCGGGGGCGTGGGCGTGGCGCCGCATGATTCCCTGAACCTGGGGCGCCGCGCCGGGGACAACCCCGACACGGTCTCCGAAAACCGACGCCGCGTGCGCGCCGCCGTCCCGGGCGAGCCCCTGTGGCTGCGTCAGGTGCACGGCAGCGAGGTAGTCGATGCCGATGCGCCTGACTTGCCCGACGAACCCGCGGTGGACGCCAGCGTCACGGCGCAACCGGGGCGCGTGCTGGCCATCATGGTGGCCGACTGCCTGCCCGTCGTCATCGCCGACGGTCGGGGCCAGGTGCTGGGCGCGGCGCATGCCGGCTGGCGTGGCCTGGCGGGCGGGGTGCTGGAACACACGCTGGCGGCCATGCAAGCCAAGGCGCCCGACGCCGGCGGCTGGCGCGCCTGGGTCGGCCCCGGCATCGGCCCGACCGAATTCGAAGTGGGGCAAGACGTGCTGGACGCCTTCACGGCGGACGACCCGGCCACGCTGCGGTTCTTCACGCCGCGTCCCGGTCTATCGGGAAAGTGGCTGGCCGACCTCGCCGGCCTGGCCGATTTCCGCCTGCGCCGCGCCGGGGTACAAGAAGTGGCCCTGAGCAGCATGTGCACGGTGTCGGACCCGCAGCGCTTCTTTTCATACCGCCGCGATACCGAAACCGGACGCATGGCGTTGCTGGCCTGGCTCGACCCGCTTTGATCTGGCGCAAGGCCGCTGCACAGGGCGCAAACCCGTGCGGCGAAACTCCTTGTATACCCGCATTGACAGTGATGGACCCGGAATGCAACATCAATCGAGCAGTGTCGATAACAAGGTGTGGAAGTGAACGCCAATCTCTCCGCAGGACCCATTCCGGTGAGCGTGGCACCGGAAATCCTGGCCGAAATTCAGGCCGAATTCTCTCGCGAGTGGCAGCGCCTTTGTGACGACGCCCGGCGCGGCGCGCTTGTGCCTCCCGCTGACCGCCGCTTTGCCGGCAACGCCTGGGCCGCCAATGGCTCGCACCTGCTGCTGGCCCACACGTACCTGCTGTCCGCGCGCGCCATGCAGCGCATGGTCGACGCCGCCCAGGTCAGCGAACCCATGCGCGAGCGCCTGCGTTTTTCCATCATGCAGTGGGTGGACGCGCTGTCGCCGTCCAACTTCCTGGCATTGAATCCAGACGCCCAGCAGTCCATCGTCGAAAGCGCCGGCCGCGCGTTGAATGAAGGCCTGGCCAACCTGCTTGGCGACGTCAAGAAAGGCCGCATCACCCAAACCGATGAATCGCAGTTCGAGATCGGCCGCAACGTGGCCGTATCGCCCGGCGAAGTGGTGTTCGAGAACAAGCTGTTCCAGCTGATCCAGTACGCGCCCTCGACCGCCACGGTCTACGAGCGGCCGCTGGTCATCGTGCCGCCGAACATCAACAAGTTCTACATCCTGGACTTGCAACCCGAAAATTCCTTTGTGCGCCACGCAGTGGGGCAGGGCTACACGGTATTCCTGATTTCCTGGCGCAACCCGTTGGCCAGCGACACCGACGGCGTGGACCGCGCCACCTGGACCGACTACCTGGACGACGCCGTGCTGCAAGCGCTGCGCGTGGCCAGCGACATCACCAAGCAAACCAAGGTCAACGCGCTGGGTTTCTGCGTGGGCGGCACGATGCTGGCCGCGGCGCTGGCGCTGGCCGAGGCGCGCGGTGAACAGCCGGTAGCGTCGCTGACGCTGCTGACTTCGCTGCTGGATTTTCACGACACGGGCGTGCTGAAGGTCTTTGTCGACGAAGCCCATGCGCTGCTGCGCGATCAACAACTGGGCAACGGCGGCTTGATGCCCGGCCGTGACCTGGCCACCACATTCTCGTTCCTGCGGCCCAACGAGCTGGTCTGGAACTACGTGGTCGGCAACTACCTGAAGGGTCAGAAGCCGCCACCGTTTGATCTGCTGTTCTGGAATGGCGACAGCACCAATCTGCCCGGGCCGTTCTTTTCCTGGTACTTCCGCAATACCTACCTGGAAAACAACCTGAAGGTGCCGGGCCGCGCGCAAGCGGCCGGCACATCGCTGGACCTGACGCGCCTGACGATGCCGGCGTACATCTTTGGCTCGCGCGAAGACCATATCGTGCCCTGGGTGTCTGCCTATGCGTCCACGCAATTGCTGCGCGGGCCGCAGCGCTTCGTGCTGGGGGCCTCGGGCCACATCGCGGGCGTGGTGAACCCGCCCGCCAAGAAGCGCCGCAGCTATTGGGTCGCGGACAAGCTGGGCAAGAAAGGCCATGACATGCCGGGCGACCCGAACGCCTGGTTCGCGCAAAGCACCGAACACGCGGGCAGCTGGTGGCCCGACTGGACGGCCTGGCTGGCTGACCATTCGGGCAAGCAGATCAAGGCGCGCACAAAATTAGGCAATGCCAAGTACCAGCCGATCGAGCCGGCGCCTGGCAGGTATGTGAAGGTCCGGGCAGCCTGAAACCGCACGACGCGGTTTACCCCGGCTAATAAGAAGTTAATCAACGAGGCGTCCGTCGCACACAGGAGGAAGTCCAATGAGCGGAAAACTGGCTTACGTAACAGGCGGGATGGGCGGTATCGGCACCTCTATTTGCCAGCGCTTGGCCAAGGATGGCTTTCGCGTCGTGGCAGGTTGCGGCCCCAGCCGCAACTACCAGCAATGGCTGGATGAGCAGGCTGCGCAGGGCTACACGTTCTATGCGTCGGTGGGCAACGTGTCCGACTGGGAATCCACGGTGAAGGCCTTTGAAAAGGTCACCGCGGAGCTGGGCGGGGTCGACGTGCTGGTCAATAACGCGGGCATCACCCGCGATGGTTTGTTCCGCAAAATGAGCGCCGACGATTGGCGCGCGGTGATCGACACCAACCTGAACAGCCTGTTCAACGTGACCAAGCAGGTCATCGAGGGCATGGTTGAACGGCAGTGGGGCCGCATCATCAACATCAGCTCGGTGAACGGTCAGAAGGGCCAGTTCGGCCAGACCAACTACTCCACGGCCAAGGCCGGCATCCATGGTTTCACCATGGCGCTGGCGCAGGAAGTGGCCAGCAAGGGCGTCACTGTCAATACGATTTCGCCGGGCTACATCGGCACGGACATGGTTCGCGCCATCCGCCCCGAAGTGCTTGAAAAAATCGTGGCGACCATTCCGGTGCGACGCCTGGGCACGCCCGAGGAAATCGCCTCCATGACGTCGTGGTTGGCGTCGGACGAATCCGGTTTCTCGACCGGCGCGGACTTCTCGCTGAACGGCGGCCTGCACATGGGCTGATGAAGGCTAGCGGGCCGCCCCCCGGCGGCTCAAGGCGCTGGAAGGCCTCGGGGAGAGGGCCTTCCGGCATTACACTCCACCCTATTCGAAGTCTTAGAGATCGCCCGATCCGGGGACACACATGACGCAAGCACAAACCGGCGCCAGCCTGCGCCTGATTAAAAAATATCCCAACCGTCGCCTATACGACACCCGGACCAGCACCTACATCACTCTGGCAGATGTCAAGCAACTGGTCCTGGCCAATGAAGAATTCCAGGTGGTCGACGCCAAGAGCGGCGAAGACCTGACCCGCAGCATCCTCTTGCAGATCATTCTGGAAGAGGAAAGCGGCGGCATGCCCATGTTCTCGTCGAACATGCTGTCGCAGATCATCCGTTTCTACGGGCACGCCATGCAGGGCATCATGGGTTCTTACCTTGAAAAGAACATCCAGGCCTTCATGGAAATCCAGACGCGCATGGCGGAACAGTCCAAGGGGCTGTACGGCAGCCAGTTCGGGCCGGAAGCCTGGACGCAGTTCATGAACGTGCAAACGCCCATGCTGCAAAACATGATGAACAACTACATCGACCAGAGCAAAAACCTGTTCGTGCAGATGCAGGATCAAATGCAGGACCAGACGCGCGCGATGTTCTCGACGTTCCCGTTCACGCCGGGCAGCACGCCGGGCCAGGGCCGCAAATAGCGCCAAGCGGCAAGGGCGCATCCGCGCTTTTTGCCCTGCCAGCAGCCGGTGTGGCATCGTCCCCGCCGGCTTTTTTGTGGCCGCTTTTCCCTTTGAGATAACGCAACGAACTGATGCATTCCGGGCCTTTCGGTTCAGGGATATGTCAGTTTTTTTCGTTACATTAATGCAAACGGTTCTTGTTTATGTTTTTAGAGCCGATACCCAATTTGAGTCTCTCAGGATGATGCACATGATCAAGAAAGCCTTGGCGCTGGCCATTGTTGCAATGAGCGTGTCGGCCGCCAACGCGGCCGAATACCCCATTGGCAAGCCGGTTGAGAAGGGCGGCATGGAAATCGGCGCGGTGTATTTGCAGCCGATTGAAATGGACCCGCCCGGGATGATGCGCCCCGCCAAGGATTCCGATGTGCACCTTGAGGCCGATATCCACGCCACGGCCGGCAACAAAACCGGCTTCCCGGAAGGCGAATGGGTGCCTTACCTGGTCGTGAATTTTGAGATCCAGAAGGTCGGCAGCCAGAACGTGCAGAAAGGCACCTTCATGCCGATGGTCGCCAACGACGGTCCGCACTATGGCGACAACGTCAAGCTGGAAGGCCCGGGCAAGTACAAGCTGAAGTACTCGATCCTGCCGCCGTCCGAAAACAAGATGGCCCACTTCGGCCGCCACGTCGACAAGGAAACCGGCGTGGGCCCGTGGTTCGAGCCCTTTGAACTGGAATACGAATTCGTCTACGCCGGCACCGGCAAGAAGGGCGGATATTGATCGTGCGCCGCCTGCTTCGCGTTGTTGCCGCCGCACTGATCGGCCTGGCCGGCCTTGCCGGCATGGCGCCCGCGCAGGCGGACGAATTGCCGACGTTCACGCTCAGGTTCAAACCGGACGGCACGTTCGAGCCGGCAACCCTGGAAGTGCCCGCCGGCCGTTTCAAGATTGAACTCATCAACGAAAGCAACGAGCCGGTGGAATTTGAGAGCATTCCGCTGCGCAAGGAAAAAGTGTTGGGGCCGGGGGTTAAATCCTTCGTCGTCATCACCATTTCCCGCCCCGGCGAGTACCCCTTCTTTGATGACTTTCACCAAAGCGTGAAAGGCACCCTGGTCGTCAAGCCCAAGGAATAAGCGGTAGCCATACATGGAACAGGTCCTTTTTATCGTCTGGCGCGAAAGCGTTGAAGCCCTGCTGGTGGTAGGCATCTTGTACACCTGGCTGCGCGCGACGCCGGAAGGCAAGCGCGGGCTGAACTACCTGTGGGGCGGCGTGGCGGCGGGCCTGGCGCTGGCCGTGGCGCTGGCCCTGGTGTTGCTTGGCGTGTCGTCCTGGCTTAGCGACGAAGGCCAGGAATGGTTCCAGGCCATCATGTCGCTAGCCGCTTGCGCGCTGGTCGTGCAGATGGTCGTGTGGATGAAAAAGCATGGCCGCACGCTCAAAGGCGAACTGGAAAGCGGTGCGCGCAGTTCCGTTGCCAATGACAACTGGTGGGGGCTGTTCGTGCTGGTGGCCATTGCCGTGGCGCGCGAGGGCAGCGAGACGGTGGTGTTTCTGTACGGCACCGTATCGGCGGGCGAGGGCGGCGGCGACATGGCCAAGCTGGCCCTGGCCGGTGTGGCCGGTTTTGCCGTGGCCCTGCTGACGTTCTGGCTGTTGCAGTTGGGCGGCAAGATGATTACGTGGCGCCGCTTCTTCCGCGTGACCGAAATCCTGCTGCTGCTGTTGGCCGGTTCGCTGCTGGTCGGCGGGCTGGATCACCTGATTTCGCTGGACGTGTTGCCCACCCTCATCGACCCCGTCTGGGATAGCTCTTGGCTCTTGAGCGACAGCACCGGCGTGGGCAAGGTCCTGGCCGACTTCGCAGGCTACCGCGCGCTGCCCGCCCTGATTTCGGTGTTGTTGTGGGTGGCTTACTGGATCGTGGTGTGGGCGCTGCTGCGCTGGGTGGGCGGCAAGCCGGCCCGCGCGCCGGTCCCCGCACGCAACCCATCTTGATTCCGACGTGATGCCGGACTGAACATTGAAGGTTTGACCATGGCTGCTGTACTCGGGAGGGTGACTTCCCGGATCGCCGATTTTCTCCGTGACCATGCCCCGCTGTTGCGCAAGCTTCAGTGGGGCATTGTTGCGTTGTACGCGTTCCTGCTGATCGTGCCCGCAATCATGCCCTTGCCCGACAACGCGGCATCGGTGTTCAACAACCTGACCATCGTTGCGCAGTTTGCCTTCTGGGGCGTCTGGTGGCCGTTCGTGCTGATATCGATGCCGATCCTGGGCCGCGCGTGGTGCGGCTGGCTTTGCCCGGAAGGCATGCTGACCGAATGGGCCAGCGAGCGCGGGCAGGGCCGCGCCATCCCGAAGTGGATGCGCTGGGGCGGCTGGCCGTTTGTGGCGTTTGCGTTGACGACGGTGTACGGCCAACTGGTCAGCGTGTATCAATACCCGCTGGCGGTGCTGGCTGTGCTGGGCGGTTCCACCGTGGCCGCCATGATCGTCGGCTGGCGGTATGGCCGCAGCAAGCGCGTGTGGTGCAAATACCTGTGCCCGGTCAACGGCGTGTTCAATCTGTTGGCCAAGCTGGCGCCGTGGCACTTCAAGGTCGATGAAGAAAAGTGGCGTCACCCCGTCATCCGCATTGAGCCCATCAACTGCGCGCCGCTGGTGCCGCTGCGCCACATGAAGGGCGCGGGCGATTGCCACATGTGCGGTCGGTGCAGCGATTATCGCGGCGCCATCGCCCTGACGCCGCGTTCGCCCGAAGAAGAAATCGTGCACGTTTCGGATGGCGACGCCTGGCAGACCGCCTTGCTGTGCTTCGGCCTGATGGGCATCGCCATCGGCGCGTTCCTCTGGAGCGCCAGCCCCTGGTACGTGACGGCCAAGCAATGGGCCGCGACGTGGCTGGTCGAACACGACATCATGTGGCCGCTGATGGACAACGCGCCCTGGTTCATCCTGACGCACTACCCCGACGTCAACGACAGCTTTTCGTGGCTGGACGGCGCGGGCATCCTGATGTTCGTCATCGGCGCCACCGTGATCGTGGGCGGCGCGAGCTTCCTGTCGCTGTGGCTGGCCGACCGCCTGGCGCCCGCTGCGCCGTCGGTCGACGCCGCCTCGGTCGATGCCGCCGCAACGCGCTGGATCCGCCCCGGCGTGCACAAGCTGGCGCAGGCGCTGATCCCGTCGGCCGGCATTGGGGTGTTCCTGGGCCTGTCCGCCACCACCGTTAACCTGCTCAAGCACGAAGGCGTGCAAGCAGGCTGGGCTGGCCCGGTGCGCTTCACGCTGTTGACGCTTGCCGTGCTGTGGACCTTGCGCCTGTTTGCCCGCCTGCTGGCGCCGCGCCCCGTCACCGCCACGCGCAAGGTAGCGGCGTGGGTGGTGCTGGCCGCAGGCTTGGCACCCTTCTGCATGGCATGGGTGTTTTTCTTTGCAATCTGGTAAGCGATGCGCGATGGATCACGGCGGGGCGCTGCGATAAAGTGGGAAGCCTTGCCGGGTGCGCCGGCGCTTTCCCTGCTTGATTTCCCTCATGACCTCCTACGCCTTTCGCCTGCTTAACGTCTTTGCGTCGTCCACCTTCGGCGGCAACCAGCTTTGCGTGTTTGAAGACGCGCGCGGTATGGACGACGCCACCATGCTGAACCTGGCCGCGCAGTTCAATCTGTCCGAAACCACGTTCATCCTGCCGTCCGATAAGGCCGATGCGCGCGTGCGCATCTTCACGCCGGGCTACGAAATGAAGTTTGCCGGCCACCCCACCATCGGCACGTCGCAAGTGGTGTGCGACATTCGTGGCACCGGCGATGCGTTGACGCTGGAATTTGCCGCGGGCGTGGTGCCGGTGCAGGCCCAAGGCGATGCCTGGACATTCACCGCGCCGTGCCCCAACGGCGTGCAGACGGCGCCGCCCGAGCAAGACCGCGCGGCAATCGCGTCGCTGGTCGGATTGTCGGCCGATGACCTGGCAAGCGATCCCATCTGGGTGGATACCGGGGCGGACCAATTGCTGGTCCCGTTGGCCAGCGTGGACGCGGTGCGCCGCGCCATGCCCGACTCCGCCAAGCTAAGCCGCTGGCAAGCCAGCAGCCTGGGCCGCAAGACGATGTACCTGTTCGCGTTTGACGAAGGCAATGTGCGCGATGCACGCCAGGTGGTCGTGGCGCGCTACTTCTTTGCCAAGGCGGGCGGCGGCGTGGACGAGGACGCCGGCACGGGATCGGCCTGCGCCAACCTGGGCGGTTGGTTGATCCACAAGCAGCAGCCCTTGCCCGCCAGCATCCTGGTCGAGCAGGGCGACCAGATGGGCCGGCCGTGCCGCTTGCTGCTGGACGTGCATGCCGATGGCCGCATCCAGGTGGGCGGCCGTGCGTTGGAAATCGGGCGGGGCACCGTCACGATCTGACGATCTGATTGGGGGCGTGTGGTTTGGGGCGTACGACCCGGGGCATCCCGCCCGGGGCAAGGCGGGCGCTGCGCGGTGGCCGGTTCTTGGCGGTGGCGGCGCCGTGCGGCTGCGCTGCGGCTGCTGCATTATGGCTGCTGTATTGCCGCCGCTGCATTGTGTTCGCCCATAGAAAACGGCGCCTGTGTCTCCACAGGCGCCGCCCTCTCTCTCTAGGCCCCGGTATGGAACGCGGCCGTCCTGACAAACCTGCCTTACTTCTTGTTCTTGGCCGGGTCGACCTTGATGTTGTTCTTCACCTGCTTCACCCCTTCAACGCCACGGGTGACGGTAGCGGCGTGGTCGGCTTCAGCCGCCGTGCCCACGGTACCGGTCAGCGTCGCGACGCCGTTGTTGGTTTCCACGGCGATGTCCAACGCGCTCAGCTGCTTGTCGGCAACGAAAGCGGCCTTGACCTTAGTCGTTACGGTTGCGTCGGAGGCATATTCGCCCACGGATTGCTTGGGCTTGCCATCATCCGCCGCGAAAGCCATGGAAGTGAAGACAGCGCCAGTTCCCAGTGCGGCGGCGGCGATCAGCTTGCGAAATTCCATAGTCGTGCTCCTTATTAGTATGGTCTGCCGCGTGATGCGTCTGCGCGGCAGAGGATCAAATTTTCAGTAGGGTATGCGTGCTATCGGCGTGTTCTATTTTTTTCGCAGCGCGCCGCTCAAGATGGACAAGAGCGCCAGCACCAGGAATACGAAGAACAAGATCTTGGCGATACCCGCGGCCCCGGCGGCAATACCGCCGAAGCCGAGAACCGCCGCGATGATCGCGATGACGAAGAAAACTACGGCGTAATGCAACATGTCAGCTTCTCCAGTGAGTTCGACCGATCAAGGCGGTGGGAGGATTCAGGGATTGCGGTCGAAGAAATCCCGGACTTCCTTTTGCGCTTCATCCTTGGTCTTGCCATAACGCTCTTGAATCAGGCCAGCCAGGCGTTCGGCGTTGCCTTCCGTGCGGGTCAGTTCGTCATCGGTGAGCTCACCCCAGGCGGCTTTGGCCTTGCCAGTCATTTGCTTCCACTTGCCGGCGATGATGTCGTTATTCATGGTGACCTCTCTTCTTATCTTCGTGCGACACAGGGCTTATGGCCTATAAGTTCCTGCTGTCGCGGTTGACTTGAACGCTGATCAGCTAGCCCCTAACTTACGAGTGGCCAAAGGGGCTGTCAAACGCGGCTGTGGGTATATGTAACAGCGCCGGATGGCTTGGCGGACGCGATTTTTCGAGGGAAAAATCCCGGGGGAAAGCGTCTCGCAGGAGTTACATTCCGGCAATGTCTTGTCCCCTTTTGAGCGGGGCTGGTAACGGAAGATGCGTCGATTTCCCAGGCGGCGCGTGGGGCAAGCGCCTTCGCCATGCTGGTGGCGGCAAGGCCTGGCCGGTATAGTCGTGCCCAACCCTCGAGCTTTTCATCAACGAAAAAGGAAGGTACGCATGACGCAACGACTTTGCAGCGCTCTCTTGCTGACGCTGGCCGCGCTGGCGGCGGTGGGATGCACGCACGTGACGGACAAGTACCAGGCCACCGGCCCCGCGCTGGAAGCGGCCACGCCCCGCACCTGAACGCAGGGGATCACACGCCCCATCTCGTCTTGCGCACGGCGGGCGAGAACATGGCGGGCGGCATGCGGTGAGTGGCATGCGTCGGCAGAAATGCGGGGACTGAAATGCGGCGGCCGAAAAGCTGCGGCTGAAATGCCGCGCTTGAAATGCCGCGCTTGAAATGCAAACGGGGCGCGCTGCGCCCCGTTTGCGTATTGCGGCGTGTCCGCCGCGCCGCCCCTCAGGGCTGGGCGATGCGGTGCGCGATGTGCGCCAGCGCTTCTTCCACCTGGTCAACCAGGATCAGGCACAGATCGCCCGCTTTCAGGCGGCCCAGCGCCGTATCGATGGCCAGGAATTCGCCATGGATTTCCTCGATGTGCGTCGTGCGCGGCGCACCCACCAGGCCTTCTTGCAGCAGCGCCAGCACCTCGCCGTCGGCGCGTCCGCGCTGGCACTGGTCCTGGTACAGCAGCACGTCATCAAAGGCGGCGCCCAGGATTTCCGTCTGCATGCGGATGTCTTCATCACGGCGGTCGCCCGCCCCGCTGATGACCACTGAGCGGCGCTTGGCCGGCATGGCGTCCACCGCGCGTACCAGCGCCAGGATGGCGTCGGGGTTGTGGCCGTAGTCGGCAATGACCGTGGCGCCGCGATAGTCGAACACATTGAAGCGGCCCGGGGCCGTCTGCGCGTCGTTCACGAACGTGGCCAGGCCCCGGCGTACAACGTCCCAGTCCAGGTTCAACGCCCATGCCGCGGCAATCGAGGCCATGGCGTTTTCAACCTGGAAGGTGATCGTGCCATTGCGCGTCAGCGGAATGTCGGCCAGCGGGAAACGCGTTTCTTCGGCGCCTTGCGCCGCCACGATCGCATCGCCGTCGCGGTACACCGACCGCAGCCCCTGCGCGCGGTGCGTGGCCAGGACGGGGTGGTTGCGGTCTTCCGCAAAGTACGTGATTGAACCCGGGCAACTGGCGGCCATCTCGGCCACGATCGGGTCAGCGGCGTTCAGCACGGCGGTGCCCGACGGGTGCACGTGCTGCACGATTACGCGCTTGACCACGGCCAGGTCTTCTACGGTGCTGATGTAGCCCAGGCCCAGATGGTCGCCCATGCCGATGTTGGTCACGATGGCCACGTTGCAGCGGTCGAACGCCAGGCCCTCGCGCAGGATGCCGCCACGCGCGGTTTCGAACACGGCGGCGTCCACGTCCGGGTGCATCAGCACGCTGCGCGCGCTGCGCGGGCCGCTGCAATCGCCGGTGTCGATGCGCAGGTTGTCGATATACACGCCGTCGGAATTGGTCATGCCGACGCGGTTGCCGGCGGCGCCCAGCAGGTGGGCCGTCAGGCGCACCGTGGTGGTCTTGCCGTTGGTGCCGGCCACGGCCACGACCGGAATACGCCCGTCGTCGCCGTCCGCGTACATGTTGGCGATGATGGCCTCGCCCACCGCGCGGCCCTTGCCGAACGACGGGTTCAGGTGCATGCGCAGGCCCGGCGCTGCGTTGACTTCGACCACGCCGCCATGCTGCTCTTCCAGCGGGTACAGCACGCTTTCGGCCACCACGTCCACGCCGCAGATGTCCAGACCGATCATGCGCGCGGCGGAGACCGCACGCGCGGCCATCTCGGGGTGCACTTCGTCGGTCACATCGGTGGCTGATCCGCCCGTGCTCAGGTTTGCGTTGTTGCGCAGGAAGATAAGGGTGCCGGGGGGCGGCACGGAATCCGCGTCAAAGCCCTGTTTTTGCAACGTGGCCAGCGCGATGTCGTCAAAGCGGATCTTGGTCAGCGAGGTAGCGTGCCCGTCGCCGCGCAACGGGTCCGCGTTGACCTGGTCGACCAGTTCGCGGATGGTGTGCTGCCCGTCTCCGGTCACTTGCGGCGGGTCGCGGCGCGATGCCGCAACCAGCGCGCCGCCCACCACCAGCAGGCGGAAGTCGTGGCCGGGAATATAGCGTTCGACGATAACTTCCGAGCTGACTTCCTCGGCCACTTCGAATGCCTGGATCACGCGTTCCCGCGTTTCGATGTTGACCGCCACGCCCCGGCCCTGGCTGCCGTCGCGCGGCTTGACGACCACGGGGCCGCCCAGCTCTTGCGCGGCTTCCCATGCCTCTTCGGCGCTCGTTACCGAGCGGCCCATGGGCACCGGCACGCCGGCCGCGTCCAGCAGCATCTTGGTCAGGTCTTTGTCTTGCGCGATCGATTCCGAGATGGCGCTGGTCAGGTCGGTCTCGGCGGCCTGGATGCGGCGCTGCTTGCTGCCCCAGCCGAACTGCACCATGCTGCCTTGCGTCAGGCGGCGATAGGGAATGTTGCGGGCGACGGCGGCGTTCACGATAGAGCCGGTGCTGGGTCCCAGGCGCACGTCTTCGTCCAGATCGCGCAAACGCTTCAGCGCATCGGGCAAGTCGAACGGCGTGTCGTCCAGCGCGGCGCGCACCAGTTGCTGCGCCAGCTCCATGGCCAGCAAGCCGACTTCTTCTTCGCTGTATTCGACCACCACCTGGAACACGCCGGGCTCGACGGTGGACGAGGTGCGCCCGAAGGTGACGGGGCAACCGGCGTGCGCCTGCATCGTCAACGCGACGATCTGCAACACGTGCGCGATCGACACCGCGCCTTGATGGCCTTCCGGCCGCATCAGCCCGGTTTGCGGCAAGCGCGCGCGCAGGCGGGCTTCGAACTCGGGCAGGTTATCGATGGAGCACTCGGCGTCGGCGCACGAAACGATGGCCTCGATCGCGGTGTTCTTGCTCCACAGATTGGGGCCGCGCAGGGCACGGATACGGGAAACTTCCATGGCAGGTATTCCTGTCAGTATTGTTGAATCCAGCGGCGGACCAGATCGATGGTGGGGCCCGAAAAGGCTTCGTCGGATTGCAGCAGGACGAAGTCGCCCGCTGCAATGCCGTTCAGCACGCTTTCGATGGCCTTGCCATGATCCGGCTCGTCCTGGATGTCTTTCACGCGGCTGCCTTGCGACAGCCCCTGGCGCAGCAGCGCGCGCGCCTGGCCTTCGGGACGCTTGCTTTGCACGGTCATGTCGTCATAGAGCACGACGCGGTCAAAGGCGTCGCCCAGCAGGCGGCCCTGTTCGATCAGGTCGGCGTCGCGGCGGTCGGCGCCGGCGGAATACACCGCAGCGCGGCGCGTTGACGGGAACTGGTCGATGGCTGCAATCAGCGGGCGCAGGGCGGACGCGTTGTGCACGTCGTCCACCACTACCGTGCTGCCGTTGCGTTCAAACAGCGTGAACTGCCAGGGCGCGTCGGCCTGATCGATATCGAAGGTTTCGATACCGGCGCGGATCAGCTCCACGGGAATGTCCAGCGCCCAGGCGGCGCCCACGGCGGCCAGTACGTTTTCCACCTGGAAGGCCACGCGGCCACCATGCGTCAACGGGATGGCGGCCACGTCGGCCAGCCGTTCTTCGAGGGTGCCTTGCGCCAGGATGATGCCGCCGTCGCGCACAAACACCGCGCGGCCGTCTTGCTGCAAATGCGCGGCAATGGCGGGCAGGGCGGGGTCGATGCCGAAGAAGATCACCGCGCCATCGGACAGCTCGGCCATTTCCACCACGCGGGGGTCGCGCGCGTTGAGCACGGCGGCGCCCGTCGGCAGCACCACGTCGACCTGCGTGCGGAACACATTGAACATGCGCTCCGTTTCGTTGATGTCGAAGTCGCCAAGATGGTCGGCGTCGTCGATATTGGTCACCACGCCGACCTGGCAGCGGTCATAGGCCAGGCCCTGGCCCAGGATGACGCCGCTGTCGTTTTCGATGACGGCTGCGTCCACGTTGCGGTTCATCAGCAATCGGGTGCCGGACGCGAAATCGGCGCGGTCGCCCTTTTGCACCAGGCGGCGGTCCAGGTACAGCCCTTCGCTGCACGCCAGGCCGGTGCGTTTGCCGGACAGATGCAACAAGCGCGCAACCAGGCGTGCCACCACGGTCTTGCCGTTGGTGCCCGTGACGCCCACGATGGGAATGCGGCCGGCGTCGCCGTCGGGGAACAGGTGGTCGACAATGGCGCGGCCCACCGGACGCGGGGCGCCGTCGGCCGGCTTCAGGTGCATCAGCAAGCCTGGGCCGGCGTTGACTTCAACAATGGCCCCGCGCTGTTCCGCCAGCGGGCGCGTGATGTCTTCAGCCACCAGATCCACGCCGGCAATGTCCAGGCCCACCACGCGGGCGGCCAGCGTGACGGTGGCGGCAATGCTGGGATGCACGCGGTCGGTTACGTCGAACGCCACGTTTCCGCTGCGCTGCACCAAGACGCGCTGGCCGTCGGCCGGCACGCTGTCTTCCGACATGCCCTGGCGGGCAATTTCCAGCCGGGCGGCTGAATCCAGACGGACCAGGTTCAGCGGATGGTTTTCGGTGCGGCCACGGCGCGGATCGATGTTGATCTGGCTGTCGATCAATTCGGTGATGGTGGACTTGCCGTCGCCCGTCACCCACGCCGGTTCGCCGGCAGCAGCGGCCACCATGCGGTTGCCGACCACCAGCAAACGGTGTTCGTTGCCCAGCACAAAGCGTTCGACGATGACGCCGCTGCCTTCGTCCACCGCCACGCGGTAGGCGGACACCACGTCTTCGCGGGTCGTCAGGTTGGTGAAGACGCCACGGCCATGGTTGCCGTCATACGGCTTGACCACCACGGGCAGGCCGATGTCTTCGGCGGCTTCCCAGGCGTCGTCCTCGCTGCGCACCAGGCGGCCCTCGGGCACCGGCACGCCGCAGGTCGACAGCAGTTCCTTGGTCAGGTCCTTGTCGCGCGAGATGCCTTCGGCGATGGCGCTGGTACGGTCGGTCTCGGCCGTCCAGATGCGGCGCTGGGCCGAGCCGTAGCCGAATTGCACCAGGTTGCCTTCAAACAGGCGGATATAGGGAATGTCGCGGTCATCGGCGGCATCCACGATGCAGGCGGTGCTGGGGCCCAGGCAGTGCTTGTCCACCAGGCTGCGCAGCTTGGCAATGGTGGAGGGCACGTCGAACGGGCGGTCTTCAATGGCGGCCATGACCAGGTCGCGCGCTTCGTTCAGGGCGGTGCGGGTGACCTGTTCCTGCCAGGCGCGCACCACCACCTTGTAGACGCCGCGGGTCGACGTTTCGCGGGCTTTGCCGAAGCCGCCCCGCAATCCGGCCAGGTTCTGCAATTCCAGCGTGACATGTTCAAGAATGTGGCCGGGCCAGGTGCCTTCTTTCAGGCGGGCCAGGAAACCGCCGCGCACGCCAGGGCTGCATCGGTGTTCGATCAGCGTCGGCAGCCATTCGGACAGGCGCTCGTAAAACCCGGGAATGGTGTTGGACGGATAGTCTTCCAATTCACCAATATCCACCCATGCTTCAAGGACCGGGCGATACGTCCAAATGTTCGGGCCGCGCAAAGCCACGACATCGAGAAATTCAATGTCTTTCTTTTTCATGTTTTAATTTACTTGAGAAGCAGGTTGGCACGCGCGGACGCCCCTATGTAAGACCGCGAATTTATTGCGAATTTTTGGGGTTGCGCTGTAAGAATAATGCCAACGAGTGGGGGATCCCAGATATTCCTAATTAGAAAAATCGGCTGCTACTATACGACGCCTTCAAGGCGTGAACTCGTTGTGTTGTAAGGAAGGGACACGTTTGCCGCCATAGGTGGTAAACCGGTTGCCGCCTAGTAGGGCAGAGTCCTGGCCCGGTATGCGTTCCAATGAAAAAACCACACCTGCTTTCCGGCCTTGCCGATGCCTTTCCTGCCCGCTGGCGGGATGAAATCCGCGCTGAATTAGCGGATGGCGAAACCTTGCTGGCCTGGGTTGAAATAGACCTGGACCAGCGGCTGAAGTTCCAGCCCGGGCTGGTCGCCGCGACTGACCGGCGCCTTCTAGCCCGAAATTCCGCCGATAACGGTTGGGATTCGTGGGCCTACGGGCCGCAATTAACACTTAATCTGACGGACCACGCTGGGGCCGCCGTGCTGGAATTGCACGACGACACGGCGCGTCTGGCCGTCTGGCGTTTCACGCTGGCCCGCAACCCGGCCGCGCTGCGCCTGCTGGCGCAGTTTGAATCGCAGCAGGCGATCCGGCTTTCGGGCAAAGCCGAAGAAGCGCCGCAGGAACGCAATTGCACCGTCTGTAATAACGTTATCCCCGCAGGCGAGGAAGAATGCCCGACCTGCAACCAGGAACAAGCCGCACCGTCGTCCACGTGGGCGTTGTTGCGGCTTTGGCGGTTTGCGCGGCCGTATCGCGGCCACTTGCTGGTCGGTTTCGTGCTGACGTTGCTGGGCACGGCCGCGACCTTGGTGCCGCCTTACCTGACCATGCCGCTGATGGACGACGTGTTGATTCCGTTCCAGAACGGCGCGCCTATCGACTACAGCAAGGTGCGCATGTATCTCAGCGGCTTGCTGGCGTCCGCCTTCCTGGCCTGGGGGCTGGGGTGGGCCCGAACCTACATCCTGGCCTGGGTCAGCGAGCGCATCGGCGCCGATTTGCGCACCACTACCTATGAGCACTTGCAACAGCTGTCCCTGGAGTACTTTGGCGGCAAGCGCACGGGCGACCTGATTTCCCGCATTGGTAGCGAGACCGACCGCATTTGCGTGTTCCTGTCTTTGCACCTGCTGGACTTCGCCACCGACATCCTGATGATTGTGATGACGGCGGTGATCCTGGTGTCGATCAACCCGTGGCTGGCCTTGGTGACGCTGGTGCCACTGCCGTTCATTATCTGGATGATTCACGCCGTGCGTGACCGCCTGCGCCACGGCTTTGAAAAGGTCGACCGCATCTGGTCCGAAATCACCAACGTGCTGGCCGACACCATTCCCGGCATTCGCGTGGTCAAGGCATTCGCCCAGGAAAAGCGTGAAGTCGCGCGTTTTCGCGAAGCCAATAATCGCAATCTGGAAGTGAACGACCGCGTCAACACCACGTGGTCGCTGTTTTCGCCCACCGTCACGTTGTTGACGGAAGTGGGGCTGCTGGTGGTGTGGATATTCGGTATCTGGCAGGTGTCGCAAAAGCAGATCACGGTCGGCGTATTGGCTGCGTTTTTGGCGTATATCGGGCGCTTTTATCTGCGCCTGGATTCCATGAGCCGCATTGTGTCGGTCACGCAAAAGGCCGCTGCCGGCGCCAAGCGCATTTTTGACGTGCTGGACCATGTGTCCAGCGTGCCCGAACCGCAAAAGCCGGCCACGCTGCCGCACATCAACGGCCGCATCGAATTGCGCGACGTGGGTTTCCGCTACGGCAACCGCCAGGTGATACGCGGGCTGAACCTGACCATCGCCCCGGGCGAAATGATTGGGCTGGTCGGTCACAGCGGCTCGGGCAAGAGCACGTTGATCAACTTGATCTGCCGTTTCTACGACGTATCCGAAGGCGCCGTGCTGGTGGACGGCATCGACATCCGCTCGGTGCGCGTGACCGACTATCGGCGCAACATCGGCTTGGTGCTGCAAGAGCCTTTCCTGTTCTTCGGCACCATTGCCGAGAACATTGCCTACGGCAAGCCTGATGCCACCCGCGATGAAATCGTCGCAGCGGCCCGTGCGGCCCATGCGCATGAATTCATCCTGCGACTGCCGCACGGCTACGACTCGCTGGTGGGCGAGCGCGGCCAAGCCCTGTCCGGCGGTGAACGCCAGCGCATCTCGATTGCGCGTGCGTTGCTTATCGACCCGCGCATCCTGATCCTGGACGAAGCCACGTCGTCGGTGGACACCACCACCGAAAAGGAAATTCAGAAGGCGTTGGACAACCTGGTCCGTGGCCGCACCACCATCGCCATCGCGCACCGGTTGAGCACGCTGCGCAAGGCGGATCGGCTGGTCGTCCTGGACCGTGGCCAGATCGTCGAGCAAGGGCCGCACGAAGAACTGATGGCCCGCGAGGGCGCCTACTATCGCCTCTACCAGGCGCAAGCGCGCCAGGCGGAAGCCGACGCGCAGGCGTCGGGCAGCGAAGACATGGCCGCCGTGGCCTGACGCCGAACCGGGATTATCTTCATGACGTTGCCGACCTTTCAGCTACGCCGCAATGCCTTTGGGCGTCTGGAATATCAATCCGCCGACGGCCAGACGCACGAAGGCGTCATCCCCGTGCGCGCCTTCCCCATCAGCGAAGCGGGACGCGGCCTGTCGCTGGTGACCAGCGACGGCCACGAACTGCTGTGGATCGAACACCTGTCCGACGTGCCGGCGCCGCAACGGGCGTTGATAGAAGAAGAGCTTGCCGGGCGTGAATTCATGCCCGAAATCCGCAAGCTGGCCAGCGTATCGACCTTTGCCACGCCCAGCACCTGGAAGGTTGAAACGGATCGAGGCCCCACGTCTTTCACGCTGCGCGGCGAGGAAGACATCCGCCGGCTCAGCCCGCAGACGCTGCTGATTGCCGACAGCCACGGCATCTTCTATCTGGTGCGCGACATCCTGGCGCTGGACAAGCACAGCCGCAAGCTGCTGGACCGCTTTCTGTAGGAATTACCGCGCTGGCGCGCTAGGCGCTGCCCTTGAACGGCGTGTGCGATTCCAGTTCGCCCAGATAGTCCGTGACCGCCGAGGTTTCTTCGTCCAGGAAGTTCTGGATCGCCTCGGCAAAACCGGGGTGCGCCACCCAGTGCGCCGACCATGTCGGCGTCGGCAACAAGCCGCGCGCCATCTTGTGTTCGCCTTGCGCGCCGCCTTCAAAACGGCGGATGCCATGCGCGATGCAGTACGCAATCGACTGCATATAACAGGTCTCGAAATGCAGGCCCGGCACGTATTCGGTGGCGCCCCAATAGCGCCCATACAGCACGTCGCCGCCCGCCAGATTCAGCGCTGCCGCCACCCGCACGCCGTCGCGTTCGGCCAGGATCAATACAAACGCGTCCGGCTGTTCCCGATGCGCGCGTTCAAAGAAATCGCGGTTTAAATAGGGCGGATTGCCGTGGTTGAAATACGTGCGGCAATAACAATCGTAGAAAAAGCCAAGGTCGGCGGGGGTAATGTCGCCACCGCACAACCAGCGGAAAGACAAGCCGGCGGCGGCGACCTTCTTGCGGTCCTGGCGGATCTTCTTGCGCTTGTCGTGGCTCATCAGCGCCAGGAATGCGTCAAAATCCGCGTAGCCCGGGTTGGTCCAATGAAACTGCACGCTTTCCCGGATCATGAAGCCGGCCTCGCGCAGCACGTGCATGTCCTCGTCCGCCGGAAACAGCAGGTGTAGCGACGACACCTTGATTTCCTCGGCAAAGGCGACCAGTCCGCGCACCAGCGTGGCGCGGTCTTCGTCGTTGGTGGCCAACAGCCGCGGCCCCGTGACGGGCGTGAACGGAATGGCCGACAGTAGCTTGGGGTAATAGCGCATGCCGTGGCGCTGGAAGGCGTCGGCCCAGGCGTAGTCGAACACGTATTCGCCACGCGAGTGCGACTTCAGGTAAAGCGGCGTGGCGGCAGCCAGCGCGCCGTCACGCCACAGTGCCAGATAATGCGGCGCCCAGCCCGAGGCCGGCGCGGCGCATCCCGTCTCATGCAGTGCGCACAAGAACGCGTGCCGCAGAAAGGGTTGATCACCGGCCAGCGCGTCCCAGGCATGGGCGTCGATGCGGGACAGGTCGGTTTCAATGGTCAAGCGCAGGGAATCCATCCGTGAATGATAAAGTCTTCGCCAGCACGCGGGTTTGAAACCGTGGGCTTTTTCAGGGATTGCGGCGGCACGGGCCGCCTGGGATTGGAAACACCATGGACAGCAACACCATCGCCGCGGCAGATGCCGCGCCGATTGCGGAATGCTTGCGCGGGCAGGCCTTGGCCGCGCTTGCCGCCAAGACGTGGCCGGAAAAACTGGCGGCCGTGCACCTGATCGCCGATAGCGCGCCGCTGGACCGCACCCGCGAATTCGTCGCGCCGCACGGCTTGCCCGGCCGGCCGGAGCATCCAGAATTGGTGCCGCCCGCGCAGGTCAGGCATCGGTCCATGGCCACGGTCGAAGGCCGCGCCGCGCTGCTGCACGCGCTGGCCCATATTGAATTCAACGCGGTCAATCTGGCGCTGGATATTCTGTGGCGTTTTGCCGGCATGCCCGACGCGTTCTATCGCGACTGGCTGCGCGTGGCGCGCGAAGAGGCCTATCACTTCGACCTGTTGCGCCAGCGGTTGGCGGCGCTGGGCTACGCCTATGGCGACTTTCCCGCGCACAACGGGTTATGGGACATGGCCGAGCGCACGCGGGGCGACCTACTTGCGCGCCTGGCGCTGGTGCCGCGTACGCTGGAGGCGCGCGGGCTGGACGCCTCGCCCATGATCCGCAACAAGCTGGCCGGGGCAGGGGACGCGCCCAGCGCGGCCATCGTCGACATCATCCTGCGCGACGAGATCGGCCATGTGGCCATCGGCAACCATTGGTTCAAGCACCTATGCGCCCAATCGGGCCTGGAACCCGTGGCCTGCTACGCCGACCTGGCGCGGCGTTATGACGCCCCCCGGTTGCGCGGCCCGTTCAACCTGGAAGCGCGCCGCGCGGCGGGGTTCGACGACGCCGAGCTGGCCGCGTTGCAAGCCGACCAGCCGGAACTGAACACCCGATGACACCGATCACCATTGATGCCTTGCTGACCGGCACCGTGCGTCCGCTGGGCGATTCCGGCCGCGATAGCGGTATCGACAAACACCCGGTTGCCCAGCGCCTGTGGCTGGGGGCCGAAGGGCTGCGCGGCGACGAACAAGCCGACCGCCGTTTTCATGGCGGCCCGGAAAAGGCGCTGCATCATTACGCCCGCGAACACTATCCCGCCTGGCAAGCCGAGCTGGGCGAACGCGGGGTATTGCAGGCGCCGGGCGCATTCGGTGAAAACATATCCACCCAAGGCATGACGGAAGCCGACGTTTGCGTGGGCGATGTGTTCCGCGCGGGCACCGCCTTGATCCAGGTGTCGCAAGCGCGCCAGCCGTGCTGGAAACTGGATCACCGATTCGCCCGGCGCGGCATGGCGGCCCGCGTGCAGGCCAGCGGCATGACGGGCTGGTATTACCGCGTGCTGCAAGAGGGCTGGCTGTGCGCGGGCGACACGCTGACGCTGTCCGAACGCCCGCATGCACAATGGCCGCTTGCCCGCGTGCAAGACGTGCTGAACCGGCGCGTGCTGGAGGCCGATGTGCTGCACGCCTTGGCCGCGCTGCCCGAACTGTCGCCGAACTGGCGGGCGCTGTTCGAAAAGCGCGCCCAGGCCGGGCAGGTTGAAGATTGGACCCGCCGCCTGCAAGGCGATGTGGACGCCCCGACATCGCAGGAACGTTAAACATGAAAGTGTCCTTACCGACCACATCCGCCCTGGCCCGGGCACTTTGCTGCGCGGCGCTTGCCGTGCCTGCTTTCGGCGCCCAGGCGGCCGACCCTTACGCCGCCTGCCTGTCGCAGCTGCGCGGCCCCGCGCAGAAAGCGGGCGTGTCCGCCGCCACCTTCGACACCCATACGGCGGGCTTGTCGCCCGACATGGCGGTCATCGATCTGCTGGACGCGCAGCCCGAATTCAAGACGCCCATCTGGGACTACATGGCGGGCCTGGTGGATGACGAGCGCGTGGCGGACGGGCAGGCGGGCATGGCGCGCTGGCAGGCTGACCTGGCGCGTGCGGCGTCGCGCTATCAGGTTGACCCAGCCACCATCGCGGCGGTCTGGGGTGTGGAGAGCAACTTCGGCCGTACGCTGGGCGGGCGCCCCTTGTTGACGTCCCTGTCCACGCTGTCGTGCTTTGGCCGGCGGCAAGCGTATTTCAGAGGCGAATTTTTTTCAACGCTGAAAATCATCCAGGACGAACACATCGCGCCGGAGCGGCTGGTGGGTTCGTGGGCCGGCGCATTTGGTCAAACGCAGTTCATGCCGTCGACCTATCTTCGGCTGGCGGTGGATTTTGATGGCGACGGCCGCCGCGACCTGGTCGACAGCGTGCCCGACGCACTGGCCTCAACCGCCAATTTCCTGAAACGCGCCGGCTGGAATCCGCAATTGGTCTGGGGCTATGAAGTCCGCCTGCCCGCCGCGCTGGATACGGCCGGGGCGGGGCGCAAGAACAAACGGGCAATGTCCGCGTGGGCAAAACAAGGCGTGACCCGCGCGGACGGGCAAGCGCTGCCCGCGGGCGATACGCCCGTCGGCCTGCTGTTGCCGGCCGGCAGGAAAGGCCCCGCGTTTCTCGTAACTCGCAATTTCGATGCGCTGTATTCGTACAACGCGGCCGAAAGCTATGCCCTGGCCATCGCCCATCTGTCGGACCGCTTGCGCGGCGGCGGCCCGCTGCTGCAAGCCTGGCCCACCGACGACCCGGGGCTGTCGCGGGCGGAACGCCGCGAACTGCAACGCTTGTTGATCGCCAAGGGCTATGACGTGGGCGAACCCGATGGGATGGTGGGCACCCGCACGCGTCAGGCCTTGCAAGCCGCCCAACGTGAACTGGGGCTGCCCGCCGACGGGCGCGCGGGCCAGAAAGCGCTGCGGGCGCTGCGGGCGTCGCAGGCATCTCAGGCGCCCACTCTGCCGCGTTGATCCCGCCCAGCGGCCGGATTTACAAGTTTTGCAAAGATCCGGCCTCGGGTAACCGCCTTGACATGCCGCGCGCCGGTCGCGGCCCTATACTGGATTTCCCACTTTTCAGGAGCACCGCGATGAGCTTGTTGGATACCTTGGCCTCGATGGCCGGCGGCGGTCAGCAAGGAGGCTCGGCATCGCTGCTGCCGGCGCTGATCGAACAATTGAACAAATATCCGGGTGGTCTTACTGGCCTGATCGCCAGCTTTCAGAAGGGCGGCTTGAGCGAAATCGTGGCGTCTTGGGTGGGCACGGGGCAGAACCTGCCCGTCAGTCCCGACCAGCTGGGCGCCGTGCTGGACCCGGGCGTCGTCAACGAACTGGCCGCCAAGACCGGGCAGGACACCGATTCGGTGCTGGGCTCGCTGTCGTCGCTGTTGCCGCAACTGGTGGACAACGCCACGCCGCAAGGCGAGGTCCAGCCTGGCCAGGATTTCAACCCCACCGATCTGCTGGCCTCGTTGTCCGGCATGTTCGGCAATCGGGGCTGACCCAGCGGGACGGGCTTACCCCTGATACGTCAACCGCTTTCCTCTCCCACCCGCCGGCGCCTGTTGCAGGCGCTGGCCGTGGGCGCGCTGGCGCCCTTGGCCGCCTGTGCGCCACCTCTGTCCTTGAACGCCACGTTTTTGCAATTGTGGCGCAGCCATCTGGATTTGACGCCTGAAGACTGGCGCGTGCGGCTGTCGGCCTATCGGCGCCTGGGATGCCGCGAGATCTTCCTGCAATGGGTCGGCCTGGAAGGCGGACGCCCTGACGACTGGATGGCGTCCGATACCACGCTGCGCATGATTTTCGACGAGGCCGAACACCAGGGCCTGGGCGTGCATGTGGGCCTGCCTTACGACCAACGCTGGTGGGAGATGCTGGGCAATGCCAACCCGCGGGCATTGGCAGCCTACCTGGACCACACCCGCACGCGCGGCGTGGCCTACATGCAGGCCGCGCCCTGGCCCAAGCGCAGGTCGTTTCGTGGGTGGTACCTGCCCTACGAGCTGGAACAATACAACTGGGCCTCTGCCGCGCGGCAAGCGTTGCTGATGCCGTGGCTGGACGCCTTGTCGCGCGCGGCGCAGGACACCAGCCGGGGGCGCCCGCCCTGTATTTCCACCTACCATTCCCGCCTGCCCACCGACGGTTCGCTGATGAATCTGTGGAGCGCCATCCTGGACCAGGTGGCGATTCATCCCATGATCCAGGATGGCGTGGGCGTGTCCGGCCTGGCCAACTACCAGGCGCTTGCGCCGCTGCACGACATGCTGCTGGCGCGCCGCGCATCGTTCGATCTGGTCCTGGAACTGTTCGAAGAACTGCCCTCGGGCAGCACCGACGGCTCGACCTTCAAGGCACGCTCGGCGGACTTCGATCGGGTCAAGCAACAGTGGGAAGTCGCGCGCGGCTATGGCGCCAAGCGGGTGGTGGCGTTTGCGATTGACCCCTGGGTCATCGACAACACGCCCGAGGCGCGAGCGCTGATGCGCGCCTGGCTGGACGCGCGCGTCTAGTACGACAGCGTCAGGTTGACGAACAGCCCGCGCGCCCGGTCGGCCGCGCCCCCGCCGATGTTGAAACGGTACTGCGTGGTCAGGTCCAGATAGGATCGTGGCGCGTTGTAGTGGTCTTCGCGGAACCAGTAACGCACGTTGAAGCCGGGGCCCGCGCCCAGTGACCATGACGAGCCATTGCCTTGTTGGTCGATGGAATATGAATCGCCTTGGATGTTGAAGGAGGCGCGGTTCTTGTTCCACAGCCAGTCGGCGCCCACGACCGCATACGGAAAGAACACCAGCCGGTCGCTGATGGCATCCATCCGATAGCTGCGGCCCATCCGCAGTTCACCGGCGCCAAACGCCTGGTCGCGTTTCATGCGGCCCGAGACCTTGTCGCCGTCTTCGCCGGTGGCGTTGTTGCGCAGCCAGAATTTTGCGGGCATGTCCTGCCAGGAATAGCCGCCCTG
The DNA here is from genome assembly GCF_001005835.2 of Achromobacter sp. LC458. Classification (NCBI taxonomy): domain Bacteria; kingdom Pseudomonadati; phylum Pseudomonadota; class Betaproteobacteria; order Burkholderiales; family Alcaligenaceae; genus Achromobacter; species Achromobacter sp. LC458. The sequence continues at coordinate 309,450 of NZ_LBHW02000001.1, forward strand.
CAAATAGCCTTCCATCGTGAACCAGTCGGGGCGGTCGATGCGCAGGTTCGTGCCTTCGTACAAGCCATAGGTGATGTAGGCCAGCCACGCGCCGTTGTCCGCCGTGGTCTGGTAGTGGGGCGATTGATTCGTCTGATTCAGCGCGCAACGCAGGGCCGCCGGCGCGGGGCTGAACGTGCCCTGGCGCGTGGCAGTGCCGAGGTTGAACTGCCGTTCAATGCCGAACGTCAGGCCCACCTCGGTGGATGGCGTGAAGCGCATGCCCAGCGACCCGACCGTCGTGGGCAAGCCCGCGATGCCTTCGTTGCGGGTCTCTGCGACATCGATGCTGCCCCCGCATGGGTCGGCGACGGTCTGGCCGGTCGTCTTGCCGCCTTTGTCATATAAGGTGTTGGAAAAGCGGCCATACAACTCGAAGGTCTGCGTGGCCGAATTCAGGAAGTCAGCCGGGCGCCAGAAGATCTCGGCCGTGCTGAAGACGGCGTCGCCAGGCACCGTGATTGCCGCGCCGCCCAGCCCGGAGGACGCCGGCCGTGCGCCGCGATAGCCGGCGGACACATAGCCGCCCCATTCGCGCGACAACTCGGCAACGCCGCTGCGCGTGTCGAAGCGCTGCTGCGGTGTCAGTTCCAGTTTGCCGGCATCGGCTTCATCGATAGCGTGCTTTAAATCCGCCACCGCGCCGCGCTTGTCGCCCGCGCCGGCGCGCGCATAACCTTCGTCCAGGATCACCGTGGGCGGCGCCTTGCCGGTGGCGCGCGCGGCCTGGAAATCTTGCAATGCCAGGGCCGGCTGCTTCATACGTTGGCGCAGGTAGCCGCGCTGCATCAGCAGCGTGGGGTCGTTGGGTTGCGCCACCAGCGCGTCGGTCATGCGTTGAAGGGCCTCGGCCAGCTGTGCGCCTTTGCCGGCCGCAAGCGTGGTGGTCAACAGCCGCTGGTATTCCGGGTTGGCCGGGTCTTGCTCGACGGCCAGGCGGGCCTGAGCGATGGCTTCGGCGTAATCTTCGCGCGCATAGGCGGCATAGGCCCGCGCGGCGGGGCCGCCGCTGCCGACCGCGTCGGACGGCAGCAGTTCGCAGTAGGCGCCGGGCGATGTGTTGCGGCAGTCCTGGACCGGCGCGGGGTAATTGGCCAGCGTCAGCGTGGCGGGCACGGCGGGCCGGGAACGCGCACGTTTTATCCGCGCATCGGCGGCGTTGTCCTGGTTGCCCAATGGCGTCATCAAAGCCAGGGCGCGGGCATTTTCGCCGCCGGCCAATGCGGCGTCGGCGGCCAGCAGCCGGACGTTGCGGCGCTGGGCATCGGTTAATTGTCCTTGCTTGAGCGCCGCGTCAAAGTCCGCGTTCGCCAGATCGGTCTTGCCTTGGCGCTGGCGCAGGTAGCCGCGCATGACCAGTGCCGTAACGTTGCCGCTGGGCGCGCGGGTGGCGGGGGTGGCTTCGGCGCCGGCGGTGGCGTTGATGGCGTCGGTGGCGGCCGCTTCGGCTTCGGCCAGGCGGTCGCTTTGCATCAGCGCTGTTATCAGCAGCATGCGATAGCTGGCGGTGTCGGGTGACGCCGCCACGGCCTGGCGCGCCAACGGCACGGCATCATCCACACGGTTGTTGCTTAATGCCTGGTAGGCGGCGTCGGCCTGTTTGGCGGCCATGCGCGCTGCCATCGTCTGGCGCCGAGCAGCCAGATCCTTTTTGTTCGGAGCGCCCAGCGCAATTGCGCGGTCGATGGCGGCGTCGGCCTGGGCGTATTGGTTCTGCGATTCCAATGCGTCCAGCCACAGCATGGCCCACGCACCTTGCTTGGGGTCGATGCGAAATGCGCGCTCGGCGCCGCTTGCGGCAGCGGCATAGTCGCCGCGCTTGTAGTCGGCGTAGGCGCGTGTGGCGATGGGATAGCCGCGACGGTAGGCCGAGGCGGCGGGGGATGCGGCAGGCGATGCAGCGGCCGATGCGGAGCCGGGCGCGGTGGCGGCAGCAGTACCGGGCCCCGGCCCTGGCCCAGGCACGGGCGCCGGGGCGGGCGTGGAAGCCGGGGCGGCTGGCGGTGCCGGGCGCAGATTGGCGCGGGCCTGCCGTAACGCTGGCGTATCGATGCCTTCCTTGATGGTGTCGGCGGCGGCCTGGTCGGCTTCTTTCAGCTTGCCTTGTTTTTGCAGCGCGTAGATTCGCAGCAGGTGCAAGCGTTCCACGTCCGGGCGCAGCACAATGGCCGATGCGGCCTGCCGCGCAGCCAGCTCATAGTTGCCGGCATCGAAATTCTTGTAAGCCTCTTCGGCGAACCGAAACGCGGCGCCTTCCAGCGGCGCTTCCGTTTTCGCGGTGGCGGGCGTGGCGCTTTGCGCGCTGGCTGGCGGCGCAACCCCCATGCCGGCCAGGGCGGCGGACAGAATCAGCGAACGGGTCAACGGTGTCATGTCGGCGCGGGTTTGTCTTTGGAGTGCGGCGGTGTGGTCGCCTGTCCTGATTGTTGAAAGTCGATGGCTTCGCTTAGCGTGCCTTCGTCCAACCAGCCTTGCTCGGTCAGGATCTGTCCCAACGGCTTTTTTTCGCGCGCCTGGATCTCAAGCGCGCGCGCCAGCGTGTCCTGGTCAATGGCCTGCCAGGACAACAACAATTCGCCAAGCCGCTGGCGTTGCTGCGATAACTGGTCCGTGCTGGGGAAGTCGTGCATGGTCTTGTCCCATGCCAGTCGCTTGCCCGTGATCAGGTGTGCGATGAACAGGCGCCACGCGCGCGCCGCGGCCATGGCGTTGATGAAGTTGCCCACGATCATGCGGGGAATCGACAGCACCGCGTGTTCCCAGCCATACATGCGCCCGACGAAGTACGCGCGCTGCACAACGCGAAGCAGCAGCGCCACGGCGTTGAGCCACATCAAAATCACCAACCATCCTCCGGGCCGGAAATACGAGGGGTAGTACACCTTCCACCATCCAAATTTATCGGCCAGGAAGAACACGAAGAAGTTCGCCAGCAACACGTAGGCCAGGATGGCGATAAAGGACGTCACCAGACCCTTGCGGTCACGAAACAGCAAGTACCGATTGGCCAGGGACCCGGTCCAGCCCACTTGTTGCCACCCTTGCAAACCGATGCCCAATGTCCAGCGCGCCTTTTGCCGGTACGCGGTGCGAAACGTGTTCGGAAAATACTCGCGCACGCCCAGCGGCATGCGGATCGTGGAAACTCTTTCCGGCCCCAGGCCGAACCACGAGCGGCGGCGCGTGACGTATTCCACTTCGAACTTGCCGAAGATCTGCTTCATGCCGCGCTGCGCCAACCGCGCCCCGATGTCGTAGTCCTCCGTCAGCGTGTCGGTATTGAACGGCTGGTTGTTGGTTTCGGCCGCTAGCTCCTCCAGCGCGCGTCGCGAGAAGCAGGTGCCCACGCCGGCGGACGGCACCATCTTCGACAAGCTCTCGCGCACCACGAGGTCCTTGGTGTGCCATTCGGCGAATTCGTCCATGTAGGTGCCGGCCACCAGCTCGTGCCAGTGACGTTCCAGCGACGTGACCGGCAGCTGGATGAAGTCGATGCGCGGTAGCAGATAGTTGTAGTACTTGAGCTCCAGCGGATGCAGCACGTCTTCGCTGTCGTGCAGGATGACGCCGGCAAACGGCACGGGCTGCTTCGCGTTCTGCGCGAAGATGGCCTGCACGATCCAGTTCAGGCAATCGGCCTTGCAGGTAGGCCCGTCATGCGGCACTTCAACGCGGATCAGCTTGCGGTAACGCCGCCGCATCCGCTCGACTTCGTCGATGGTGCGCTGGTCGTTCTGGTAGGTGCCCGCGAAGATCATGTAGTCCTTGTATTCCAGCGTGGACACCATGGTTTCAAGCATCGACGAGATCACGTCGTACTCCAGCCAGGCAGGCACCATGATTGCCAGCGGCTGTTCGGGCTTGGCGCGCAACGCCTCGGCGGATAGCGCGGTGTAGCGTCGCTTGACGGTCAGCGAACGGCGCAGCTCGCGCAGCCAGAACCAGGCGTCGATGAACAGATCATCCAGGCTGGACAGCAGGATGATGACCCCCACGACGGCGGTCACCACTTCCAGCCCGCGGTAATAGTCCGCGATGAAATACGGCCAATAAAGCGAAGACATGGCGGTGTCCGGCTTACGGGTTGCCGCGGTTCTTCTTGCGGCCCACGCGCCGCGCCACGATCAGGATCAATATCAGGACCAGCAGCGCTACGCTGATCGCCGGCACGCTCCAGGCGATGTAGCGGCGCCATTCGAAGAACGCGCTGCCGCCGGGGCCCGCGGGGTTGCTGGCTTGCGGGTTGGCGCTGTCTATCCAAGCAATCGGTCCGTTGACGCCGACGACGGCCACGTTGCCGCGGTTCAGCACGAAAGGCGCGTCCAGCATGCCCGGGTGTTGGCCCACGGTGTGCCACAGCACACCGTCCTGGCCATTACCGCGCACCACTTCGGCGGTGCTCAGGTGGTCCAGCCCGGAGATGTCCAGCCAGCTTGCGTTGCGGCCATCCACCTTCAATTGCTTGCGGTCGGTGACCTGGACCATGGGCTTGGCGCCGTCCACCGGCACTTCCATGGCCAGGAAGGCGCGGGCCGGCTTGAACGGCTGGCCTGCCGGCGCCACCGATAATTCAGCGCGCGTGGGCGACACGCCGCTTGCCGAAGCGATGCCGATCACCCGCTTGATGTTGTCTGGCGCGTCGGCCAGGTAGCTGTCCGGAATGATCACTTGCGGGTTGCCGGCCATTAGCGGCAACAGCCCCACAAAGGTGCCGTCCGGCTGCGGCTTGCCGGGCTTTACGTAGCTGGTGGGCAGCACGTTTACCGGGTAGCCCTGGGAAATTTCGTTGCAGTCGACCGATACGGGCTGGCGTTGGAACTGGACGCGCAGCGCATTGGTCACCCCCAGGGCATAGCCGGGCACGCGCGCCGTCAGGCGCTCGGGTTTGCCGTCGGCATCCATCTGCCGGGCGGCCAGCAAGATGCCGTTCCAGAACACCGATGCCACGGGCCGCGTCGACGATGCGCCGGGGGCCGCCGCCAGGTCCAGCACAAGCTCGTCGGGCATCAGGCCGTCCGAGGACACGGTCCCCAGCGGGAAAGTGGTGGTCCAGTCGCCACGCGCCACGACGTCGAAGCTGGTCGCCGATCCGCCCAACGAGGTCAGGCGCACGGCGCCGTCGTCGGAAGCCTGCGGCGAGGTGGCCGTTTTGACGTTGACCTGCCGTGTGACCAGGATGCGGCGCCATGCGCTGTCGAACGCGCCCGCCGCTTGCGCGCCGGCATCCGCCGCCACGGCGATGACGGCCTGCCGGCCCAGCGGCAGCAAACGGATATCGCCCGAGGGCAGGTCGGTGCCTGCCAGCGGCATGCGCGCCTGGCGCCAGCTCTTGAAGGCGGCGGCCGCATCGGTGTCGACGGCAAGCTGCGCGGCCAGCGCATCCAGCGCTTCGTTATAGCGGCCGCGCAGCGCGGCGTCGGCAATCACGACGTCGCCGCTGACGGCGGGGGCGCCCAACACCAGCAGCGCGCCGATTTCCGCCGGGCCGGCCAGTTTATGCGCAGGCTTGTTGGCAACGGCGGCAAATGCCGCAACCTGTTCCAGCCCCGCCGGTGCTTGCAGGCCACGCGTATCGACCTCGTCGCCTACCGATGGGAACGCACGAACCGCGACGCGCTTGCCCGACCTTTCCAACGCCACCCCCAGGCGCCAGGCGCTGTCGAAGGCCTGCTGGTCCAGCTTGGCGCCCGCCACCATCAGCACTGGCTTGCCGGGCAGCGTGCCCCACGCGTCGTCCAGATTGCCGATGGCCGAGGCGTCGTAGCGATAGCTCAGGTGCGTTTGCGGTGAAATGACCAGCGCATTGGCGGTGGCGCGGTTGCTTTCGCAGCGGCGCAGCGCGATCTCCGATTGCCAGTCCACGCGCAGGCGCAAGAAGCCGGACTCGCGGTTGCGGTTATCAACGTTCAGGCTGCGTGTGACCGACCCGTCGCCATCGGCGATGCGCTCCGCCGTTTGCGGCACGCCATCCAGCCACAGCACCAAGGTGGTCCGGCCGGCCTCGCCCTTGGCATATCTGGCATCAAACGTCAGTGTGGCGTCCGAGATCGGCACGCCGCGCGGCACGGGCAGATAGAACTCCTGGCGTGCATCGCTGTTGCTGAGGACGACGGGGTCCTTGACGCCCAGGTCCAGCAAGGTGGTGTCGCGCGTGATCCAGCCGTCGCCCTGCAAGCGCCGCAACGCATCGCCGGCCGGGCTGGCCAGGCTGCTTAGCGGCATGGCCAACCCCGCCATCATCAAGGCATGGCAAAGGACTCGGGCAACGGGGACGGGCAGGGCGCTGGGGTGCATTGGGGGCTCCGGGGCGGAATGCGTCGCGAATAAGGTCGGGCGGATTAAGGCAACGGCTCGGGATGGCTGATCGGGCTTCTGTTCAGGGCTATGGATCGGGGCTATTGATCGGGGCTATTGATCGGGGCGGGGGGCGTGACGTCAGGGCGAGGGCGCGTTGGCGTCCCGGTACGGATCGAACTCGGAAACCTCCCGCCCGCATAGCGCGTCCACGATGCGCTGGCTGGCGCGGCCGTCGCCGTAGGGGTTGATGCGCCGTGAGAACGAGGCGTGCTGGTCGGCGTCGTCCAGCAGCCGGTTGACCTGGGTCACGATCCGCCTCGTGTCGGTGCCCACCAGGGCCACCGTGCCGGCTTCCACGGCCTCGGGGCGCTCGGTCACGTCGCGCATCACCAGGACCGGCTTGCCCAGATAGGGCGCCTCTTCTTGCACGCCACCCGAATCCGTCAGGATGAGATGGGCGCGCTGCATGAACCACACGAAATCCAGGTAATCCAGGGGATCGATCAGATGGACATGCGATAGCCCGGCCAGGTCCGTCATGACCACATTGCGCACCTGCGGGTTCAGATGCACCGGGTACACAATCTGCAAATCATTGCGGCGCGCCAGTTCCGCCAGCGCCGCGCAAATGTTCTTGAAGCCACCGCCGAAACTCTCGCGTCGATGGCCGGTGACTAGCAGCAGGCGCCGCTTGGGGTCCAACCAGTCGTAGCGCGCGTCCAGACCTTGTGCGAGCGGCCCGGCCGGGTCCAGCTTGGCGCAGGTCATCGCCAGGGCGTCGATCACGGTGTTGCCCGTTACGGTGATTTTTCCGGCAAGGTTTTCGCGCATCAGGTTGGCGCGCGATTGCGCCGTGGGGGCAAACAACCAATCGCCCACGGCATCGACGACGCGCCGGTTCATTTCTTCCGGGAACGGCATCGCCAGATTGCCGGTGCGCAAACCGGCTTCGACGTGGCCGATGCGCACGCGCCGGTGGAAAGATGCCAGCGCACACGCCGACGCGGTGCTGGTGTCGCCGTGCACCAGTACGCAGTCGGGCTGCTCCGCGTCCAGTACCCTGTCCACGCTTGCGATCAGCCGCGCATACAGGCCGTTGAGCGTTTGATTGGGGACCATGACGTCCAGGTCGTGCTGGGCGCGCAGGTCAAACAGCGCCAGGACCTGGTCCAACATCTCGCGGTGCTGGCCGGTCACGCAAACCACGCTCTGTATCTGTGGCTCTTTGCCAAGCGCGGTGACCAGCGGTGCCATCTTGATTGCTTCGGGACGGGTCCCAAAGATGGATAGGACTTTCATCACAAGATGACCCTCCCCAGAGCGTGGTGGCGTCCATTATGTCGTGAAAGTATTCGTAATATGTGACGGATTATGTCTGTAACTGCAATATTCCGAGACGCAGGGGACGACGACCGCGAGGTGTCGTGGCCCGTTCTTAAGACGCAAAAAAGCCAACTTTATGAGCTGGCTAGGAAGGGTTTGCTGCGGGGCGTTGCTACGGCTGCGCGTCGTCGGGCCGGTAACGCAGCGCTTCGATCACGAGCGCCAGCGCGGGCGAGATCTGGCGTCGGCTGGCGTAGTAGAGGTGGTAGCCGGGAAATTGGGGCCACCAATCCTCAAGCACCGGGATCAGGCGGCCGCTGTCGATATGCGGCTTCATCAAGTCAAACGGAACGTACGCCAGGCCCAGACCGTCCAGCGCCGCTTGCAGCATCAGGAAGGTGTTGTTGAACACGGTCTGGCCATCAACGCGGACATTCAAAGCCTGCCCATTCTTTTCAAAATCCCAGGCATACAGGCCGCCATGGGTGGGAAGGCGCAAGTTCACGCAGCGATGCTCGGTCAGCTCATGCGGTGTGGTCGGCAGCGGCTTGCCCGCCAGATATTCCGCAGATCCCGCCACAGCCATGCGCAGTTCGGGCGCGATGCGTACCGCGATCATGTCCTTATCCACCCGGTTGCCCACGCGCACGCCCGCATCAAAACGATGCGCGGCAATATCCGTGAACGCGTAATCCACGCTGAACTCGATCTGGATGTCGGGATATTGCTTCAGCAAGGGCGCCAACCGTGGCCAAAGCACTGTGGCGATGGCGTGGTCGTGCGCCGTGATGCGCACCGTGCCGGCTGGTTTGTCACGCATCGCGCTCAGCGAAGCCAGTTCCTGCTCGATCTCGCCAAGCCTGGGCGCCAGCACGTCCAGCAGCCTGTTGCCAGCCTCGGTGGTGGAAACGCTGCGGGTGGTGCGCGTCAATAGGCGCACGCCCAGGCGCGCTTCCAGGGCAAGCATGGCATGGCTGAGCGCAGAGCGCGACACGCCCAGTTGCGCAGCCGCCCGGGTAAAGCTGCGTTCGCGTGCCACAGCCACGAAAGCTTGCAGGTCGTTCAGGTTTTCTTTCGCCATTGGTGAATTTTGTACACCGGTGTGTGCGTATTTTGCAGTCTTCTCAGCTAATGGTTCGGATCATACAGTGTGAAAAAGCGATCGGCGCAACGGCCTTGCGCCGCCTTTCCAACACAGAACAGGACCCATCCATGAACACGCTTTGTAAAACAGCCATCTGCCTGGCGGCGCTGCACACGGGTTCCGCGGGTTCCGCGGGCCCTGCGAGCGGCGCGGGCCCCGCCGAAGCGCTCGAATCCAAGCCGGCGAAAGGCAGCCAACAGCTAACGCGCGCGGGCAGTCAGCCTTCGATGGCCGGGCCCGAGGATTACTTCACCGGACCTGTGCGGGTGGATCCGGTCTGGCCGGCCGACGCGCACATCAACGCGTCGGGGGGCTTGGTCACCTTCGAGCCCGGTTCGCGTTCCGCCTGGCATACGCACCCCGCGGGCCAACGCCTGGTCGTGGTGTCGGGCGTGGGCCTCACTCAGGAATGGGGCGGCCCCGTGCAGGAGATACGCCCAGGCGACGTGGTCTGGTGCCCGCCCAATGTCAAGCATTGGCACGGCGCGGCGCCCCACACCGCGATGACCCACCTTGCGGTCACCGGCACGGCTCAAGGCAAGAACGTGACCTGGATGGAAAAAGTCAGCGATGAACAATATAACGCGCGCTAAATCCGCCGCTACGCGGGGTTATGGCCGCGCATTGGCGATGAGTCTGAGCCTGGCTTGCACGGGCGTCCAGGCTGCTCCGCCCACCTCGACCGCGCCGCCCACCCCGACCGCCCGGTCCGCCGCGAATCCACAGGAGTCCCCACCCATGTCCCCCGCACAAACCGCGTCTTCGCTTACCGACCAGACGCTTTCTATCCGTCAACAAGCGATTGTGCCGATTGCGGCTTTTGCAGCCGCCGGCGACCTGGGCAAGCTGAACGCCGCTTTAAATCAAGGCTTGGATGCCGGCATGACGCTTAGCGACGCCAAGGAAGTGCTGGTGCAGCTTTACGCGTACGCCGGATTCCCGCGCAGCCTGAACGCCCTGGGCGAGTTGATGAAAGTGCAGCAGGCGCGCAAGCAGCGCGGCATCAACGACGCACCCGGCACCGAACCCAGCCGTCCCATCCCGAAAGGCGACGCCTTGCTTGCGGCGGGCACCGCCAATCAAACCAAGCTGTCGGGCGGGGAGGTGGCGGGGCCGCTGTTCGACTTCGCACCCGTCGCCAACGAATACCTGCGTGCGCATCTGTTCGGCGATATTTTTGAACGCGACAATCTGGATTGGCAAAGCCGGGAGCTCGCCACGGTGGCAATGCTGTCGGCACTGCCGGGCACTGAACCGCAGTTACAGGCGCACATGCGCATCAGCATGAATGTGGGCATTACCGAGGGCCAGCTTCGTCACCTTGGGCAGATTCTGGATGAACGCGCGGATCCCGCGTATGCGCAGCGGGCCCGTGCAGCGCTGGACCGCCATTTAGCGACGAAGGCGGCGGGCTGATCGGCCAAACCGTTTCGGAAATCCCAAAAGAAAAAGCCGCTCGACGATATGTCGAGCGGCTTTTTGCGTCTAGCGGTCAGTGCCGGTCAGTAATGTGCCTTTCGGCAAAAACGTTATTCCTGAAAATCAAAATGTCGAAAATCAGAAAAACCGGCATCAAGGGTATTTGGTGGAGCCGGGGGGAATTGAACCCCCGTCCGCAAGCCCTCTGCAATCAGTTCTACATGCGTAGTCGATTTATTTAGTTTTAACTTTGGACTTAGCCAACCGACAGGCCGGACCAAAGCGATTCACGTAATTTAAATCTGAGCCGTGTGACCCCAGCGCAGACCGATTCCTTGTGAATGTCGCTGCTGCGGTTCGAGGGTTACCCCCCTAGGAAGTTGCCTTCCTCCGCCTGACCCAAGGACAGATCAGTGCAGCGGCTCACCGCTTAAGCGGCGAGAGCGAAACGCTCGTCGTTGGCGTTTGTAGTGTTTCCAGTGGTTTAACGAGCGAACTGGTGCTCGGCATGCCCTGAGTTGTTTCGCGACCCACGTCGAATCCGGATCGGCCCCAAGAACTTTCTATTGTACTGGTAAATGCCATAGCCTGCTGCACTGTCCGCATGCCCGCCAAACAAGGCGTGGCGTGGGGGCGACAGCGGTTTCGGCCAGTGTCTTACTCGGCTTAGACGGCGTTTGCGCACGCAGGTTCCGTGGGCGCGCGGCCGCGTGAAGCCGCCATCAGCGCCAGCGCCAAGCCCACGGAAATCGCCACGATCAGCGCGGCCGCCCAGCCCAACGATGCCAGCCCATAGTTATCGATGACATGGCCGCCCACCACGGCGCCCAGCCCGATGCCGATATTGGCGCCGGAAATATTCAGCGACGCGGCAAAGGCCGGCGCCTGCGGAGCCGCCTTCATCAGCCGGACGTGGCACACAATAAACAGCGCCGCCTGGGCGATACCCCAGAGCCCCAGGGCCACCGCAAGCAAACCGTGCGATTGCATCACCGGCGCGACGAACACCAGCCCGGCCGCCATCATGGAAGAAAACAGCGCCGTTGCGCCCAGGGGGCTGCGGTCCACCATGCGGCCGCCCAGCGTGTTGCCGATCAAGCCCACGGCGCCAAACGCCATCATTGTCCAGCCCACGATCTGGCCGTTGAACCCCGCCAGCCGCTCAAGCATATCGGCCAAATAGGTGTAGGCCGTGAACATGCCGGTAAACACCAGCAGCGACAGCACAACATGGCCCAGCACGATCGGGTCGCGCAGGATGCGTAGCTGTGTCACCAGCTTGACGCTGTCGGCGCGGATACGGGTGCTGGGAAAGGTCAGCAGTAGCAGCAGGGCTTTGGCGAACGCCACGCCGGACAGCACCCAGAACGCGGCACGCCAACCGAAAGCGTCCGATATCAGCACGCCGATCGGGATGCCGAACACGGTGGCCGCCACGATACCGAAGGCGACCAGCGAGATGGCTCGGCCGGCACGCGCGGGGCCCACCAGTTCAACGGCGGTGGCGCTGGCCAGCGACCAGAATACGGGCAAAGCCAAGGCCGGCACGAAGCGGGCCACGGCCATGACCCAGATGTTTGGCGCCATGGCGGCTACGGCGTTTGACACGCCGAACAACGCCAAGACGCCGATAAACAGGCGTTTGCGCTCTACGTTGGCCATCAAGGCCGTCAATAAGGGACCCGTGGCGGCAACCGTGAAAGCAAACAGCGTGACCAGCAGGCCTGCCTGTGAAACGGTCACATCCAAATCGCGGGACAGGCTGGGCAAGAGGCCGACGATCAGGAATTCGGTGGTCAGGATGGTGAAACCGGCGGCGGAAAGTAGCAGGATGGGCAAAAGCATAGGCATTCCTCTAGCGCGATGCCGATTGGCGGCGCGCGGGGCAGGGCGTTGTGGTCGAAAAGGTCAGGTATGCGCCGCGGAATTAGCGTGGCGCGCTGCTGGCGGCGCTATGTCCGCCTGCGGAAGGGCGTGTGCGGTAAAGCGTGTGCGGTGATGCGTGTGCGGTGATGCGTGTGCGGTGAAGGAAGCGGGGCGGATAAAACCGCAGTCCTGCGCCGGCAAAGGCCGAGTCGGTTATCGGGAAGTTCCTGATTGCCGGGGATGGTTCACACTTTAAGGGAGTTCGAAATCGGGATAAAGCAGGCACGCGCGGAAAGATTGTTCGCCCCGATCAACTAATACCAGCGCTAATACCAGCGCAGCCCCGGGCCGGACGGGACGCTTGGGATGATCAGCGCGAGCAGGGCGACCCGGAGGCGGCGCGTAAGGGGGGATGAATCAGGCAGGCTGAAGGGAGAGGCTGAAGGGAGAGGCTGAAGGGAGAGGCTGAGGGGAGAGGCTGAGGGGAGAGGCTGAGGGGAGAGGCTGAAGGGAGAGGCTGAAGGAAGAGGCCGATGGGGACAGGCCGGCCGGGACAGGCCGATTGGGGGACGCCGATCGGGACAGGCCGATTGGGACAGGCCGATCGAGTGGGGCCGGTCGAGTGAGGCCGGTCGTGAAAGGCGGCGGACCCTGGGTCCGCCACCAGCCCGCTTCAGCGCACGTCGCTGGGCAGCAACGGTTGGATGGCGGCCCAGAGCTCTTCCGGGGTATTGGCGCAGGTTTCGGCCTGCCAGCTGATGATGTCGTCGTCTTCGCCCACGTACCCGTACGCGGCTGCCACGGCGGGCATGCCCGCGGCGTGCGCCGCCTGAATATCGCGAAGGTCGTCGCCCACGTAGACGCAGCGGTCCGTGGCAAACCCGGCTTCACGAGCCGCATGTTGCAGGGGCAGCGGGTGCGGCTTGGCGTGGGCGGTGGTGTCGCCGCAGACCAGCACGGCGCTGTCGCGGGTCAGATCCAGGAACTCGACGATGGGCAGCGTCAGATACGTCACTTTATTGGTGACGATGCCCCACGACAGGCCGCGTTCGCGAATATTCGCCAGCAATTGCTCGATGCCGGGAAACAGCTTGCTGTGCACCGTGGAGCTGGCCGCGTAGTCTTCCAGGAACTGGAGGCGGGTCGGCTCGTAATCCGGATGGCCGGGCGCCAGGTCCAGCGCCACCCGAAGCAGGCCACGCGCGCCTTGCGACGCTACCGGACGCAAGGCTTCATACGGCATGGGCTCCAGGCCGCGACGCGTGCGCTGCTGGTTGGCGGCGGCGGCCAGATCGGGGGCGGTGTCGGCCAGGGTGCCGTCGAAATCAAACAGGATCAGGGCGCTCATTTGCGGGTAGCCATCAGGTAGTTGACCGAGGTGTCGGACGACAGCGAGTAGATCTGTGTAATCGGGTTGTATTCCATGCCCCGCATGCTGACCGGCTCAAGCTGGGCAGCGCGGGCGGCGGCGGACAGTTCGCTGGGCTTGATGAACTGGTCGTAGCTGTGCGTGCCGCGCGGCAGCAGTCGCAGAACATATTCGGCGCCAATGATAGCGAAGAGGAAGGCCTTGGCGTTGCGATTCAGTGTTGAAAAGAACACCCAGCCGCCCGGTTTGACCAGCGTTGAGCAGGCGCGCACGATGGACGCCGGGTCCGGCACGTGTTCCAGCATTTCCATGCAGGTGACCACGTCGTACTGGCCGGGCTGTTCGACAGCCAACTCTTCAACCGGCACGTTGCGGTATTCCACCTTTACGCCCGATTCCAATCCGTGCAAGCGAGCCACTTTAAGGGACTTGTCCGCCAGGTCGATACCCGTGACTTCCGCGCCGCCGCGCGCCATGGCTTCAGCCAGGATGCCTCCGCCGCAACCGACGTCCAGCACTTTCTTGCCCGCCAGGTTGCCCGCACATTCCTGAATCCATTCCAGCCGTAGCGGGTTGATGGCATGCAGCGGCTTGAACTCGCTTTCGGGATCCCACCAGCGGCTGGCCAGGGCGCTGAACTTGTCCAGTTCGGCTTGGTCGGCGTTGACGGCAGGGCGGTCGGAGTCGTGAATTTGCGTGGTCATGGGAAGGTCCAGCGAAAGGCGACGCTATATATATAGAGGGGCGGCTGACGCCCAAGGGCGAGGCAAGCCGCAGGCCATGGCACCAAGCTGGTGCATGACGGGCGAAAAAAAGGGCCTCGCTATGCGAGGCCCCTTATTGTAGCTAGTCCGGCAATTACTTGCGGCTACCCACGATTTCGATTTCAACGCGACGGTTTTGGGCGCGGCCCTCTTTCGTCTTGTTGGAAGCGATCGGGTTCGACTCGCCCTTACCTTCCGTGTAGATACGGTTGGGGTCGATACCCTTGCTGACCAGGTAGGTCTTGACCGAAGCGGCGCGGCGCTCGGACAGCTTCTGGTTGTAGGCGTCAGTACCGATCGAATCGGTGTGGCCAACAGCAATGATGGTTTCCAGCTCGATACCGCGAGCTTGCTGGGCGACTTGATCCAGCAGCTGACGACCTTCGGGCTTCAGGGTCGACTTGTCGAAGTCGAAGAACGTGTCAGCATTGAACACGACCTTTGCCGCCATCGGGGCCGGCTTCGCCTTCTGTTGTGCAACCGGGACACCGTCGCAACCGGGGATACCGGTGGCAGGGGTCCAGAAAGCATCGCGCCAGCACAGTTCGTTCGTACCGTTTTTCCAAACGTTACCGAACGGGTTGCGCCAGTTGTCCACGGTTTGCGCGGAAGCTACACCAGAGGCCGTGACGGCGGCGAAGGCGAGCGCCAGAGCGAATTTGGAGGGTTTGTTCATGTTTCTCCTCGTTGAGCTTGAAGCTGGATAAGTGACTCGCAGCGAACCCCCGCCGCATATCAGGAAAACGGGGCCAGTATAGCAACGCCAAGAGCTGGTTCAAAGGATTAGCTACTGGGTTTCCTGCGTGCTGGAAACAATCTTAAGGCATTTGGGCACCTTTGGCTTCCCTGGAGAGGCGCATTAATGCTGGATACGGCGTTTTCGGCGCTCGTTCGGTTTTCCATGTTGGTTTTTGACAACAGGGGCGGAGGGCGTGGCCCGGCGGTCCAAGGACCTGTCCGACCAACTACCCGGGCCGACGCCTTGCGGCACACCGCAAGCAAGCCGGGCAAACGGGAACGGAATCGAATGATAGAATTTCCTGTTTACCCGGCCCGGGTTCCTCCTTACACGATTCTGTCGTTATATATATGGATTCCTTTGCCAAGGAGACGCTTCCGGTTTCGCTGGAAGAAGAGATGCGCCGCAGTTACCTCGATTACGCAATGAGCGTGATCGTTGGGCGGGCGCTACCGGATGTGCGGGATGGGCTCAAGCCCGTCCACCGGCGCGTGCTCTACGCGATGCATGAGCTGAACAACGATTGGAACCGCGCTTACAAGAAGTCGGCGCGTATCGTCGGGGACGTAATCGGTAAATACCACCCCCACGGTGACCAATCCGTGTACGACACCATCGTCCGCATGGCGCAGGATTTCTCCATGCGCTACATGCTTGTGGACGGCCAAGGTAACTTCGGCTCCATCGACGGCGATAACGCCGCGGCGATGCGGTACACCGAAATCCGCCTGGCGAAGATCGCCCACGAGCTGCTGGCCGACATCGACCAGGAGACGGTGGACTTCGGCCCCAACTATGACGGCAGCGAACAAGAACCGCTGCTGTTGCCTTCGCGCCTGCCCAACCTGCTGGTGAACGGCAGCTCTGGCATTGCCGTGGGCATGGCCACCAATATCCCGCCGCACAACTTGCAGGAAGTGGTCGACGGCTGCCTGTACTGCCTTCGCAATCCGGCCTGCACGGTCGATGAACTCATCGAGATCATCCCGGCGCCGGACTTCCCCACGGGCGGCATCATTTACGGCATGTCCGGCGTGCGCGAGGGTTATCGCACGGGTCGCGGTCGCGTCATCATGCGCGCCAAGACGCACTTCGAAGACATGGAAAAGGGCAACCGCCAAGCCATCGTCATCGACGCCATCCCCTACCAGGTCAACAAAAAGACGCTGCAGGAACGTATCGCCGAACTCGTCAACGACAAGAAGATCGAAGGCATCTCCGATATTCGCGACGAGTCCGACAAGGACGGCATGCGCCTGGTCATCGAGCTCAAGCGCGGTGAAGTGCCCGAGGTTGTGCTGAACAACCTGTACAAGAATACGCAGTTGCAAGACACCTTCGGGATGAACCTGGTGGCACTGGTCGATGGCCAGCCCCGCCTTCTCAACCTGAAGCAGATGATCGACTACTTCCTGCAGCATCGCCGCGAAGTGGTCACGCGCCGCACGGTGTTCCAGTTGCGCAAGGCTCGCGAACGCGGCCACGTGCTGGAAGGCCTGGCCGTTGCGCTGGCAAACATCGACGACTTCATCACGATCATCAAGGCCGCGCCGACGCCTCCCGTCGCGCGCCAGGAATTGATGGCCAAATCGTGGGATTCGTCGCTGGTTCGCGACATGCTCTCGCGCGCCGATGGCGACACGCCGGGAGGCCGCGCGGCCTTCCGTCCGGATGACCTGGGCGACGAGTTCGGTCTTCAAGGCGACGGCCTGTACCGTCTGAGCGACACGCAAGCTCAGGAAATCCTGAACATGCGCCTGCAACGCCTGACCGGGCTTGAGCAGGACAAGATCGTTGGCGAATACAAGGACATCATGTCCACCATCGCCGACCTGCTCGACATCCTCGCACGCCCCGAGCGCATCACGACCATCATCAGCGACGAGCTTCAGGCCATCAAGGCCGAATTCTCGACGAACACGAAGGATTCGCGCCGTTCGGAAATCGAACTGAACGCGACCGAGCTCGACACCGAAGACCTGATCACGCCGACCGACATGGTCGTGACCCTGTCGCACGGTGGCTACATCAAGAGCCAGCCGCTGTCCGAATACCGTTCGCAAAAGCGCGGTGGACGCGGCAAGCAAGCCACGGCGATGAAGGAAAACGACTGGATCGACCAGCTGTTCATCGCGAACACGCACGATTACCTCCTGTGCTTCTCGAACCGTGGCCGTGTGTACTGGCTGAAGGTCTGGGAAGTGCCGCAAGGCACGCGCAACTCGCGCGGCAAGCCGATCGTCAACATGTTCCCGCTGGCTGATGGCGAGAAGGTCACGGTGGTGCTCCCGGTCAAGGAATTCAGCGAAGATCACTACGTCTTCATGGCGACCTCGCGCGGTACGGTCAAGAAGACCCCGCTGTCCGACTTCTCCAACCCGCGCAAGGCCGGCATCATTGCCGTGGACCTTGACGACGGCGACTACCTCATCGGCGCCGACCTCACGGACGGCAAGCACGACGTCATGCTGTTCTCGGATTCGGGCAAGGCCGTGCGCTTTGACGAAAACGACGTCCGTCCGATGGGCCGCAACGCCCGCGGCGTGCGCGGCATGATGCTGGAAGAAACGCAGACCGTCATCGCGCTGCTGGTGGCCGGCGACGAAACGCAGACCGTGTTGACCGCAACCGAAAACGGTTACGGCAAGCGCACCCCGATCGGCGAATACACGCGCCACGGCCGTGGCACCAAGGGCATGATCGCCATCCAGACCACCTCGCGTAACGGCAAGGTGGTGGGCGCGGTGCTGGTCAACCCGACCGACGAAATCATGTTGATCACCACCGGCGGCGTGCTGGTGCGTACCCGTGTCGCGGAAATCCGCGAAATGGGTCGCGCCACGCAGGGCGTTACGTTGATCAACGTTGACGACGGCAGCACGCTGTCCGGCGTGCGTCGTGTTGTGGAAAGCGACGCGGACGACGACGGCGAACTGGACGACGACGTCCAGGCCGAAGACGGTCAGACGGAAGGCGGCGACGATAGCAACGGCGCAGCGGACTCGACGGATTCGACGGAACCTACGGAGCAATAATGGCCCGCCCCTGGAACTTCTCGGCAGGCCCCTCGGCCTTGCCCGAGGTGGTATTGCAGCAAGCAGCAGCTGAGATGCTGGATTGGCATGGCAGTGGCATGTCGGTGATGGAAATGTCCCATCGCGGCAAGCACTTCGTGCAGATCTGCGACGAAGCCGAATCCGATTTGCGCGATCTGCTGGGCTTGCCCGCTGATTACGCGGTCATGTTCATGCAAGGCGGGGGTTCCGGGGAGAACGCCATCGTCCCCATGAATCTCATGGGGCGCCGGGGCACGCCGGCCGCCGACTTCGTCGTGACGGGCCATTGGTCCAAGCGTTCGTACAAGGAAGCGGCTCGCTACGGCAGCACCCACGTGGCGGCCAGCAGCGAGCAAGCCATCCAGCTGGATGGCCGCGAGCAGGCGCCGTTGACCTGGGTGCCGCCGGTCGACACCTGGAACGTGCGCCAGGAATCGGCCTACCTGCATCTTTGCAGCAACGAAACGATTGGCGGCGTCGAGTTCATGGGCTGGCCCGACACCGCCGCGCTGGGCGCGCCCGATGTGCCGCTGGTGGTGGATGCGTCGTCGCATTTCCTGTCCCGGCCCATGGACATCACGCGCTGCGGCATGGTGTATGCCGGCGCGCAGAAAAACGCAGGCCCGGCAGGCGTGACCATGGTCATCGCCCGCCGCGACCTGATCGGCCACGCCTTGCCCATCTGCCCGTCGGCGTTCGACTACGCCAACGTGGCCGCCGAACATTCGCGCTACAACACACCGCCTACCTTCGCGATCTATGTCGCGGGCCTGGTGTTCAAGTGGGTCAAGGCCAACGGCGGCGTGGCGGGCATGGAAGCCGCCAACAAGGCCAAGGCCGATCTGCTGTACGGCTACCTGGACAGCAGTGGGTTCTACCGCAATCCCATTCACGCGCCCGTGCGTTCGCGCATGAACGTGCCGTTTGTGCTGCGCGACGAATCGCTCAACGACACCTTCCTGCAAGGCGCCGATGCGGCGGGGCTGACCCAACTGAAGGGTCACAAGAGCGTGGGCGGCATGCGCGCGTCCATCTACAACGCCGTACCTCTTGCGGGGGTTGAAGCGTTGGTCGAGTACCTGAAGGAATTCGAGCGCCGCTATGGATGAAGACCTGCAACGCAAGTTGCGCCCCTTGCGCGAACGCATCGATGCGCTGGACGCGCAGATCCTCGACCTGCTGTCGCAGCGCGCCCGCGCCGCACTGGAAGTCGGCGAAGCCAAGCACGCCGCACAAGCCGATGGCCCGGTGCTGCGCCCCGAGCGCGAGGCCGAAGTCATCCGCCGCTTGCAGCAGATCAACCCCGGCCCGTTTCCGAATGCGGGCGTGGCGTCGGTCTGGACCGAAATCATCTCGGCCTGCCGAGGCCTGGAACGCGGCATGACAGTTGCCTACCTGGGCCCGCAAGGTTCGTTTTCCGAGCAGGCGGCGCTGGAGCATTTTGGCCACGCCGTCCAGAAGCTGCCTTGCGCGTCGTTTGACGAGGTGTTCCGCGCCGTCGAGGGCGGGCAGGCCGATGTGGGCATGGTGCCGGTGGAAAACTCCACCGAAGGCGCCGTCAACCGCAGCCTGGATCTGCTGCTGAATACGCCGCTGACGATCCTGGGCGAGCGCTCGCTGGTGATCCGCCATTGCCTGATGTCGCAGTCGGGCACCATGGACGGCATCAAGACCATTTCCGCGCACCCGCAAGCGCTGGCGCAGTGCCAGGGCTGGCTGACACGCAACTATCCCGATGTGGAACGGGTTGCCGCGTCCAGCAACTCCGAAGCGGCGCGCGCCTCGGCGGGCGACCCGACCATCGCGGCGATTGCCGGTGAAGTGGCCGCGCCCGCCTGGAATCTTCAAGTCATCGCGGCCGGCATCCAGGACGATCCGCACAACCGCACCCGGTTCTTGGCCATCGGCAATATCCAGCCGCTGGTCAGCGGCAAGGACAAGACCAGCCTGATCCTGGCCGTGCCCAACCGCGCCGGCGCCGTCTACGAAATGCTGGCGCCCCTGGCGGACAACGGCGTGTCGATGACCCGCTTCGAGTCGCGCCCCGCGCGCACCGGCCAGTGGGAATATTATTTTTACGTAGACGTCCTGGGTCATCGTAATGATCCGAACGTTCAGCGCGCGCTTGCCACGTTGCAGGCGCAGGTTGCCTACCTGAAGGTGCTGGGTTCGTACCCGGCGCCGTGAGCCCACACCATGACCACCGCATCCAAGCCCCTCGTTGCCCCGGCGCACGTCAGCGCCATTGCGCCCTATCAGGCGGGCAAGCCCATTGAAGAACTGGCCCGTGAATTCGGGTTGGATCCGGCGGGCATCGTCAAGCTGGCCTCTAACGAAAACCCCTTGGGCATGCCCAAGTCGGCGCGCGCCGCGATGTTGGCCGCAGCCGAGTCCCTGGCGCGTTATCCGGACCCCAACGGCTTCGATCTGAAGGCCGCGCTGGCCGAACGCTATGGCGTGCCGATGAACTGGATCACGTTGGGCAACGGCTCGAACGACATCCTGGAAATCGCGGCATTGGCGCTGCTGGAGCCGGGTTCGTCGGCCGTCTACGCGCAACATTCGTTTGCGGTCTATCGGCTTGCCACGCAAGCGCGCGGTGCACGCCACATCGTGGTGCCGGCAAAAGACTACGGTCATGACCTTGACGCCATGTTTGACGCCATTGCCGACGACACGCGCTTGCTGTTCATTGCCAACCCGAACAATCCCACCGGTACGTTCGTGCCTGGCGACAAGATTGCGTCTTTCCTGGAGCGCGTGCACGCCGCTCACGGCGATCGCGTCACCGTGGTGCTGGACGAGGCCTACAACGAATACCTGGATCCGGAATATCGCTTCGACAGCACCGCGCTGGCACGCCGTTTCCCGAACCTGATCATTTCTCGCACGTTCTCCAAGGCCTATGGGCTGGCGGGGTTGCGGGTGGGCTTTTCGGTGTCGCAACCGCCGTTGACCGACTTGCTTAATCGCGTGCGTCAGCCGTTCAACGTGAACACGTTGGCACAGGCAGCGGCTATCGCCGCCTTGGGCGATGCCGCCTACCTGGAAGAAGCCTACGCATCGAACAAGTCGGGCAAGGCGCAGCTTTGCACCGCCTTCGATCGGCTTGGGCTGCGCTATGTGCCCAGCTTCGGCAATTTCGTGCTGGTGCACGTGGGCGACGCGCCCCGCATCAATCTGGAATTGCTCAAGCGTGGCGTAATCGTTCGTCCCGTCGCGGGCGATGGCCTGCCGGAATGGTTGCGTGTGTCGATCGGGCTGCCTGAAGAGAACGCCCGCTTTATTGATGCCCTGACCGACATCCTGGCCACATGAACGACGCGTTACCTTCTTCCGATCAGGGGGCCGCTGGCCCCCTGATTCCTGTATTGGCCGTGGTGGGTGTGGGCTTGATCGGTGGTTCGTTTGCCGCCGCGCTGCGTCAGGCAGGGCAGGTGGGGCGCGTGCTGGGCGTGGGGCGTAACGCCGCATCGCTGGCGCGCGCTGTTGAGCTGGGACTGATCGACGAAGCGGTCAGCGCCGAAGATGCCGCCGCACACGCGGATCTGGTTCTTCTATCCACACCGGTCGGTGGCCTGAAAAACGTGTTGTCGCGGATGCTTCCCCATCTGGGCGCCAACACCATCATCACCGATGCGGGCAGCACCAAGGCCGAAGTGGTCGATGCGGCGCGCCAAGCGTTGGGCGAGCAAATCGGGCGCTTCGTGCCGGGGCACCCGATTGCCGGCGCCGAGCGCACGGGCCCCGACGCCGCCGATGCCTCGCTGTATCGCGGCCGCACCGTCATCTTGACGCCGTTGCCGCAGAACAGCGCCGCGTCCATCGCGCTGGTGCGTCGTGCGTGGCAAGCCTGCGGCGCCAGCGTCATCGACATGGACGCCGACGCGCACGACCGCGTGCTTGCGTCGGTCAGCCACCTGCCGCATCTGCTGTCCGCCGTCTATATGAAGCAGGTGGCCACGGCCGCCGATGCCCGCACGCGCCTTGACCTGGCGGGTAGTGGGTTTCGCGATTTCACGCGCATCGCGGCGGGTTCGCCCGAGATGTGGCGCGATATCTTTTTATCCAATCGCGACGCGATGCTGGCCGAGCTTGCCGAGGTGCGCGCCGTGCTGGACCGAGCCGAACGCGCCATTGCCAATGGCGACGACGCAGCCTTGCTGGCTTTGCTGGACACTGCGGCCCAGGCGCGCCGCAAGTGGCAACAGGAGTAACTGACATGGGCGCTTTGCCTTATCTGGACCTGCCGCGCGTGCGGCAGGCGCACGGCGTAATGGCCTTGCCCGGTTCAAAAAGCATTTCCAACCGCGTGTTGCTGTTGTCGGCCATTGCCGAAGGCAGCACGCTGATCACCGGGCTGCTGGATTCCGATGACACGCGCGTCATGCTTGGGGCCTTGCGCCAATTGGGCGTGCAGGTGTCCGACCTGGATGCCGGTCGCGTCACGGTAGAGGGCGTGCGTCGTTTTCCGGTGGAAAGCGCGGATCTTTTCATGGGCAATGCGGGCACTGCGATCCGTCCGCTGACCGCCGCGTTGGCGCTGATGGGCGGTGACTACCGACTGTCGGGCGTGCCGCGCATGCATGAACGGCCCATCGGTGATCTGGCGGATGCCCTGAATGCGCTGGGCGCCCGCATCGATTATCTGGGCCAGCCCGGCTATCCGCCGCTGCATATCGGCCGCGGCCAGATCGCCGACGAGGCGGTTACGCGCGTGCAGGGCTCGGTTTCCAGTCAGTTCCTGACGGCCTTGTTGCTGGCCGCGCCGTTGCAGGCCGGCAGCAGTGGCAAGCCCGTGACCATCGAAGTGGTGGGCGAGCTGATCTCCAAGCCTTACATCGAAATCACGCTGAACCTGATGGCGCGGTTTGGCGTGCAGGTGCAGCGCGACGGCTGGAGCCGGTTCGTGATCGAAGGCGGGGCGGGCTACCGCAGCCCGGGCCAGATCGCGGTCGAAGGCGATGCCTCGACAGCATCCTACTTTCTTGCGCTGGGCGCGATCGGCGGCGGCCCGTTGCGCGTGACCGGCGTGGGCGCGGACAGCATTCAGGGCGATGTCGCCTTCGCCGACACACTGGCGCAAATGGGCGCCACGGTCACCTACGGGCCCGATTGGATCGAGGTTGCCGGCGTAAGCGTGGCGGACGGGGCGCGTCTGAAGGCCTTCGATACCGACTTCAATCTGATTCCGGACGCGGCCATGACGGCTGCGGCGCTGGCCTTGTATGCCGACGGCCCTTGCCGGCTGCGTAACATCGGCAGCTGGCGCGTCAAGGAAACGGACCGCATCCATGCCATGCAGACCGAGCTTGAAAAGCTGGGGGCAACGGTGGAATCCGGACCCGACTGGCTACGGGTCATCCCGCCGGCCCAGGACGCCTGGCGCGACGCGCACATCGGCACCTGGGACGATCACCGCATGGCCATGTGCTTTTCATTGGCGGCTTTCGGGCCCGCCGCCGTTCGAATTTTGGACCCGGGTTGCGTCAGCAAGACGTTCCCGGGTTATTTTGATGTTTACGCAAGCCTCGTGTCGGCCTAGCGCACTTTCACCATGACTTCCTCTTCATTGACTGACTCTTTTGCCGCCGTCATCACGATCGATGGCCCCACCGCGTCCGGCAAGGGCACGGTGGCTCATCGCGTTGCCAAGGCGCTGGGATGGGCCGTGCTGGACAGTGGCGCGCTGTACCGCCTGACCGCCCTGGCAGCCTTGAACCAAGGCGTGTCCGTCGACGATGAGCCCGGTGTGGCGCGCGTGGCCGAAACGCTGGACGTCCGCTTTGACGGCCCGCACGTATACCTGGCCGGCGTCGATGTCGGGCACGACATCCGGCGCGAGGAAGTCGGTAATTTCGCTTCTCGTGTCGCCGCGTTTCCGGGCGTGCGCCGGGCGCTGCTGGAGCGCCAACGCGCGTTTCGGCGGCCTCCCGGGCTGGTCGCCGACGGTCGCGACATGGGCACCGTGGTCTTCCCGGACGCGTCGCTGAAGGTGTTCCTGGTTGCCGATGTGGTGGCCCGGGCCGAGAGGCGGCGTAAGCAGTTGATCGAAAAGGGAATTTCTGCTAATCTAGACGACCTTCTGCGAGACATGCGCGAGCGAGACGCCCGCGATACCGAACGCGCCACGGCGCCGCTGGCTCCCGCAGCAGACGCACACGTACTGGATTCCTCTGATTTGACGATTGCAGAAACGGTGCAGGCAATACTGGATTTTTGGCAGCAGGCCGGCAATAAGGCAGATAGCTGAGGCTACAAGCCCAGGCAAATAGCCGATTTGTCGGATTCTGCGCTGCAAAATCGCCCGGACGGTACAACGTATTACGAACGTACAACGTCCGGGCCTAGTTTTATTTGATTAGGCCCTGTCCTCGCCAGGCGCAACCCCCACGGGCCACCCCGCAGGGCAAACCGGCAGGCAGGTATTTTGACTCCACTGTGGCGGGCAATCCGCTGCGGTGTGTTCTTAACGGCCATTTCGGCCCAATGGATTTCAACCCCATGTCTTCCGTTTCCACTACCGCCACCGGCGGCGAAAGTTTCGCCGACCTTTTCGCACAAAGCCTCAAGAGCCAGGACATGAAGTCCGGCGAGGTCATCAGCGCCGAAGTCGTGCGCGTCGACCATAATTTCGTCGTCGTCAACGCCGGCCTGAAGTCCGAAGCGCTGATCCCCCTGGAAGAGTTCCTGAATGACCAGGGCGAGCTCGAAGTGCAACCCGGCGATTTCGTCTCGGTGGCCATCGATTCCCTGGAAAACGGCTACGGCGACACCATCCTGTCGCGTGACCGCGCCAAGCGCCTGTCGGCCTGGCTGCAACTGGAAAAGGCCCTGGAAAACGGCGAGCTGGTTACCGGCACCATCACCGGCAAGGTGAAGGGCGGCCTGACCGTCATGACCAACGGCATCCGCGCGTTCCTGCCCGGTTCGCTGGTGGATCTGCGTCCGGTCAAGGACACCACCCCGTACGAAGGCAAGACCCTCGAATTCAAGGTCATCAAGCTCGACCGCAAGCGCAACAACGTTGTGCTGTCGCGTCGCCAAGTGCTGGAAGCCAGCATGGGCGAAGAGCGTCAAAAGCTGCTCGAAACCCTGCACGAAGGTGCTGTGGTCAAGGGCGTGGTCAAGAACATCACCGACTACGGCGCGTTCGTTGACCTGGGCGGCATCGACGGCCTGCTGCACATCACCGACATGGCATGGCGTCGTGTGCGTCACCCGTCCGAAGTCCTGCAAGTGGGTCAAGAAGTCGAAGCCAAGGTCCTCAAGTTCGACCAGGAAAAGAGCCGCGTCTCGCTGGGCGTCAAGCAGCTGGGCGAAGACCCGTGGGTGGGCCTGGCTCGTCGCTACCCGCAAGGCACCCGCCTGTTCGGTAAGGTCACGAACCTGACCGACTACGGCGCGTTCGTCGAAGTCGAAGCCGGCATCGAAGGCCTGGTCCACGTGTCCGAAATGGACTGGACCAACAAGAACGTCGACCCGCGCAAGGTTGTTACCCTGGGCGAAGAAGTCGAAGTCATGGTCCTGGAAATCGACGAAGACCGTCGTCGTATCTCGCTGGGCATGAAGCAGTGCCGTCAAAACCCGTGGGAAGAGTTCGCCACGAACTTCAAGCGCGGCGACAAGGTCCGCGGCGCCATCAAGTCGATCACCGACTTCGGCGTGTTCGTTGGTCTGCCTGGCGGCATCGACGGCCTGGTTCACCTGTCCGACCTGTCCTGGACGGAAACGGGCGAAGAAGCCGTGCGCAACTTCAAGAAGGGCGACGAGATCGAAGCCGTGGTTCTGGGCATCGATACCGACAAGGAACGCATCTCGCTGGGCATCAAGCAGCTGGAAGGCGACCCCTTCAACAACTTCGTCGCCACGTTTGACAAGGGCGCGGTTGTTCCGGGCACCATCAAGTCCGTCGAAGCCAAGGGCGCTGTTGTCACGCTGTCCGTGGACGTTGAAGGCTACCTGCGCGCTTCCGAGATCTCTTCGGGTCGCGTTGAAGATGCCACCACCGTGCTGAACGCCGGCGACAACATCGAAGCCATGATCGTCAACATCGACCGCAAGACGCGTTCGATCCAGCTGTCGATCAAGGCCCGTGACAACGCCGAGACCGCCGATACGATCCAGCGCATGTCCGACGCCAGCGCTTCGTCCGGCACCACCAACCTCGGCGCGCTGCTGAAGGCCAAGCTGGACCAACAGCGCAACGACGGTTAATTCGTGACCAAGTCGGAGCTGATCGCCGCCTTGGCGGCCCGCTATCCTCAGCTGGCCGCCCGCGACACCGATTACGCCGTCAAGACCGTGCTGGATGCGATGACCCAGGCCCTGGCCTCGGGTCAGCGCATCGAGATCCGCGGCTTTGGCAGCTTCTCGTTGTCGCAGCGGTCTCCCCGCATCGGCCGCAATCCGAAGTCCGGCGAACAGGTGCTGGTGCCTGGTAAACAGGTACCGCACTTCAAGGCAGGCAAGGAATTGCGCGAACGGGTTGACCTGGTCGGCGGCAATGACGAGGACGCCCAGTCTTCTGGATCGGGTGAACCGATGACGTCAATGGCAAGTTTGCACGCCATGCACTGACGAATCGGCTAGTAAGGCTGCCTACGGGCAGATCGGACCGAGAACAGGCCCCTTGAGAAATCAAGGGGCTTTGTTTTTTCCGCTTGGGATTCGTCCCGCTTTTGCGGGGATTTTTTTTCTTGGACGCTTAAGACGTCGCTTACAATTGGCAGTCTTGAATTCTCTGGAGCATGCGTCATGCGCTATCTAGTCTGGGCCCTGCGATTGCTCGTGTTTATTGCGGTGTTGATGTTCGCCTTGAAGAACACCGACCCGGTCGCCGTGAAGTTCTACGCTGACTACGTCGTGCAAGATGTGCCGCTGATTGTCGTGATGCTGGTCGTGTTCGTTGCCGGCGCGTTGTTCGGCCTGTTGCTGACTGTGCCCGCCGCCATGCGCCGCCGCCGCGAGGCCATGCGCTTGCGCCGCGAACTGGATCGCGTCCAGGCCGCTGCCAACGGCACCACGCCCGTCGTGCCCCCCGAAGCCGTTGCCCCGATGTCGCCGCTTTGATGGCGCGCCGATCACCGTACGTGCCGCACTCGCATCCCGCACTGAATAACAGCAAGAGCCCGAAACGTGGATTTTGAACCTTGGTGGCTGATTTTCGTGCCGGTGTTGTTCGCGCTGGGCTGGCTGGCCGCGCGTTTTGACATCCGGCAAATGCTTCGCGAAACGCGCAGCCTGCCCGATTCCTATTTCCGCGGGCTGAACTTCCTGCTCAACGAAGAGCCGGACCGAGCCATCGACGCCTTCGTCGAAGTGGCCAAGCTGGACCCGGAAACAACCGAACTGCACTTTGCGCTGGGCAGCCTGTTCCGTCGCCGTGGCGAAATGGAACGCGCCATCCGCGTGCATCAAAGCTTGCTCAGCCGTTCCGATCTGCCTGAGGCCGAGCGTGAACATGCGCAGCATGAACTGGCGCAGGACTTCCTGAAGGCCGGCATGCTGGACCGCGCCGAAAGCGGTTTCGAACAGCTCAAGGACACGCGCTACGCCTTGCCGGCGCTGCGCTCCTTGATCCGTATCTTTGAATCCGAACACGACTGGCCGCGCGCGATCGAAGCGGTCAAGACCTTGCAGGGCCTGGTCGATGAGCCTGTCCCGCAAATCGTGCATTACTACTGCGAGCAGGCGCAGACCGCGCTGTCGGCCAAGCCGGCCGACGTGGACGCGGCGCACAAAGCGCTGGACGCCGCCGACCATGCCTTGTCCACCACCGATGCGGCGGTGGGCAAGGGCGCCAAGGTGCGCACGGCGATGCTGCGTGCGCGCCTGGCGTCGCTGGAACAGGACCCCAAGCGCGAGCGGCTTTATCTGGAATCGGTCATGACCGACGCGCCGGAATTCGCCGGGCTGGTGGCCGAGCCGCTTCTGGCCAACTATCGCGCCGCCAATCAGGTCGTGGCGGGGCTTGATTTCCTGCTCAAGCAATATCAACGGCACGCGTCGCTGGACCTGTTCAACGTGGTGTTTCGCGAACTGCGCGTGCAGCAGGGGGCGGACGTGGCGTGGGCGTTCGCGCGCGGTGCGTTGCGCAGCCATCCGTCCTTGCTCGGCCTGGACCGCCTGCTGGAAGCCGAACTGGCCAACCCGGAAAGCGGCGCGGAAGGCGGGCCGGTGCCTGGCGCCGACCTGACGCTGCTGCGCAGCCTGATTCACAAGCATACGCAACGCCTGGACCGCTATGCGTGCCGTAGTTGCGGATTTCAAGCGCGTCGTTTTTACTGGCAATGTCCCGGTTGCAACGCCTGGGAGACCTACGCGCCGCGCCGCCTGGAAGAACTTGAATGAAGCCTTTTCCCGCCGAAGCCATTTCCCAAAGCCGCGTCCTTGTCGTGGGCGACGTGATGCTGGACCGCTACTGGTTTGGCGAAGTCGAACGCATCTCGCCGGAAGCACCGGTGCCCGTGGTGCGGGTCGCGCGCCGTGAAGACCGCCTGGGCGGCGCCGCCAACGTCGCGCGCAACGTCGCGGCGCTGGGCGGGCAGGTGACGCTGGTGGGCGTGCTGGGCGAGGACGAGGCGGGCGACAGCATCCGCCGCTTGTCCGCCGAAGCCGGCATCCGTGCCGATCTGATTGCCGACCCCTCGCTGCACACCACGTTGAAGATGCGCGTGCTGGGCCGTCAGCAGCAATTGCTGCGCGTGGACTTCGAGCAGCATCCCGAGCAAGCCGCCCTGGACAGCGTGGACGCCGCGCTGGCGCGTCATCTGGCCAACCACGATGTGCTGGTGTTGTCCGACTACGCCAAGGGCGTGCTGACGCGCGTCGAAACGTTGGTCTCCATGGCGCGCCATGCAGGCATACCGGTGCTGGTGGACCCCAAGGGCGACGACTATTCGCGCTATCGTGGCGCGACCCTGGTCACGCCCAACCGGGCCGAAATGCAGCAGGCCGTGGGCCGCTGGAATTCCGAAGCTGAACTTACCGATCGCGCGCAACGCCTGCGCGCCGATCTGGATCTTGAAGCCCTGCTGGTGACACGGTCCGAGCAGGGCATGACATTGTTTACCGATGCGGGACGTGACCACATCGATGCGCAGGCGCACGAAGTGTTCGACGTGTCCGGTGCCGGCGATACGGTATTGGCCACGCTGGCGGTGTCGCGCGCCATTGGCTTGCCGTGGGCCGAATCGATGGGCTGGGCCAACAAGGCCGGCGGCATCGCCGTGGGCAAGTTGGGCACCTCCGTCGTCACCGCCGCGGAACTCGCAGGAGAAATTTCATGATCGTCGTAACCGGAGCCGCGGGCTTCATCGGCAGCAACCTGGTGCGCGGGCTTAACCGCCGTGGCATCCATGACATCATCGCGGTCGACGACCTGACCGAAGGCGACAAGTTCGTCAACCTGGTCGACTGCCAGATCGCCGAGTACATGGACAAGGACGACTTCCGCCGCCGCGTGGCCGACGGCAGCCTGCCCGCCGTGCGCGCGGTGTTGCATCAGGGCGCCTGCTCGGACACCACCGAGCGCAACGGCCGCTACATGATGGACAACAACTACCGCGTCACGCTTGAACTGTTCGAGTTCTGCCAGACGCGACGCATTCCCTTCCTGTATGCCTCGTCCGCCGCCGTCTACGGCGGCTCGTCCGTCTACGTCGAGGACCCGGCCAACGAAGGGCCGCTGAACGTCTACGGGTACTCCAAGCTGTTGTTCGATCAGGTATTGCGCAAGCGCATGGACAGCCTGACCGCGCAGGTGGTCGGCCTGCGTTATTTCAACGTTTATGGCCCGCACGAACAGCACAAGGGCCGCATGGCCTCGGTGGCGTTCCACAACATGAACCAGTTTCTGGAACACGGCCATGTGCGTCTGTTCGCCGGCTGGGACGGTTATGTGGACGGTGGCCAAAGCCGCGATTTCATCTCGGTTGAAGACGTCGTGGCGGTCAACCTGCATTTTCTGGACCATCCCGATCAATCCGGCATCTTCAATTGCGGCACGGGTCGGGCGCAGCCCTTCAATGACGTGGCCGCTGCCGTGGTGAACACGTTGCGTGCCGAACGCGGCGAGGCCGAGCTGACGTTGGCGCAGTTGGTCGAGCTGGATCTGATCCGCTACATCCCGTTCCCGGAAGACCTGAAGGGCCGCTACCAAAGCTATACGCAGGCGGACGTCACCCAGCTGCGCACCGCCGGCTTCCATGCGCCGATGCGAGACGTGCAGACTGGTGTTGCCGAGTACGTGCGCTACTGGCGCGCACGCCGCTGAAACGGGCTACCCAAGCGCGGCCCTATGCGCGCCACCGAGCGAATTCCAGGCCACCCTTCAGGGTGGCCTTTTTTTGCACCCGTAGTTTCCGAGGTGGATCAATCCGTTCACTGCGCGGCCCGCAGGCAGGGCAAACGTCCATGATCCGGGGGTGGTTCGGCATTCGCCGCACCCTTATTTTCCGGAGACCCTAATGAACCCTTTTCTTGTACCCGCCATCGTCCGTCGCGGCGTGTCCATGCCGTGGCGCAAAGCGCGCTTGCCGCAGGCGCCGGCTGGCGCACACAAGGGGCGCCGCCTGTGGCAACACGTGCTGGGCGTCATGCTGGTGAGCGCCGCGCTGGGCTTCACGGCGCCAGAAGCCCGGGCGGTGGACGTCAACCAGGCCACCGCGCAACAGCTGGAGACCATCCGCGGCATCGGCCCGCGCACGGCCGAGATCATCATCAATGAACGCGATCGCGGCGGCCGCTTCGATTCGTTCGAAGATCTGGCCGAGCGCGTGCGCGGCATTGGCGAGAAAAAGGCGCAGGCCTTGAAGGCGGCCGGCTTGCAGGTGGGCGAGGGCGACGGCGCGGCAGGATCGGGCCAAAGCCAAAGCCAAAGCCAGAGCCAGGGCGGGGCGGCGCCCAATGCCAAACCGGCCAAGGGCAAGCCCAGCACGGCACCGGCGCCTGCCCGACCCTGACGAGGCGGGTCGGCGGCTAACCCCTGGCGCGAGCGCGGCTTTTGCCCGCGCCCGGCGCCAGGCAGAGTTATTATCTTTTGCATGACTACTACCTACCCCACTATCGAGCAGACCGTCGGCAATACGCCACTGGTGCGTTTGCAGCGCATTCCCGGTGCTGCGGGCGACGCGCGTGGCAACGTCATCCTGGCCAAGCTGGAAGGCAATAATCCCGCCGGTTCCGTGAAGGACCGCCCGGCCTTGTCGATGATCCAGCACGCCGAAGCGCGTGGCGATATCAAGCCAGGCGATACCCTGATCGAGGCTACCAGCGGCAATACCGGCATCGCGCTGGCCATGGCGGCGGCGATGAAGGGGTACCGCATGATCTTGATCATGCCCGACAACCTGTCCGTGGAGCGCAGGGCTGCCATGGCCGCCTACGGCGCCGAGCTTATCCTGACGCCCGCAGACAAGGGCGGCATGGAATACGCCCGCGATCTGGCCACCGAAATGCAGGCCGACGGCCGGGGCGTGGTACTGGACCAGTTCGCCAACCCCGACAACCCCCGCGCGCACGTGGAAACCACCGGCCCCGAACTGTGGACGCAAACCGAAGGGCGCATCACGCATTTCGTCAGCGCCATGGGCACCACGGGCACGATCATGGGGGTGTCGACTTACCTGAAATCCCGCAACCCCGCCGTGCAGATCGTCGGCGCACAGCCGGCCGAGGGCTCGCAGATCCCGGGTATCCGCAAGTGGCCCGAGGCCTATCTGCCCAAGATTTTCGACCGCAGCCGCGTGGACGCCTACGAATCCATCGAGCAATCGGAAGCTGAAACCATGGCGCGCCGGCTGGCTGCCGAAGAAGGCATCTTTGGCGGAATTTCGTCCGCTGGTGCGCTGGTGGCCGCCTTGCGTGTCGCGGAAAGAGTCAACGACGCCACCATCGTGTTCATCGTTTGCGACCGCGGCGACCGCTACCTGTCCACGGGCGTTTTCAACTGATCACGCACGGCAGTGGTGGGGCGCATGCAGCCCCACAATAAAAAAATGCCCCGTTCATCCCGACGGGGCATTTTCGTTTCCGGACGGGCAGATCAGCGCGCGACGCGGGCTTCGATCTCGTACGCCAGGTCCGCCACCGACGTCGCGTAGAAGTAGCTGCGGTTGTACTTGGTCAGCGCGAAGAAGTTGGGCGTGCCGACCCGGTATTGCGCCGTGCCGCGCGCTTCCTCGACCAGGTCCACCACCCCCAGCGGTTGGGTGCCCCAGCCATTGCTGCTGGCGCCCGGCTGCAAGCGCGCGCCGGCTGCCGACAGGGTGCCCCAGGTTTGTTTGGGTTCAAGACCGCCGTCGACCAAAGCAGTGGGGTCCGCCGGCAACACCACCGGCGCAAATACGGGCAAGCCTCGCTGCCAACCGTGCTGCGCCAGGAAGCTGCCCACGGACATGATCGCGTCCTGCGTGTTGTTGGTCAGGTCGATATGGCCGTTGTCGTCGCCGTCCACCGCGTAATGCATGATGCTGGTGGGCATGAACTGCGGCATGCCGATGGCACCGGCGTACGAGCCCTGCGTTTCAAGATCCAGCTTGTCTTTCATGACCAGCGTCAGGAAGTCGGCCAGTTGGCCCCGGAACATCGCGGCGCGCTCGGGCTTGTTGGGATCGGGATAGTCAAAGGCCAGCGTCGCCAGCGCGTCCAGCACCCGGAAGTTGCCCATGTTGCGGCCGTACAGGGTTTCGACGCCGATGATGGACGCGATGATGGGGGCCGGCACGCCAAAGCGCTGGGCGGCCTGATTGAGCAGGTCGCGGTTTTCGTTATAGAACTCGACACCCCAGCCGATGCGCTTGGGTTCCACGAAGCGCGAGCGATACGTCAGCCAGCTGCGCCAGATTTTCTTGCCCGGCGGCGCCGGCGCGATCAGCCTGGATACCGTGGCGTTGTAGCGCGAGCTTTCCAACGCCTTGACCATCGGGTCCAGCGGCAATTGGCGTTCGGCCGCCAGATCCTGCACGAAGCTGCGCACTTCCGGACGCAGCGCGCCGGTGGCCGTCAGCGTGGCAGGGGCGTCATCCGGCAACTCGGAGCCGGGTGTCGGCGTGGCGGGTCCGATGCGGATAGCGGCGTTTGCGGAAGCGGCCGCGGGCTGGGCCGAAAGGGTATTTGGAGCAGAGGGGGCGGTGGTGGAGCAGCCCGCCAGCAGGGCGGAAAGCGTTCCGAGTTGCAGTAATCGCCGACAGATGAACATAATCTTCCTTATGGAGACCATGTATCTTACCCACCCGGCTTGCCGCTTGCATGAAATGGGCAGTTGGCACCCCGAAAGCCCGCAGAGGCTGGATGCCATTTCCGACCAGCTATTGGCCAGCGGCCTGATGCCCTATCTGGACGACCGGCAAGCGCCGCAGGCGTCGCGCCACGACATTTTGCGCGTGCACACCGTCCAGTATCTGGACAGTTTGCGCGAACATACGCCGGACCAAGGGTATTACCCAATCGATCCCGATACGCTGATGAATCCCCACACCTACGAAGCGGCCCTGTACGCGGCGGGCGCGGGGGTCGCGGCCGTGGATGCCGTCATGGGCGGCGAGGCCCGCACGGCGTTCTGCGCGGTGCGTCCGCCCGGGCATCACGCCTGCCGGTCGCAGGCCATGGGCTTCTGCTTTTTGAACAACGTCGCGATCGCAGCGCGCCATGCGCTGGATTTTCATGGCCTGTCGCGCGTGGCCATCGTTGATTTCGACGTGCACCACGGCAACGGCACCGAGGACGTCTTCGCGGGCGACGAGCGCGTGCTGATGTGCAGCTTTTTTCAGCATCCGCTCTTTCCCAACAGCGGCGCCGACCAGCCCGCGGACAACATGCTGAACGTGCCCGTGCCGGCGTATACCGTGGGGCCGGCGGTCAGGACGATCGTCACCGACCAGTGGCTGCCCCGGCTTGAAGCTTTCCGCCCGGAACTGATCCTGGTGTCGGCCGGATTCGATGCGCATCGGGAAGACGACATGGGCCAGATGGGCCTGGTCGAGGCCGACTACGCCTGGATCACCGAGCAGCTTGTCGAGGTGGCTGAACGGCACAGTCAGGGCCGGATCGTCAGCACGCTTGAAGGTGGTTACAACTTATCTGCACTGGGACGCAGTGTCGTTGCGCATATACGAGCGCTGGCGAAGCTGTAGAATCAGGAAAAAATTGTGCAATGCGATCCCGGCGCATGCCGGGTATTTATTTCCATTTGGAGGCAGCGGGATGAAGGTGTTGGTACCTGTCAAGCGCGTCGTTGACTACAACGTCAAGGTGCGCGTCAAGTCGGATCAGACTGGCGTGGATATCGCCAATGTGAAGATGTCCATGAACCCCTTTGACGAAATCGCCGTCGAAGAAGCGACCCGGCTCAAAGAGAAGGGTGCCGTCGCTGAAGTCGTGGCGGTTTCTTGCGGCGTTGCGCAATGCCAGGAGACGCTGCGCACCGCCATGGCCATTGGTGCCGATCGTGGCGTGCTGGTTCAGACCGATGCCGAACTCCAGCCGCTGGCCGTCGCCAAGCTGTTGAAGGCCTTGGTCGATAAAGAGCAGCCGCAACTGGTGATCCTTGGCAAGCAAGCCATCGATGATGACGCCAACCAAACCGGCCAGATGCTGGCCGCGCTGCTGGACTGGCCGCAAGCCACGTTCGCCAGCAAGGTTGAACTGGCCGACGGCAAGGTCACGGTCACGCGTGAAGTGGACGGCGGGCTGGAAACGCTGACGCTGACGCTGCCGGCCATCGTCACCACCGACCTGCGCCTGAACGAGCCGCGTTACGTCACGCTGCCCAACATCATGAAGGCCAAGAAGAAGCAGTTGGACACCGTCACGCCCGAAGAACTGGGTGTTGATCCCGCGCCGCGCCTGAAGACGCTGAAGGTCAGCGAGCCGCCCGCCCGCAAGGCCGGCATCAAGGTGGCCGACGTTGCGGCCCTGGTGGACAAACTCAAGAACGAAGCGAAGGTGGTCTGAACATGACGACGCTGGTTATTGCCGAACACGATAACGCCCAGCTCAAGGGCGCAACCCTGAACGCCGTCGCCGCCGCCGCCAAGATCGGAGGCGACGTGCACGTGCTGGTCGCCGGCGCCAATGCGCGTGCCGTGGCCGACCAAGCCGCTGCCGCCGCAGGCGTCGCCAAGGTCCTGTTGGCCGACGCGCCGCAACTGGCTGACGGCCTGGCGGAAAACGTCGCGGCGCAAGTGCTGGCCGTGGCCTCCAACTACAGCCACATCTTGTTCCCGGCCACCGCGTCGGGCAAGAACGTGGCGCCGCGCGTGGCTGCCAAGCTCGACGTCGCGCAGATTTCCGACATCATCGGCGTGGAATCGGCCGACACGTTCCAGCGCCCCATCTACGCGGGTAACGCCATTGCCACCGTGCAATCGGCCGACGCCGTCAAGGTCATCACCGTGCGCACGACGGGCTTTGACGCCGTTGCCGCGCAGGGCGGTTCGGCCGCTGTGGAAGACGTGGCTGCCGTGGCGGATTCGGGCAAGTCCACCTTCGTGGGCCGTGAAGTCGCCAAGAGCGATCGCCCCGAACTGGCCGGCGCTCGCGTCGTGGTTTCGGGCGGCCGTGGTTTGGGCAGCGCCGAGAACTTCAAGATCCTGGACCCGTTGGCGGACAAGCTGGGCGCCGCCCTGGGTGCCTCGCGCGCCGCCGTCGACGCCGGCTATGCGCCGAACGACTGGCAAGTGGGCCAGACCGGCAAGATCGTTGCGCCGCAGCTGTACGTGGCCGTTGGTATTTCCGGCGCCATCCAGCATTTGGCCGGCATGAAGGATTCGAAGGTCATCGTGGCCATCAACAAGGATCCCGAAGCCCCGATTTTCGGCGTGGCCGATTATGGCTTGGTGGGCGACCTGTTCCAGGTCGTACCTGAACTGACCGGCGCCCTGTAAAACTCAGCGCCGTCGTCAGTATGAAAACCCCGCGGACGCATCGTCCGCGGGGTTTTTTTTGGTCTGCGATGATCCGCGATAGTTTGATATCTATGTAGTATTTCTTTTGAATTTCTGAAAGATTCTGATAATGTGTTCCGCGCGCAGCAGGATTTTTCGCGTACGTGCTCGACCTGTACAGAACGAAGGAGATTCGGGATGGAATGGTTCTTTGACACATTGCGGAAGTACCCAGAGTTGGCGGTCTTTCTAACCCTTGGATTGGGCTACTGGATCGGAGCTAAAAAACTTTTTGGCTTTAATCTGGGCGCGGTAACAGGCACGTTGTTGGTAGGTGTGTTGGTCGGCCAACTTGATATCACCATTGCCCCGATTCTCAAGCAGGTGTTCTTCCTGCTTTTTCTTTTTGGTCTTGGCTACGGCGTCGGGCCACAATTCTTCCGCGGCATGAAAAGCGATGGCCTTCCCCAGGTCATCTTCGCGGTCATCATCTGCGTCATCTGCTTGCTCGTCACCTGGGCCACCGCCGTCGGATTTGGCTTTGACGCCGGTACCGGCGCCGGGCTGTTGGCCGGCGCACAAACCATTTCGGCGGTAATGGGCGTGGCCACGGACACGATCAACGGGCTGGGCGTGGACGCCGCGACGAAGAAGAAGTGGATCGACAGCATCCCGGTGGCCTACGCCGTCTGCTACATCTTCGGCACGGTCGGCAGCGCCTGGTTGCTGGCCTCGCTGGGCCCCAAGCTGATGCGCGTGGACATCGTCAAAGAGTGCAAGGAATACGAAGCCAAGATGTCCGGTGGCGCCGATTCCATGGAACTGTCCGGCTACCGCAAGTTCACGGCCCGCGCCTACAAGCTTGATCACACCGATCTGGTGGGCAAGACGGTGGGCGATCTGGAAGCGCGCTTTGTCGACGCGCGCGTGTTTGTGGAACGCATCCGCCGCGGCGACCAGATCATCGATAACGATTCCAGCACCGTGCTGCAGGCGGGCGATGTGCTGGGCGTGACGGGGCGCCACGACGCGCTGGTGTTGCAGGCCGGCGGCATCATCGGCAACGAAGTCGAGGACAGGGACGTCATCAACCTGCCCGCCGAGATTGTCGAGGTGGTGCTGACCAACAAGAATGTGGCCGGCAAGACGCTTAAGGAATTGGCCGAAAACGAAACCGTGCGTCAGCTGGGCCGGGGCGTGTTCCTGCGCAAGGTTGTGCGCGGCGGTCACGACATGCCGGTTAATTGGGGGCTGAAACTGGACCGCGGCGATCGCCTGTTCGTGCTGGGCGCCAAGCGTGACGTCGAGCGCGTCGTGGCCAAGCTGGGCTATGTGGACCGGGCCACCGAGCAGACCGACATGGTGTTCGTCGGCTTCGGCATCTTGCTGGGCGGGTTGTTCGGCTCGCTGGTGCTGACGGTCAGCGGCATTCCCATTACCTTGTCGACGTCCGGCGGTGCGCTGATATCGGGCCTGGTCTTCGGTTACCTGCGATCCGTGCATCCCACCTTCGGCCGCGTGCCGGAACCCGTGCATTGGTTCTTGACGTCTGTCGGGTTGACGGCGTTTGTGGCGGTGGTCGGCATCACCTCCGGGCCGGGCTTCGTGCAGGGCTTCCAACAATTGGGCGCCAAGCTTTTCGTGGCCGGCATCATCGCCACCAGCGTGCCGATGATCCTGGGCGTGTTCATCGCCCGATATATCTTCAAATTCCATCCCGCCATCGTGCTGGGCGTCTGCGCTGGCGCCCGCACCACGACGGCGGCGATCGGCCAAATCACCGAGACGGCGAAAAGCCAGGTGCCCGCCCTGGGCTACACGGTGCCCTATGCAATCGGCAATACCCTGCTCATTATCTGGGGCATTGTCATTGTCATGCTGATGACTTAGTGGGACGCCCCGCAAGCCTGTTCAGGGCTTGCGGGCAGCACATCGTGGCGGCGGGCGTACCCGCCCGCGCCGCTCCGCCAGCGCTTGTCAAAACGCAAACCAGGAGTACCTAAAAATGGCTTCCACCGCGCCTCTCACTGTCAGTCTGGCTTCCGCCTTGAAGACAACCCGCTCGCGTCAACGCGACCTTGAACAGCTGTCGCCCTTCGAATTGAAGGATTATCTGATTACCTTGGCCAAGGAGAATCAGCACACGGCCGCCTTGACCATGTTGAACGCCGGTCGCGGCAACCCGAATTGGATCGCCACCGAGCCGCGCGACGCCTTCTTCCTGATGGGCCAGTTCGCCATGAAAGAGGCGCGTCGGGTGCGTGATGACGCCATCCTGGCGGGCATGCCCGCCAAGAAGGGCTGCGCCGACCGCCTGCGAAAGTTCTTGTCCAAGCACAAGGGCGAGGACGGCTACGACTTCCTGGTTGGCGTGCTTGAATACGGCGTCAAGGTCAAGAGTTTCGACCCCGACGAATGGATCCATGAACTGACCGACAGCATCATCGGGGACAACTACCCCGTGCCGCCGCGCGCGCTGGTGCACACCGAACAGATCGTGCACGACTACCTGATCAAGGAAATGTGCGACGGCCGGCCGCCAAAGGGCAAGTTCGACCTGTTCCCGGTTGAGGGTGGCACGGCCGCCATGTGCTACATCTTCGACTCGATGATGCAGAACGGCCTGTTGAAGCAGGGCGACACTATCGCGCTGTTTCTGCCGACTTTCACGCCCTATATCGAAATCGCGCACCTTGAGCGTTTCCAGTTCAAGATCGTTGCCATCAACGCCAGCAGCCTGCGGGCCGACGGCACGCACGACTGGCACTATCCCGCCTCTGAAATAGCCAAGCTGGAAAATCCCAAGATCAAGCTGGCCGTGACGGTGAACCCCAGCAATCCGCCATCGGTGGCATTCAGCCCGGTCGAAATGAAGCAGATCGTGCGCCTGATCCGCAAGAATCCTGATCTGGTGCTGGTCACGGACGATGTGTACGGCACGTTCGTGCCGAACTTCCGTTCGCTGATGGCCGAAGTGCCGCACAACACCATCTGCGTCTACTCCTTTTCCAAGAACTTCGGTTGCACGGGTTGGCGCCTGGGCGTGATTGCCACGCACGAGAAAAACACCATGGACCGGCGCATCGCCGAGCTGCCCGCGGCGTGGAAGCAGCGTCTGAACAAGCGCTACGGCGCCATGACGATGGAGCCGGAAAAGCTCAAGTTCATCGACCGCATGGTGGCCGACAGCCGCAACGTGGCGCTGAACCACACGGCGGGCCTGTCCCTGCCGCAGCAGGTGCAGATGTGCTTTTTTGCGCTGTCCCACTTGCTGGACCTGAAGGACGCCTACAAGCACCTGACGATGGAGATCGTGCGTGCGCGCCGCGACTCGCTGTGGAGCGGGCTGGGTATCCCGGTGCCCCCGGAAGATCCCATGCGCGCCTGGTATTACGTGGAACTGGACTTCATGGTCTGGGCCAAGGTCATGTATGGCGATGCCTTCTGCAAGTACATGACGTCGAACTACGAGCCCGTGGACTTCCTGTTCCGGCTGGCCGAGAAGACGGGTGTTGTGCTGATGGATGGCGGCGGCTTCGGCGGGCCGCCCTGGTCGATCCGTATCTCGCTGGCCAACCTGGATGATGCCGATTACGCCAAGATCGGCAAGTACATGGTCGAGTGCGCGACCGAGTACGTCGAGGCATGGAAGGCGTCCGAACTGGTGCGTTCGGGTCCGACTGCCGGCAAGGGCCAGACGGTGAAAGCCGGCGCGGCCAAGCGCGCGGCAAAGACGGCCACGAAGAAGGTCGCCAAGAAGGCGGTGAAGAAAGCCGTCAAGCAAGCGGACACGGCGGCCAAATCCGCCAAGAAGGCGACCGCCCGTAAGTAGGCAACCACAGGCGACATGAGCTATGACGTGCTCGATCGGGTTTTTCAATAGCGTCCCCATCGCGGTGTTGTTCGTCACGGTGGGTTTGGGATACCTGATCGGCAAGCTCAAGGTCGGGCCGATTCAGCTGGGCGGCGTGTGCGGCACGCTGATCGTCGCCCTGCTGATTGGCCAGACGGGCTGCCAGATGCGCGGGGACCTGAAAGAGGTGGCCTTCGCGCTGTTCATCTTCGCCATGGGCTATTCGGGCGGCCCGCAGTTCTTTGCCAACCTGAATCGTTCCAGCCTGCGCTATATCGCGCTGCCCATCATTGAAGCGTTGCTGGTGCTGACCATCGTGTTGTCGGCCGTGCCGCTGTTTGGCCTGGATGCCGGTACGGCGGCGGGGCTGGCGGCAGGCGCCGCAACCGAATCGGCGGTGGTCGGCACCGCTGCCGAAGCGCTCAAGCACCTGGGCTTGCCGGATGCAGAGGTGCAGCGCATGGAGGCCAACATCGCCACGGCCTACACGCTGACCTACCTGGTGGGCTTGATCAGCATTGTGTTTTTTACCAGCCAGGTGGCCCCGGCGTTGTTGCGCATCAACTTGCGCCAGGCGTCCAAGGCGCTGGAGGCCAAGCTGGGCGTCGCGTCCGGTGAAGACGAAGACATCAACCTGCCCACCTTGCCGCGTCTGGTGGGGCGCGCCCACGTGGTCAAGGACGCCGACGGCATGAAGGTGGGCGACGTCGAGGCTCAGTTGGGTGGCCGTACCGTGATCAGCCGCATCCTGCGCAACGGCGCGGCGCTGGACGTTACTCCCGAGGACACGCTTGCCACGGGCGACATCGTGGTAGTGCTGGGCTTGCGCCGTTTTGCGCTGCGGGCGGGCGCGGTGGTCGGGCCAGAAATTCAGTTGCCGGAAGCGCACGCCGATGATCTGCAAATGCGCGAGCTTGCGGTCATCGTCAACAAAAAGAACGTCAATGGAATCACCATGGGCGAGCTGGGCAAGCGCCCGGGCGCCAAGCGGGCGCGTGGCGTCTTCGTGCAGTCGATCATGCGGTCTGGGCACGCCTTGCCGTTGACGCCGGCGACCATCGTGCAATACGGTGACCTGGTCACGCTGGTGGGCGCCGAACCCGAACTGGCGCAGGCGGGCGCAGCCCTGGGCAGCGAGCTGCGCCGCAGCGGTGTCACCGATCTGGTGTTCCTGGCCTTCGGCATTCTGGCGGGCTTGATGATCGGCAGCCTCAGTGCGCGCATGTGGGGCATCCCGGTGTCGCTGGGTAGCGGCGGCGGGGCGCTCGTCAGCGGGTTGGTGTGTGGCTGGATCAATGCCAAGCGGCCGTCGCTGGGCCACATTCCGGACCACGCCGTGCAGCTGTTGAAGGATCTCGGGCTGGCGGTGTTTGTGGCCTGCGTGGGCTTGTCGGCCGGACCAGAAGCCGTATCGCTGATCCGCGAACACGGCGCCGTGCTGCCATTGATCGGCTTGCTGGTTTCGCTGGGGCCTGCCTGCCTGTCATTGTGGGTGGGCCACAAGATACTGAAGATTGAAGGCCCGCTGCTGGTGGGCGCCATTGCCGGGCAGCACGTCAGCACGCCCGCCATCAGCGCCATCTTGAACTCCAGCGGAAGTTCCGTGCCGCTGCTGGGTTACACCGTGACCTATGCCATCGCCAACGTGCTGCTGCCGGTGCTGGGACCCATCATTGTGTCGTTGGCGTACCATCTGAGTTAAGACGCGTATCTGAAAGACGCAGCAGAGGCGAGGCGCTTGGCGCCTCGCTGTCGTTTTGCACACGGAGACATCATGCCCTACGTAACCCCGCTACAGGAGTTCCGCTTTACGCTGAACGAACTGGCCGGCCTGGACGACATCCTTGCATTGCCCGGCTTCGGTGACGTCACGCCCGATCTGGTTGACGCCATTCTGCAAGAGAACGGCCGGTTTGTGGAGCAGGCCGTCGCGCCCTTGAATGTGCCCGGTGACACGCAGCCGCCTGTGTGGAAAGACGGCCATGTCACGACCACGCCCGGTTATGCGCAGGGCTTCAAGGACTACGCCGCCGGCGGCTGGCAGGGCTTGCAGCATCCGCAAGAGTGGGGCGGGCAAGGCCTGCCCAAGCTGGTCGCCGCCGCGCCGGGCGAAAACATCCAGGCCGCCAGCCTGGCATTTTCCTTATGCCCCATGCTGACGGACGGGGTGATCGAAGCCCTGCTGACCGTGGGCTCGGACGCGCAACGCCGCGAGTACGTGCCGAACCTGATCGCGGGCAAATGGACGGGCACCATGAACCTGACCGAGCCGCAAGCGGGTTCGGATCTGGCGCAGGTCGCCACACGCGCCGTGCGCCAGGACGACGGCACGTTCCGCCTGTTCGGCCAGAAGATCTTCATTACCTTCGGCGAACATGATCTGGCTGAAAACATCATCCACCTGGTGCTGGCCCGCACGCCGGACGCGCCCGCCGGCGTAAAGGGAATTTCGCTGTTCATCGTGCCCAAGTTCCTGGTCGACGCCAACGGCGCCGTTGGCAAGCGCAACGATGTCTGGTGCGCATCGCTGGAGCACAAGCTGGGCATCCATGGCAGCCCCACCGCCGTGTTGTTGTATGGCTCGGGCCAGGGCGATGTCGGCGAGGGCGCCGTCGGTTATCAGGTCGGCGAATTGAATCGCGGCCTGGAATACATGTTCATCATGATGAACGCGGCGCGCTATTCGGTGGGGCAGCAGGGTATCGGCGTATCCGAACGTGCCTACCAGCATGCGCTGGCCTATGCGCGTGAAC
The DNA here is from genome assembly GCF_001005835.2 of Achromobacter sp. LC458. Classification (NCBI taxonomy): domain Bacteria; kingdom Pseudomonadati; phylum Pseudomonadota; class Betaproteobacteria; order Burkholderiales; family Alcaligenaceae; genus Achromobacter; species Achromobacter sp. LC458. The sequence goes on from NZ_LBHW02000001.1 coordinate 351,960, forward strand.
GCGTGCAGGGCCGCGCGGTGGAAGGCTCGGCGGGGCCGGTGGCCATCGTGCGCCATCCAGACGTGCAGCGCATGCTGCTGACCATGAAGGCCCTGACCGAGGCGGCGCGTGCCGTGTCCTATGTGACGGCCGCCGCCCACGACAAGGGCACGCATCACCCCGACCCCGAACAGCGCTCGCGCAACCGCGCGTTCTATGAATACATGGTGCCCGTGGTGAAGGGCTACTCGACCGAAATCGCCGTTGAGGTCGCGTCGCTGGGCATCCAGGTGCATGGCGGCATGGGCTTCATCGAGGAAACGGGGGCGGCGCAGTTTTACCGGGATGCCCGCATTCTGCCGATCTACGAAGGCACCACCGCCATCCAGGCCAACGACCTGGTGGGTCGAAAGACGCAGCGCGACGGCGGCGCCACCGCCTACGCCGCCATCGCCGCCATGCGCGAGACCTTGCGCGCCGTCGAGGCCGAGTCCACGCGCGCGGCAGCGCCGGAACGCGATGCGCTACGCCTGTTGCGCGACAACCTGGATGGCGCCATCCAGGCCTATGAGGCCGGCGTGGGTTTCATTCTTGAGCAATCCGCCGCCAACGTGCGCGCGGTGTTTTCCAGCAGCGTGCCATACCTGATGCTGGCCGGCGTGGTGCATGGCGGCTGGCAGATGGCACGCGCCGTATTGGCGTGCCGTCGGCATATCGCTGCCGGTTCGTCAGACCCGTTTTACAAAACCAAGATCGCGACCGGGCTGTTCTATGCCGCCCACATCCTTCCGCGCGCCCTGGCGCTGTCGGCGGCGGTGCGCGCGGGCGTGGTCGCGGACGCCTGCGGGGCGGCCGCGGATATTGCATAAGGTTATATGGCTTGCGTATTTCCTCGACCGAAGGTTTGATGGAAGAATCGTTTCGCAAGCAGTAAGCTCGGCTTTGAAACGCCATCCTGCGCTGCCCCCTGCAAGGCGGGCGGCCAGATCCTCCCCACTGAATCCTCAAATAGGAGACACCATGAGTCATCTACGTCTGGGCGATACCGCCCCCGATTTCGAACAGGATTCCTCGGCCGGTCCCATTCGCTTCCACGAATATCTGGGCAATAGCTGGGGGGTGCTGTTTTCGCATCCGGCCGACTTCACGCCGGTGTGCACGACCGAGCTGGGTTACACGGCCAAGCTCGCTGACGAATTCGCCAAGCGCAATGTGAAGGTGCTGGCCCTGTCGGTGGACGGCGCCGATTCGCATTCGAAGTGGATCGAAGACATCAACGACACGCAGTCCACCAAGGTCAACTTTCCGATCCTGGCCGACAAGGATCGCAAGGTCTCCGAGCTTTACGACATGATTCACCCGAATGCCAATGCCACCTTGACGGTGCGTTCGGTGTTCATCATCGACCCGAACAAGAAGGTGCGCCTGATCATCACGTATCCGGCCAGCACGGGCCGCAACTTCAATGAAATCCTGCGCGTCATCGACTCGTTGCAATTGACCGACAGCCACAGCGTGGCCACGCCGGTCAACTGGGAAGATGGCGACGATGTGATCATTGTTCCGTCCCTGCAGGACGAGGCCGTCATCAAAGAGAAGTTCCCCAAAGGCTATAAGGCCGTGCGTCCTTACCTGCGCATCACGCCCCAACCGAATAAGTAAATTCGAATTCCGGGGGGTAGCCTCCCGGTAAAAAACGCGGCGTTGAGCCGCCCGAACCGCCGCCTTCTCCATAGGAGAACGCGGCGGTTTTCTCATGGCTGGGACGGCGGTCCTATATGCCTGCGAGCGATGAGCAATCAAATAATGATTCGTTCCGTTCAGAATGCGCAGCCAGCACACTTGCTTCCATATTGAAAATACAGGGAGCAAGGGATGTCTTTCGGAAAAGCGGGTTGGTTGGCCGCGCTGGCAGCGGTGGCGGTATCTCTGACGCCCGTGGCGCCGGCGCAAGCGCAGCAAAAGCAAACGCTGTTGAACGTGTCCTATGACCCCACGCGCGAGCTGTATCGCGCCATCGACGATGCCTTCATCAAGCAGTACAAGGACAAGGCCGGCGTCGATCTGACCATACGCCAGTCGCACGGCGGATCGGGTCGCCAGGCGCGCTCGGTCATCGATGGGCTGGAAGCCGACGTGGTGACGCTGGCGCTGGCCTATGACATCGACGCCATTGCCGACCGGGGGCTCATTCCCGAAAACTGGCAGTCTCGCCTGCCGCAGAACAGTTCGCCCTATACGTCCACCATCGTGTTCCTGGTGCGCAAGGGCAACCCCAAGGGCATCAAGGACTGGGACGACCTGATCAAGGACGGCGTGCAAGTCATCACGCCCAACCCGAAGACTTCCGGCGGCGCGCGCTGGAACTATCTGGCTGCCTGGGCCTACGCGCTGGAAAAGAACGGCGGCAGCGAAGAGAAGGCTCGCGCCTATGTCGGCGACCTGCTCAAGCACGTGCCGGTGCTGGACACCGGTGCACGCGGCGCCACGACCACGTTCGTGGAACGCGGCGTGGGCGACGTGCTGCTGGCCTGGGAAAACGAAGCCTTCCTGGCGCTTGAAGAACTGGGTCCCGACAAGTTCGACATCGTGGTGCCGTCCCTGTCCATCCTGGCCGAACCACCGGTGGCCGTCGTGGACAAGATCGTGGACAAGAAGGGAACGCGCGCCGCCGCCCAGGCGTATCTGGAATTCCTGTACACGCCCGCCGCGCAGGAAATCATCGCCAAGAACTATTACCGGCCCATCGACAAGACGGTGGCCGCCAAGTACGAAAGCAAGTTCCCCAAGGTCAAGCTCGTCACCATCGACGACAAGATCTTTGGCGGCTGGCGCAAGGCGCAGAAAGATCACTTCAGTGATGGCGGCACCTTCGACCAGATCTACCTGCCGCAAAAGAAATAACGACACGACCTTCGGACGACGGCTATGACAACTGCCTCCCCCCCGACGGCAATCGGCGCGCAAGCGCCTTTTGCCGTTCGGCGCAACAGCCCGGGCGTGCTGCCCGGATTCGGTATTTCCATGGGCTACGCCGTGCTGTACCTGAGCGTGCTTGTGCTGATTCCCCTGGCTGCGCTGCCCATCAAAAGCGCCGAACTCGGGTGGCAAGGGTTTTGGGACACGGTGACGGCGCCGCGCGTGATGGCGTCGTATCAACTGACCTTTGGCGCCTCGCTGATCGCTGCGCTGGTCAACCTGGTGTTCGGGTCCGTGGTGGCCTGGGTGCTGGTGCGCTATCGCTTTCCCGGCAAGAAGATTCTGGACGCTCTGGTGGATCTGCCCTTCGCATTGCCCACAGCGGTGGCGGGCATCGCGCTGACCGCGCTGTATTCGCAAAAAGGCTGGCTGGGCGCGCCGCTGTCCGAATGGTTTGGATGGAAGGTGGCGTTCACGCCGCTGGGCATCGTGATTGCGCTGATCTTCATCGGCGTGCCCTTCGTGGTGCGCACGGTGCAGCCGGTGCTGGAAGACGTAGAACGCGAAATCGAAGAGGCGGCGGCCAGCCTGGGTGCCAGCCGCTGGCAGACCATCCGCCGCGTGCTGCTGCCCACCGTCGTGCCGGCGTTGATGACGGGCTTTGCGCTGGCGTTCGCGCGGGCGGTCGGCGAGTACGGGTCGGTGGTTTTCATTGCCGGCAACATGCCGATGGTGTCCGAGATCACGCCGCTGCTGATCATTTCCAAGTTGGAACAATTCGACTACGCCGGCGCCGCCGCCATCGCGACCGTGATGCTGGTGCTGTCCTTCGTCATGCTGTTGGTCATCAATCTGCTGCAAGGCTGGCAAGCCCGCCGCAACCTTGGGAGGCTGGCATGAGCGCAGCGGATCGTCCGGCCCATTTGACCGAACCGCGCTGGGTGCGCGGCATCTTGCTGTTTGTTGCGCTGGCATTCCTGACCCTGTTCCTGCTGGTGCCGCTGGCGGCAGTGTTCGCCGAGGCCTTCAAGAAAGGCTGGCAGCTGTACCTGGATGCCATCGTCGAGCCCGACGCGCTGTCCGCCATCCGGCTGACCTTGCTGGTGGCGGCCATCGCGTTGCCGGTGAACCTGGTGTTTGGCGTGGCGGCGGCATGGGCCATCACCAAGTTCCAGTTTCGCGGCAAGCAGTTCCTGATCACGTTGATCGACCTGCCGTTCTCGGTATCGCCCGTGGTGGCCGGCCTGGTTTTCATTCTGTTGTTCGGCACGCAAGGATGGCTGGGCGGCTGGTTGCAGGACCACGACTGGAAGATCGTCTACGCCGTGCCCGGCATCATCCTGGCCACGCTGTTCGTGACCTTTCCGTTTGTGGCGCGTGAGCTGATCCCGTTGATGCAGGCGCAAGGCAGCGAAGAAGAACAGGCGGCGCTGACGCTGGGCGCCAGCGGCTGGCAGATCTTCTGGCGCGTGACGCTGCCCAATATCAAGTGGGGCCTGCTGTACGGCGCCATCTTGTGCAACGCGCGGGCAATGGGTGAATTTGGCGCGGTGTCGGTGGTGTCCGGCCAGGTGCGCGGGCTGACCAACACCATGACCCTGCACGTGGAAATTCTCTACAACGAATACCAGTACTCGGCCGCGTTCGCCGTGGCCTCGTTGCTGGCTCTGCTGGCGCTGGTGACGCTGGTGGCGAAAAACCTGGTCGAGTGGCGCAACGCGCGCATGCTGCGCGCCGCCGACCTGCCGGTCGAGTATCCCGGTGCAGCGGCCGCAACGATCAAGCCGGCCATCGCGTAACGCGCGACGGCCCAGACGGAGACAGGCATGAGTATCGAAGTACGTAATCTATCCAAGCGCTTCGGCCAGTTCCAGGCGCTGAATGACGTGTCGCTGCATATCGAAACCGGCGAACTGGTGGCGTTGCTGGGGCCGTCCGGCTGCGGCAAGACGTCGCTGCTGCGCATCATCGCCGGGCTGGAATTGCCGGATTCGGGCAGCGTCCTGTTCGGGGGCGAAGACGCCACGGACGTGGACGTGCGCCAGCGCCAGGTGGGATTCGTATTCCAGCATTACGCGCTGTTCAAGCACATGACGGTGTTCGAGAACGTGGCGTTCGGCCTGCGCGTGAAGCACCGGTCGCAGCGCCCGTCCGAAGACCAGATCCAGCGCAAGGTGCATGACCTGCTGACGCTCGTGCAGCTGGATTGGCTGGCGGATCGTTATCCCGCGCAGCTGTCCGGCGGCCAGCGTCAGCGTATCGCCCTGGCACGCGCACTGGCCGTCGAGCCGCGCGTGTTGCTGCTTGACGAGCCGTTCGGCGCGCTGGACGCCAAGGTACGCAAGGAACTGCGTCGTTGGTTGCGCCGGCTGCATGACGAGCTGAACGTGGCCAGCGTGTTTGTGACGCACGACCAGGAAGAGGCGCTTGAGGTCGCGGACCGCGTGGTGTTGATGAACGCCGGCCGTATCGAGCAGGTGGGCACGCCGCGTGAAGTCTGGGAACAGCCCGCGACGCCGTTTGTGTACGGCTTTCTTGGCGATGTGAACCAGCTGCAAGGCGTGGCGACGGGCGGAGTCTGGGAAGGCGCCGGCTTGTCGCTGCCGGCGCCTGACCTGGCGCAAGCCCATGCGCAGCGCGCCACCGCTTACGTTCGTCCCCACGAGTTCGAGATCGAGCGTTATCGCGCGGGCGGGCAGGGCATTGCGGTGCGCCTGTCGCACGCCTATCTGGCCGGCCCCAGCGCCTATCTGGAACTGGCGCGCCAGGATTCCGACGCCATCATCGAAGCGGAAGTGCCCGAGCACCTGTATCGGGAACTGGACCTGCGCGATGGCGATACGTTGTTGGCGCGTCCCCGGCGCGCCCGGATCTTTGCGGTGCAACCATGACCATGACGACCTCTGTTGATTTTCCTTCCATCCAGGACGCCGCGCTGGCGCAGCGTTGGCAGGCGCTGGTGCGGCGTCTGGCCGATATTCAGCAGCGCTATCCGGACGCCGCGCTGGCGTCGTCGCTGGCCGCTGAAGACATGTTGTTGACGCATGCCATCTACGACTCGGGCCTGGACCTGGAAGTGTTCACCCTGGATACGGGCCGCTTGCATGCGGAAACGCTGGGCGTGCTGGACGCCGTTCGCGCGCGCTATGGGCGCGATGTCACGGTGTACCGGCCCGTGGCGGCGGCGGTGGAGCAGCACGTTGCCCAGCATGGCGCCTATGCGTTCTATGAAAGCGTGGACCTGCGCAAAGCCTGTTGCCAGATTCGCAAGGTCGAGCCGCTGCGACGCGCGCTGGCCGGGCGCAGCGCCTGGGTCACCGGGCAGCGGCGCCAGCAATCCACCACGCGCGGCGAACTGCCCTTGCAAGAGCAAGACCCCGTGTTCGGCCTGACCAAGTTCAACCCGCTGGCCGAATGGAGCGAGGACGACGTGTGGGCAGTGATCCGTGCGCTGGATGTGCCCTACAACCCCCTGCACGACCAGGGCTACCCGTCCATCGGCTGCGAGCCCTGTACGCGCGCCATCCGGCCGGGCGAGGACGTGCGCGCCGGAAGATGGTGGTGGGAATCGTCGGATTCCAAGGAATGCGGTCTGCACGCGGGCAACCGCGTCATCAGTGTCGTGACGCGCGGCGAATGACGCCGTCCATGAATTCAAATTCTGTCTTAGGGGAATAACCTATGTCTGCTGTGATCCAACGCAGCCACCTGGATTGGCTGGAATCGGAAGCGATATTCATCATGCGCGAGGTGGCCGCCGAAAGCGCAAAGCCCGTGCTGCTGTTCTCGGGCGGCAAGGACTCCGTGGTGCTGCTGCGCCTGGCGGAAAAGGCGTTTCGCCCGGGCCGCTTTCCCTTCCCGCTAATGCACATCGACACGGGCCACAACTTCGATGAAGTCATCGCCTTTCGTGATCAGCGCGCAGCCGAATTGGGCGAGACCCTGATCGTGCGCAGCGTCGAGGACTCCATCAAGCGTGGCAGCGTGGTGCTGCGGCGCGAAACCGACTCGCGCAATGCGGCGCAGGCGGTGACGCTGCTGGAAGCCATCGAGGAATTCGGCTTTGACGCCTGCATCGGCGGAGCGCGCCGCGACGAGGAAAAGGCCCGCGCCAAGGAACGCATCTTTTCGTTCCGCGATGAATTCGGCCAATGGGACCCCAAGGCACAGCGCCCTGAACTGTGGAACCTGTTCAACACGCGCGTGCATCGCGGCGAGAACATGCGCGTCTTCCCGATTTCGAACTGGACGGAACTGGACGTCTGGCAATACATCCAGCGCGAGAAGCTGGCGTTGCCGTCGATCTACTTCAGCCATCAGCGCGAGGTGGTCCGGCGCAAGGGCCTGCTGGTGCCGGTGACCCGCCTGACGCCGCCGCAAGACGGCGAGCAGGTCGAGCGGATGCCGGTGCGCTTTCGCACCGTGGGCGATATTTCTTGCACCTGCCCGGTGGCTTCCGACGCGGCTGACACCTACGCCATCATCGCCGAGACGGCGGTGACCGACATCACCGAGCGCGGCGCCACGCGCATGGACGACCAGACTTCCGAGGCCTCGATGGAGCGCCGCAAGAAGGAAGGCTATTTCTGAATGCAAAACGCCGGCTGCGGCCGGCGGCAGGGGACGCACCATGAACGCACTGAACGATTCTTTCCTTTCCGGCGCCGGCACGGGCGTGCTGCGCTTGATCACGGCGGGCTCCGTCGACGATGGCAAATCCACGCTGATCGGGCGCCTGCTGTACGACAGCAAGGGCGTATTCGCCGACCAGCTGGATGCGATCTCGCGCGCCAAGCACAAGCGCGTGGCGGGCGACGGCATCGACTTTTCCCTCTTGACCGACGGGCTGGAAGCCGAGCGCGAGCAGGGCATCACGATTGACGTGGCCTACCGGTACTTTTCTACACCCGCGCGCAAATTCATCATTGCCGATGCGCCCGGCCACGAGCAATACACGCGCAATATGGTCACGGGCGCGTCCACGGCGGACGTGGCCGTGATCCTCATCGACGCCACGCGCGCGGCCGACGGCAAGCTGCTGCCGCAGACCAAGCGGCACAGCACCATTGCGCGGCTGCTGGGTATCCGCCACATCGTGGTGGCCGTGAACAAGATGGACCTGGTCGATTGGGATCGCGCCGTGTTCGAGCGCATTCGCGATGCGTATGCCGAACTCGCCGCCAAGCTTGGCATCGCACATTTCGATGCGCTGCCGCTGTCGGCGCTGAATGGCGACAACGTCGTGACGCTGTCACCCAAGACGCCCTGGTACGAGGGCCAGCCTTTGCTGGCGCTGCTGGAATCGTTGGACCTTGCCAGTGACGGCCGTGCCTTGCCGCTGCGCTTTCCCGTGCAGTGGGTGGCGCGGCACGGGGGAAATCAGAAAGAAGACTTTCGCGGTTATGCCGGCCGGTTGGCCAGCGGCGTGCTGCGCGCGGGCGACGCCATCACCGTGCAACCGTCGGGCGTCAGTGCGGTGGTGCGCGAAGTCCGCGTCTTTGACCGCGTGCTGGACGAGGCGGTGGCGGGCGACTCGGTCACGGTGGTGCTGGATCGCGATGTCGACGTGTCGCGCGGTGATGTCATCGTGCACACGGCGGCGCCGGCGCAAGTCACGCGCGAGTTCGAAGCCGAGCTGTGCTGGCTGGATGCGCAAGCATTGAACCCGGCGCGCAAGTATCTGTTGAAGTCGGGCACGCGGCTTACGTCGGCAAAGATTCGCGCGGTGCTCTCGCATCGCGACATCCACGAATTGCAGGAAGTCGAGAACACCGAAGGCACCTTGCAGATGAACGACATCGGTCGCGTGACGTTCACCACGCGCGAGGCGCTGGCGGTGGATCGATACGCTGATGTGCCAACGACCGGCGCCTTCATTCTGATCGATGAAGCCACGCATCAGACGGCTGCGGCGGGCATGTTGCGCTAGGTTGGAATCGGGCCGGAAAACAACGGACTTTCGGCCCGATTTTTGATGTTGTATTTCTTCCAAACCTAATGCTGGTGCGGGTTTGCGGGCGATATCGCCTGATGAAATCGATTTGTTCAGACGCGCCTCGCGTCTTGCGGTAAAGTGGGGCTGTCTTACGGAAAGGCTTTTGGTGCTTGTCAAAACCACTGTGTTTTTGTACAGTAGTTTTTATGGCACGCACCGATCATTCTTTTCCCGCCGGTTCTGGGTCCCCGGCTGCCGCCCCCGCCGCCTTGCGCGGTCGGGGTGCGGTTACTAATGTTCGGCATCGCTTTCAGCGCGATGACCGTGTGCAGGTCGACGACGGTTGGTCCGGTTCAGGCCTGCCGGCGGATTTCGTAGAATCCGTCCCCGACTCTTTCTCCGACTCCTTTTCCGATACATTCACGGATTCCGCTTCTGGGGATTCGCCTGAAGCCGGGTCCGGCTCCGCGCACGCGCCGGTGGCTGGCGCGCGCCCTGGCGCCACGGTCATCCCCATCATTCCTGATACGCGGCTGGCTCCGCCCGCACCCAAGACAACCGTCACGACCGAAGAAGCGCGCAAGATGCTGTCGCGCAATGACTCGCCCGATATCCCCTTCGACGTTGCGGTAAACCCGTATCGCGGATGCGAGCACGGCTGCGTGTACTGCTATGCGCGGCCCACGCATTCGTATTTGGGCATGTCGCCCGGGCTGGACTTCGAAACCCGCCTGGTGGCCAAGGCAAACGCCGTGGATGCGCTGCGCGCCGAACTGGGGCGCCCCGGCTACAAGCCGTCGCCCATCAATATCGGTTCCGCCACTGACGCTTACCAGCCCATCGAACGCGATTGGCGGCTGACGCGCGGCATGCTGGAACTGATGCTGGAAACCCGCCATCCCGTCACCATCGTCACGAAAAACGCGCTGGTCGCGCGGGATCTCGACCTGCTTGCAGCGCTGGCTGAGCAGAATCTGGTGGTGGTCTATATCAGCATCACCACGCTGGACGCCGGCATGGCGCGCACGCTGGAGCCGCGTGCCGCAGCGCCGTGGCGGCGGCTGGAAGCCGTGCGCAGCCTTACGGATGCCGGCGTGCCGGTCGGCGTGCTGGTGGCGCCCGTCATCCCGTTCATCAATGATGAATCCATGGAACACATCCTCCAGGAATCCAAGGCGGCCGGCGCGCATTACGCCAGCTACACCGTCTTGCGCCTGCCCTGGGAGGTCAAAACCCTGTTCGAGGATTGGCTTAACGCCCATTACCCCGACCGCGCCCAGCGCGTGCTGCACCGCATAGAAGACCTGCGCAACGGTCGCCGCAATGACCCTAATTTTGGCTCGCGCATGCGTGGCACCGGCATCTGGGCAGACTTGCTGCGCCAGCGCTTCGCCGTCGCGACCCGCAAGCTCGGGCTGAACCGCCACAGGCTCGCGCTGGACTGCGATCGCTTCCAGCCGCCGCTGGCGGCGGGCGCCACGCCGTCTCTGTTTTCGGCGGGCCCGCTTGCAGGGCAGGGCGCGGCGTCTTCGGTTGTGTCCGCAGCAGTGGCGTCGTCGGCCGGCTCTGCGGTGACTGTGCCCGCTACCCCTTCCTCTACCGCTTTCCTATCCCCGGTTGGCGCGCAAGCGTCTTCAGGGGTCCCCCTTTCTGACGGCCTGCCGGCAGTTTCCGGCGGCTATGGCCGTGGGGCGCGCCAGTTGCAGGCGCTGGCCGCCGGCCAGTTGTCGCTGTTCGATTGATCACGGCCGCTCGCCGTGTCGGCCGCTGCGGCGGCGTGGAATCGTTTCTTCAAGGAGTTCTCATGAACACCGCTGATTTTTCCGTTTTGTCAGATGAGCTCATCGTCTCGTTGAACCCGCTGCGCCGTGGCGCGTATCGAGCCCGCGCCGCTTGCGCCAAGCTGGCGGGCCTGGCCATGCCGTGGAATACCGCGTCCGCCGGTGACGAACCGCGCCAGCGCAGCCGCTCGGGCACGTCTCCCGCACGCTGGCCGTTCCCGCCCACGCCGGCCCAAGAGGGCGGCTTGGTCGAGCGCGCGGCGACGCGCGGGATGCCATCGGTCGTGACACCGGTACCGGTGCCTGCCGTTACCCCCGCGATGGCGCCCGCCTTGTCACCTGCCATGGCCCCCGCTTTGCCGGTGTCGGCGGTACGCGAGCGCAGTCTGGGCAACGCCACCGTTGAACCCGTAACGTCGCAAGTCACCATGAAGGCCATGGTGCTGGATGTGGTGATGGTGTTGGCGTGGGGCGCAATCATCCCCGGCCTGATGTGGCTTGGAGCCGCCGCTGGCTTCTGAATCGCCCGGGCTCGATTTTCAAACAATCACGACTGATACATTGAACGGCCACGGCAGGCTAGGCGTGCGCCAAGCTTCACGTCGGCGAGCTCAGCGTGGCAGGCTTAGCTGGAGCCCAGCAGCACCACGCCCACCAGAATGGATATGCAACCGGCCAACCGGCCCGGCCCGACCTTTTCGCGCAGCAGGAACATGCCGGCCAGGGTGCCCAGCATCATCGACATTTCGCGGGCAGGCGCCACCAGGCTTAACGGCGCGCCGTTGCGCAGCGCATACAGCACCAGGATGTACCCCAACGGAGACAGCAGGCCCACGGCCAGCGCCAGGTGCCAGTGCCCGCGCATGGACTGCCAGGCTTGTGCGCGCCGGCCCATCATGTGGGGCGTCATCATTGCGGTGCGCGTTACGCATGTGAACCAATCGAACAGCACGGGGCTGATCAACAGAACCTTCACGCCATAGGCGTCCACCACGGTGTAGGCGGCGATGAACAGGCCGATCACCACGCCCCAGCGCACGCCGATCCACGCTTGGGCCTGCTTGAAGATGGTCAGACGCCCTTGGGTGGCGATCATCAGCACGCCGATCACCACGCACAGCATGCCGGCAATGCCGGTGGCGGTGGCGGGTTCGCCCAGCAGCAGGAATGCCCCCGTCGTGGAAAGCAGCGGGCCGGTGCCTCGCGCAATGGGATACACCACGGACAGGTCGGCAACCTGATAGCCGCGTTGCAGGCAAAGGCTGTAGCCCAGATGCAACAGGCTGGATGTCAGGATGGCGCCGACGACGGGCCACGTCCATGTCATGCCGTCGTGGATCAGCACCCAGATGACCCAGGGGGCGTACAGCAACGAGGCGCACAGCCCATAGGCAAACACAAAAGGCGCGCCCACCATGGCCGCGCGCTTGGCAAGCAGGTTCCACGTAGCGTGGGCCATCGCCGCCAGGACGACCAATATCAGGGACGTATACGACATGAGGGAACAGCGCCGAATGACGTGTTTGTTACAGAAGCCGCTAGGGTACAGCAAGCTGCCGGAAGGGCGCCATTCTACCCGACGGCCTAGCCAACTTTTGGTGTAGAATCATTGGTTTGCCAAATCTCATCCTCTGCTTGCGGCACCAGTAACAACATCGGTAAAAAACGAACGGCAAAAGTTTTAGCCCGCAAAGACATGATGATCTAGGAGTTCTCATGAACCTTATCGCTATCCTGGAACAGGAAGAAATTGCCCGTCTGACCGGCGGCCAAGCCAAGCCTGAATTTGCTCCTGGTGACACCGTCATCGTGAGCGTGAACGTCGTTGAAGGCACCCGCAAGCGCGTGCAGGCTTTCGAAGGCGTTGTTATCGCCAAGCGCAATCGCGGCCTGAACTCCGCGTTCACCGTGCGCAAGATTTCGTCGGGTGAAGCCGTGGAACGTACGTTCCAGCTGTACTCGCCGCAAATCGCCGGCATCGAAGTCAAGCGCCGCGGCGACGTGCGCCGCGCCAAGCTGTACTACCTGCGCAACCGCTCGGGCAAGTCGGCACGTATCAAGGAAAAGCTGGTCAGCAAGCAAGCCTCGGCGGCTTGATCGCTTATCGGCACACGGCCCTACCAGTGTCGGACGTTCGCGCCATTCAGCGTTTCCGTCCGGCACAGGTTTCCGGGTTAAAAAGGCACCTGCGAGGGTGCCTTTTTCTTTTAGCAAAGCCGTATGTCTGATTCCTCGTATTCTGCGCGGCCTCGACGGCCGCTTGTGCGCCCGGGCTTCGATCCGGCAACGCAACCGTGGGTAGTGGCCAATGATTCTCTGCCGGCCGTACCTGCCAGCCTGTTGACCCCGGATCGCCTGCGGGGCACGCTGAACCAGCCATCCACCTGGACGCTGGAGCTTTCGCGCGACAACGATCTGCGATACCCCGGCCGCGAGGGCACACCGGTGCCCGCGGCCGTGTTGATTCCGCTGGTCACGCGCGACGACGGCGTACACATCATGCTGACCCAGCGCGCCGCGCATCTGCATGACCACGCGGGGCAGATCAGCTTTCCGGGTGGCCGCATCGAAACCAGCGACCCTACGCCCGTGGCCGCTGCCTTGCGCGAAGCGCAGGAAGAAACCGGATTGCCGGAAGACCATGTGGAAGTGTTGGGCAGCATGCCGCCCTACCTGACGGCGACGGGTTTTTCGATCATTCCGGTGGTGTCGTTGGTGCGGCCCGGTTTTGAGCTGGCGCCCGACGCGTTCGAGGTAGCTGAAGTGTTTGAAGTGCCGCTGTCGTTCCTGATGGACCCGGCCAATCATCGGCTGTACGAGGCCAGGCTGGACGACGGACGCGTGCGCAATTACTACGGGATGCCCTACGGCAAGCATTTCATCTGGGGGGCAACGGCGGGCATGTTGCGCAACCTCTATCACCTGCTGCGCCACGGATTGCAGCCGCGCTGACGGTATGGCCGAAAGCGGGCCAGACCATCGCGCTATTTATCCGTGCAATAGAAAACGGCCCTTGCGGGCCGTTTTTGTTGCCGTGGCCTTTATGGCCATCGCGGCGTTCGCGAGCAGCCCAAAATCAATAGCGTTGTTGTCCCGCCAGATTCTCTTCAAGAATGCGCTCGTATAGCGCGTAGCGCAGCGGGTTGATCTTGCCTGCCTGCAAGGCGGCCACTACGCCGCAGCCCGGTTCACGGCGGTGCGTGCAATTGTAGAAGCGGCATTCCTCGATAGGCTGCGCAAATTCAGGGAAGCCGCGGATGATGTCGTCGCGCGTCAGGTGTTGCAAGCCGAACGCCTGGAACCCGGGCGAATCGATTAGGTCACCGCCGGGATCGGGCAGGTGATAAAGCCGCGTGCTGGTCGTGGTGTGCTTGCCCATGTCCAACGCCGTGGAGTGTTCGCGCGTGGCCGCGCGCGCGTCCGGGATCAATGCGTTAAGCAGCGTGGACTTGCCCATGCCGCTTTGACCCAGCAGCAGGTTGGTGCGGCCGGCCAGACGAGGCGCCAGCAGCGTGTGCACCTTCTCAGGTTCCAGCGCGCTGAGCTCGACCACGGGCACGCCCAACGCCGCAATCGGCGCCAGGCGGGCACGAGCGGCGGGCAATTCTTCTGTCAGGTCGGTCTTGTTCAAGACGATCAGCGGCGAGATGCCCGCGCTCCAGGCGCCGGCCAGGGCTCGCCCGGTCAGGTCGTCGGAGAAGGTCGGCTGCACCGCGATCACGATCAACAACTGGTCGACGTTGGAGGCGAACTGCTTGGACCGCATCTCGTCGGACCGGTACAGCAGGTTGGTGCGCGGCAGGATCGCGTCGATCGCGCCTTCGTCCTTGCCTTGGGGGGCAATGCGCACGCGGTCGCCGACGGCGGCGCCGGCCTTTTTGCCGCGGGGGAAGCACTTGCGCAGCGATCCGTCGGCAAGCTCAACGGTGTAGTGGCGTCCGTGCGCGGCGATGATGCGGCCGTCCAGCTGGCCGCCCACGGCGTCGGTCATGGGCGCTGTCACGCCGTTTCTGGCATTGCGCGGGGCGCTCATGCGGTGGGCGCCATCAGGTGGCGGATGCGCTCGGCGGCGGGGGGATGGCTATCGTAGAAGGCGGAATGCACAGGGTCGGGAGTCAGCGTAGCGGCGTTGTCGTCGTAGAGTTTGACCAGCGCGGACACCAGATGTTGCGGCGAACTCTGCTCGGCCGCATAGCGGTCCGCTTCGAATTCGTCGCGACGCGAGTACCAGCTGGCCAACGGCGTGAACATGAAAGTAAAAACGGGAATGACCAGGAAGAACAGCAGCAACGCCATCGCGTCGTTGCGTCCGCCCAGTTGGGGCACCACACCCAGGTCCATGTAGAACCAGGGTTGTTGCGAGACCCAGCCCAGGATGGCAAAAAAGGCAAGCGCGGCGCCAAAGCTGAAGGCGACGCGCTTGATGATATGACGCTTGGCGAAATGACCCAGTTCGTGGGCCAACACCGCTTCAATTTCATCGCCGTTCAGGCGCGCCAGCAGCGTGTCGAAAAACACGATGCGGCGCGACCTTCCAAAGCCGGTGAAATAGGCATTGCCGTGCGCGGACCGGCGCGAGCCGTCCATGACGAACAGTCCGTTCAGCGCGAAGCCGCAGCGCTGGGCCAGCCGTTGGATGCGGCCGGCCAGGTCCGGGTCGGACAGTGGCGTGAATTTATTGAAAAGCGGGGCAATGAACATCGGGTAGACGATCAGCAGCGCCAGGTTGAACACCGTCCACAGCGCCCACGCCCAGACCCACCAGTAGGCGCCCGCGCTGCCCATCAACCACAGCACGGCGGCGGCCAGCGGCAGGCCCAGGACGGCGGCAACCAACAGGCCCTTGGCCGTGTCGGCAATGAATAGCTCGGGCGTCATTCGGTTGAAGCCAAAACGCGCCTCAAGCTTGAACTGCCGCCACAGCGTGAAAGGCAGGCCCAGCACGCCAAGCACCAGCGCCACCACGACCAGCAAAAGCATCTGGCGCAAAAAATCATTGCTGGTAAGCTGCCCAACCATCAGGTCGATGAATTGCAAGCCGCCCATCAACGTCAGGCAGACCAGCAAAATGGCGTCGTAGGTGCGTTCAAGCATGCCCAGTTTGACGCGGGCGATGGTGTAATCGGCCGCGCGCTGATGGCTGGTCAGGCCGATGCGAGGCGAGAATTCATCCGGCACGCGATCGCGGTTACGCGCCACGTGGCGGATCTGGCGACCGGCCAGCCACAGGCGCACGGCAATATCGGCCAGCAGGAAAGCAACGAACAGCAGTGTGAACATGGGCGAAGCGTTTTGCTCAGTAGGGATGTGCGAAAATCGCGTGTTTTATAGGCAAATTATATGGCTGTGAACGAAAATCGCCTGGTCTGGCTCGACATGGAAATGACCGGGCTGGATCCCGAGAAAGAACGCATCATCGAGGTGGCCGTCGTGGTGACGGAACCCGACCTGACGGTCGTGGCCGAAGGCCCGGTGCTGGTCGTCCACCAGCCTGACAGCCTGCTTGACGCCATGGACAACTGGAATAAATCCACCCACGGCAAAAGCGGCCTGATCGACAAGGTGCGCGCGTCCACGGTGTCCGAAGCGCAGGCAGAGGATACGCTCTTGGCGTTTTTGGCGCAGCATGTGCCGGCGGGTAAATCGCCGCTGTGCGGCAACACCATCAGCCAGGATCGCCGCTTCATGTTTGCGTACATGCCGCGCCTGGAGCAGTTTTTCCACTACCGCAACCTGGATGTCAGCACGCTGAAGGAATTGGCGCGCCGCTGGGCGCCGGCCGTGTACAAGGGCTTTGAGAAAAAGAGCCGCCACGAAGCGCTGGCTGATATCTATGAGTCCATCGACGAACTCAAGTACTACCGCGAGCACCTGCTGAAGGTGTAAGCCGGGCGGTTTTCAGGGGGCGCATGTATCGGGCCGGATGCAGCGGGCCGCATTCATCGGCCTGCATTCACTCGGCCGCCTGCACCGGGCAGAGGGTCCTTGACCCGCCCGCCGCCACACCTGTCAGGCCGGCCGACCACCGAAACGGGATTCCACCTCGGCCGTCAGCGGCGTATAGCGCGCATTATCTTGCCCGGCGCTCGCGTTCAGATGCGTCTCCGACGCGTCGAAAACCTTCCAGTAGATTCTGCCGCACAGCGCGCGGGCGGCGTGGCCCGGCCAGTTGTCGGGCAGCATCGGGCCGGGCAGCTGCGGGTCGTGTAGAACGATCCGGCGCCAATTGTGCAACAGCATGACCCGAACGACGAACGCGTCGGCGGGCGGCGGCGCGTCATCCAGTAATTTTTCCAGCGGGCCAAAGTTGCGGGAGAACTGGCGATACTGCTCGGCCACGTCATCCAGGTTCCAGCATTGCGACGCCAGGCTGGCGATCGGCAGGCCGCCCGCGCCGGCCAGATCCCGGGCCGACAGCACCAGCGCCCGATCCGGGATACCCAGCTTTTCAAGAATGTCGTGCGCGGCCCGCGCCTCGGTGTGCGGGTGGGCGAACAGGCCCGGCGCGATCATGCCGAACCCTTCCCAGACCAATTCCCGACGCAACTCGGCGCGCTCGGCCAGCCCGTTGCCCGTGCGCGGTAGCGCCACCAGGGTCCATTCCCCGTTCCAGTCCTGCGTTGCACCTTCGTAGATGCGCTGCGAGGCATGTGCGGTATGTCGCAGCCCCTGTTCCGAAATCAGGTACAGACTGCGCCGGCCATGTCGTTCCGATTGCAGCCAGTTTTGCGCCACCAGCCGGAAAACGCTGGTGCGCAGCAGGCGTTCATTGATACCAAGCGGGGCCAGCAATTCGATCAGGTCGCCCAGCCAGATGGCGCCGCCGTGAGGGGCCAACGCGTCCCCCAGCAAGCTGACGCACAGCGATTTGGCGCGAGGCGGGTCGCTTTTCAGCAAGCGGGACAGGAAACGGTCCAAAGGCGACGTAGGGTTTGCCATAAGGGGGGCCGCATGCGGCCGATATCAGGATCCGCAATATGATACATAAATCCAATGTGATACAGCTTTGCGTTTGACAATGGTTTTTTTGTATTAAATAATCCGCCTATGACATGACGGCGCTGCGGAACGTTTGCCTTGCGATTTCGCAAACCGTCTCAAGGAGACAAACATGTACGCTCAACTCGTCGAAACCGGCGTCAAGCAGGTCAAAACCGCCGACCAGCTTGAAGGCCCCGAACAGACGTTCCAGCGCCGCATAGACGATGGCGTGCGCATCGAGGCCAAGGACTGGATGCCCGATGCCTACCGCAAGACGCTGGTGCGCCAGATCTCGCAACACGCGCACTCGGAAATCGTCGGCATGCTGCCCGAAGGCAGCTGGATCACGCGGGCCCCGTCGCTCAAGCGCAAGGCGATCCTGCTGGCCAAGGTGCAGGACGAGGCCGGCCACGGGCTGTATCTGTACAGCGCCGCCGAGACGCTGGGCGTATCGCGCGATGACCTGATCGACGACCTGCACGCGGGCCGCGCCAAGTACTCCAGCATCTTCAATTACCCGACCCTTAGCTGGGCGGACATCGGCATGATCGGTTGGCTGGTCGATGGCTCGGCCATCATCAACCAGATTCCGCTGTGCCGCTGTTCCTACGGCCCCTACGCGCGCGCCATGGTGCGCGTCTGTAAGGAAGAGTCCTTCCACCAGCGCCAGGGCTATGACCTGTTGATGCAGATGTGCCTGCATGGCACACCCGAGCAAAAGGCGATGGTGCAGGATTCGCTGAACCGCTGGTGGTGGCCGGCGCTGATGATGTTCGGCCCGTCGGACGCCGATTCGCCCAACAGCGCGCAATCGATGGCCTGGAAGATCAAGCTTTTCTCCAACGACGAGCTGCGCCAGAAGATGGTGGACCAGACCGTGCCGCAGGCCGAATACCTGGGCCTGACCGTGCCGGACCCCGACCTGAAGTGGAACGCGGAACGCGGCCACTACGACTTCGGCGAGATCGACTGGAGCGAGTTCTACGCCGTGCTCAAAGGCAATGGGCCGTGCAACCGCGAACGCCTGGCCGCGCGCGTCAAGGCGCACGAAGACGGCGCCTGGGTGCGCGACGCATTGGTCGCTTACGCGGACAAGAAGGCGCAACGCAAGGCCGCTTGAGGCGGTCTGCAACGCCTGCCCGCCTGCAACCCGCGCCTGCAACCCGCGTCCGCATCCCGCGCCGCAACCCTTGCTGCAACCCATACCGCAACCTTCACTGCATACCGGTGCGCGCCGCGCGCGCCCGGCATTTCAAGGATATCCATCATGAGCAAAGACTGGCCTTTGTGGGAAGTGTTCATCCGCAGCCAGCACGGCCTGGCCCACAAGCACGTCGGCAGCCTGCATGCCCCGGACGCCGAAATGGCGATCAATCACGCGCGTGACGTCTACACGCGCCGCAACGAAGGTCTGAGCATCTGGGTCGTGCGCGCCTCGGACATCTCGGCCAGCAGCCCCGGCGACAAGGAACCCTTGTTCGAGCCGGCCAACAGCAAGGTCTACCGGCATCCCACGTTTTTCCCGATGCCCGAAGAAATCAAGCACATGTAAGGCGGCAGGCGGACATGGACAAGACTTTGTTTGAATACCTGCTGCGCCTGGGCGATTCGTCGCTCATCCTGTCGCAGCGGCTGGGCGCGTGGACCGGGCACGGCCCCATCCTGGAAGAGGACCTGGCGCTGACCAATACCGCGCTGGACCTGCTGGGGCAGGCGCGCATGTGGCTGACGCTGGCGGGTGACGTCGAAGGCGCGGGCCGCGATGAAGACGCGCTGGCCTATCACCGCGACGCCCACCAATTCCATAACGTGCTGCTGGTCGAACGCGCCAATGGCAACTATGCCGACACCATGGCGCGCCAGTTCCTGTTCGACGTCTGGCACTACTTCCTGCTGCAACGCCTGGAACAATCCTCCGACGAACGCGTGGCCGCCATCGCCGCCAAGTCCATCAAGGAAGTCACTTACCACGTGCGCCGCTCGTCGGACCTGGTCGTGCGCCTGGGCGACGGCACCGACGAAAGCCACGCCAAGATGCAGGCCGCCATCGACGACGCCTGGCGCTTTACCGGCGAACTGTTCGCCGACGACGCCGTGGACCAGGACGTGGCCGCGCGCGGCATCGGCTGTGAACTGGCCGCGCTGCGCGAACCGTGGCTGGCGCACGTGCGCGAAGTGCTGGAAGAAGCCACGCTGACCGTTCCCGATGAAACCGCGGCCAACCATCTGGCCTACCGGGGCGGTCGCCAGGGCAAGCACACCGAAGAGCTGGGCTACGTGCTGGCCGAAATGCAGTACCTGCCGCGCGCCTACCCGGGAGCCACCTGGTGAACGCGCTGGCGCCCGTTTCCGCCGACCAGGTCTATGCCTGGCTGCACGAGGTCCCCGACCCGGAGATCCCCGTGCTGTCCGTGGTGGACCTGGGCGTGGTGCGTGAGGTGAACTGGGAAGGCGACACCTGTGTCGTCGTCATCACCCCCACGTATTCCGGCTGCCCGGCCATGCGAGAAATCACACAGGACATCCAACAGACGCTGGCCCGCCATGGCGTGGCCGACGTCCGTGTCGACACCCGTCTGGCGCCCGCCTGGACGACCGACTGGATGAGCGAAAAGGGCCGCGAAGCGCTCAAGGGTTACGGCATCGCCGCGCCCGCCGAGCGCGCCATCGACATTTCGGGCATCAGCCGCCGCGCTGTCGCGCCCGCCATCGCGTGCCCGCGCTGCGGCTCGCGCGATACGCGGATGGTCAGCAACTTCGGGTCCACGTCGTGCAAGGCGCTGTATCGCTGCGTGTCTTGCCGCGAACCCTTCGATTATTTCAAGACTCACTGAGAGCGGTTTCAAGATGAGCAACCAATTTCATTCCTTGAAGGTGGCCTCGGTGGCGCGCAACACGCGTGATGCCGTGGTGGTGACCTTTGACCTGCCCGACACGCTGACCGACGAGTTTGCCTTCCTGCCGGGGCAGTACCTGACCCTGCGCACGCAACTGAACGGCGAAGAGCTGCGCCGCTCGTACTCGATCTGTTCCGCGCCGCACGACAAGCTGCTGCGCGTGGCCATCAAGAAGGTCGACGAAGGCGCGTTCTCGAGCTGGGCCAACCATGAACTGCAACCCGGCCAGACGCTGGAAGTGATGGCGCCCGCCGGCAACTTCACGGTGGACTTCTCGCCCGAGAACCAGCGCCATTACGTGGCCTTCGCGGTGGGCAGCGGCATCACGCCGGTGTTCTCGCTGGTGAAAACCGCGCTGTCGATCGAGCCGCGCAGCAAGTTCACGCTGTTCTTTGGCAACCGTGCGTCGTCGGCCGTGCTGTTCCGCGAAGAAATCGAAGACCTGAAAAACCTGTACATGGAGCGCTTCTCGCTGGTCTACGTCATGAGCCGCGAGACGCAAGACATCGAACTGTTCAACGGCCGCCTGGACGGCGATAAGGTCGACCAGCTGATGTCGGCCTGGATGAGCCCCGAAGACATCGATTACGCTTTTGTCTGTGGTCCGCAAACCATGACAGAAAGCGTGGTCGAGCGGCTGCAAGCGCGCGGCATTCCCAAGGCGAACATCAAATTTGAACTGTTCGGCGCGCCCAAGGGGCCGCGCGCACTGCGTACCGGCCACGACGCCCCGCAGGCGCCAGGCAAGGGCCAGTGCGAAGTGACCGTGGTGCAAGACGGCCACAGCCGCATGTTCGTGATTGATAAGAATAAAGACAGCGTGCTGGACTCGGCGCTGGCGCAGGGAATCGAGCTGCCCTATTCGTGCAAGGGCGGCGTGTGTTCCACCTGCCGCTGCAAGGTCATCGAAGGCGAAGTGGACATGGATGCCAACTTCGCCCTGGAAGACTACGAAGTGGCGCGCGGTTTCGTACTGAGCTGCCAGAGCTTTCCGGTCAGCGACCGCCTGGTCATCGACTTCGACCAGGAAACCTGACGCGGCCCGTGCCGGTCAGACACCCCTAATTCATTGGAGAGACAAGCGTGTCCCAAAAATTCTTCGAGCGTCACCAGCCCGTGCTGGAACAATCCCTGGCGGCTGCCGCGCTGCGCGGCTACTGGAGCCCGTTTGCCGAATCGCCCAGCCCGCGCAACTATGGCGAAACGGCCAACGACGACGGCCGCGCCGCCTTCGAAGCGCTCAAGGGCAAACCGTTTCCCCTGAACCTGCACGACGCCGACGGCACGGTGGGCGGCGAGAAATCGCCCTACGGTTTCGACCTAGGCATTACGTACCCGCATGTGCCGGTCGACAAGCTGATCGGCGCGTCCAAGCGCGCGCTGGAAGATTGGCGCCGTGCCGGTCCGCAAGCCTGGGTGGGCGTGTCGCTGGAAATCCTGGCGCGCTTGAACAAGCTGAGTTTTGAAATTGCCTACGCCGTGCAGCACACCACCGGCCAGGGCTTCATGATGGCCTTTCAGGCCGGCGGCCCGCACGCGCAAGACCGCGGCTTTGAAGCCGTGACCTACGCCTGGCAGGAAATGTCGCGCATTCCGGGCGTGGCGATGTGGGAAAAGCCGCAAGGCAAAAATGACCCCATCCGCATGGAAAAGCAGTTCACCGTGGTGCCGCGTGGCGTGGCGCTGGTGATCGGTTGCTCGACGTTCCCAACATGGAACGGCTACCCCGGCATGTTCGCCAGCCTGGCCACGGGCAACACCGTTATCGTCAAGCCGCACCCGGGCGCGATCCTGCCGCTGGCCATCACCGTGAAGGTCGCGCGCGAAGTGCTGCAAGAAGCCGGCTTTGATCCCGATGTGGTGTTGTTGGCCGCGCACGAAGCTGGCGACGACACGGCGCAGAAGCTGGCGCTGGACCCGGCCGTCAAGATAGTGGACTTTACCGGCAGCACCGCCAACGGCAACTGGCTGGAAGACAACGCGCGCCAGGCGCTGGTCTACACCGAGAAGGCCGGCGTCAACCAGGTCATCATCGATTCCACCGACGACCTGAAGGGCGTGGCGCGCAACCTGGCGTTCTCGCTGGCGTTGTACTCGGGCCAGATGTGCACGGCGCCGCAAAACATCTACGTGCCGCGCGACGGCATCAACACGCCGGAAGGCCGCGTCAGTTTTGACGACGTCGCGGCTGCCCTGGGCGTGGCGCTGGAGAAGCTGGGCGCCGACGCCGCCCGCGCCGTGGAATTGACGGGCGCCATCCAGAACGACGGCATCGTCGAACGCATCGAAAAGGCCCGCGCGCTGGGCCTGCCGGTGGTGGCGGACAGCAAGGCGCTGACGCACCCGCAGTTTGAAAATGCCCGCGTGCGCACGCCGCTGCTGCTGCGTACGGAAGCCGGCAACGCCGCCATCAGCCAGGAATGGTTTGGCCCGATCGCCTTCGTGGTGGCTACGGATTCCACCGCCCACAGCGTCGAGCTGGCGCGTGACAGCGTCATTCAGCACGGTGCGCTGTCGCTGTCGGCCTACACCACCGACCCCCAAGTGGCCGACCAGGTGCAGGACGCGGCCGAAGTGTCCGGCGTGTCGCTGTCGCTGAACCTGACGGGCGCGGTGTTCGTCAACCAGACCGCGGCCTTCAGCGACTTCCACGGCACCGGCGCCAACCCGGCCGCCAACGCCGCACTGTCCGACACCGCCTTCGTGTCGAACCGCTTCCGCGTGGTGCAAACCCGCCGTCACGTCTAAGCAGGGCGACGCTTATGAGCTATCAGGATATTCAATTTGATTTGTCGGGCGGCATCGCCCGACTGACGCTGAACCGCCCGGACAAGCTGAACAGCTTCACCGCGAACATGCACGCCGAAGTGGCCGACGCGTTGACGCGCGTGGAAACCGAGGGCGCGCGCGTGTTGGTGCTGACCGGCGCAGGGCGGGGCTTTTGTGCGGGGCAAGACTTAAGCGAGCGCAAGCCCGCCGAAGACGGTACGCCGCCGGACCTGGGCGAAACCGTCGACAAGTTCTACGCGCCGCTGGTGCGCCGCTTGAACGCCTTGCCGATGCCGGTTGTGGTCGGCGTGAACGGCGTGGCGGCGGGGGCGGGCGCCAACCTGGCGTTCGCGGGCGACATCGTTATCGCCAAGGCGTCGGCCAATTTCATTCAGTCGTTCTGCCGCCTGGGCTTGATCCCCGACACCGGCGGCACGTTCGCGCTGCCGCGACTGGTGGGCCGCGCGCGCGCCATGGGCCTGGCGATGCTGGGCGACAAGCTCAGCGCCAAGCAAGCCGAGGAATGGGGCCTGATCTGGCAGTGCGTGGCGGACGAGGAATTCGACGCCACGCTGGAACGGTTGGCGCAGCACTTTTCCACGGCACCCACCAAGGGTCTGGCATACACCAAGCGGGCCATGCAGGCCAGCCTGGGCAATGATCTGTCGACGCAGCTGGATCTGGAACGCGACATGATGCGCGAACTGGGCCGTAGCGCCGACTACGCCGAAGGCGTGGCCGCGTTCCTGGGCAAGCGCGAACCGCAATTCAAGGGGCAATGATGACCGTGCACGTTCCCCCCATTGAAGCGCCCAGCGATCCGCAGGAATTGGCGCAGGCCGTTGGCACCGTGATGTACGCGGGCGACGCGGCCTCGCAAGGCCTGGACATGAAGGTCGAGGAAATGGCGCCCGGCTATGCGCGGCTGACGATGCGCGTGCGCGGCGACATGCTGAACGGCCACAAGACCTGCCACGGCGGCTTTATCTTTGCGCTGGCCGACAGCGCGTTCGCGTTCTCGTGCAATTCCCGCAATGTCAGCACCGTGGCGTCGGGCTGCACCATTGATTACCTGGCGCCGGGTTTCGAAGGCGACTTGCTGACCGCCGTGGCGCAAGAGCGCTCGCTGGCCGGCCGCACGGGCGTGTACGACGTTACCGTTACCAACCAGGACGGCCGCAATGTCGCCCTGTTTCGCGGGCGGTCCTATCGCATCAAGGGCCAGATCGTGGGGGTTCCCGCCGAAGGCTGAGGATGACGGTCCAACGCCACTAGAACATTCGTCATCCAACAAAGATAGAACCCGCGCGCCGAGCGGACCGGCGTAAAGAGAAATTCAGGAGAGAGATAACCATGTCCAACACCATGAGCAAGCCGGGGCTGGACCCCATCGAGCATGCCAGCCAGGACGAGCTGCGCGCGCTGCAGCTCGAGCGCCTCAAGTGGTCGCTCAAGCATGCGTACGACAATGTTGCGCATTACAAGAAAGCGTTCGACGAAGCGGGCGTGCATCCCGACGACCTGAAGCAGCTGTCCGATATTTCGAAGTTTCCTTTCACGACCAAGAAGGAACTGCGCGACAACTATCCGTTCGGCATGTTTGCCGTGCCGCGCGAGCGTATTTCGCGCGTTCACGCGTCCAGCGGCACCACGGGCAAACCGACGGTGGTGGGCTACACCAAGGGCGACCTGGACAACTGGGCGAACCTGGTGGCGCGCTCGATCCGCGCGGCCGGCGGCAAGCCGGGCGACACGGTGCACATCGCCTATGGCTATGGCCTGTTCACTGGCGGGCTGGGCGCGCATTACGGCGCCGAGCGCCTGGGTTGCACGGTCATCCCGATGTCGGGCGGGCAAACCGAAAAGCAGGTGCAGTTGATCAACGATTTCCGTCCGGACATCATCATGGTCACGCCCTCCTATTTCTGCAATATTCTCGAAGAACAGCGCCGCCAGGGCATTGATCCGCGTCAAAGCTCGCTGCGTATCGGCATCTTCGGCGCCGAGCCGTGGACGGGCCAGATGCGTGCCGATATCGAGGCCGAAGCCGGTATCGATGCGGTGGATATCTACGGCTTGTCGGAAGTGATGGGCCCGGGCGTGGCCAGCGAGTGCGTGGAAACCAAAGACGGCCCGGTCGTCTGGGAAGACCACTTCTACGCCGAGATCATCAATCCGGACACCGGCGAACCGGTGGCCGATGGCGAGGCCGGCGAATTGGTGTTCACGTCGCTGACCAAAGAGGCGATGCCGATCATCCGCTACCGCACTCGCGACCTGACCCGCCTGTTGCCGCCCACGGCGCGCAGCATGCGCCGCATCGGCAAGATCACCGGCCGCAGCGACGACATGTTGATCGTGCGGGGCGTGAACATGTTCCCGACGCAAGTGGAAGAACTGGTGCTGAAGATCGCCCAGCTGGCGCCGCATTATCAGCTGGTCCTGTCGCGTACCGGCAATATGGACGAGCTTGAAATCCTGACCGAAGTGCGCGCCGAGTTCTCGGGGCTGTCGGACGCCGAACGCAATAACCTGGGCAAGCAGTTGCAGCATGCCGTGAAGACGCACATCGGCGTCAGCGCGCGCATCCAGGTGTCGGACGCCGGCCATGTGGAACGCACGCTGACCGGCAAGGCGCGCCGCGTGATCGACAAGCGACCGAAGGTGGTTTGATCGAGGCTGTCTGACCCGGTTGTTTCCGGTTTCAGCCGTCAATCACAAAAAAAGCAGCCGTCTGGCTGCTTTTTTATTTCCGTAACCCCGCGGAAAGGCGCCAGGGGAGGGCGCCACGGGAGGGCGCCAGGGCAGGGCCGTGTTGGCTACCGCCCCACGGCCAACGTGCGAACGATGCGGCGGTACCAGATGTGCAGCAGGATGGCGGACAGCGCCAAGCCCACCATTGCCATCAACCACATGCTGCCCGCGCCTTCGGGTGAGCCGGGCAGCAACGCGTTGCGGACGCCGTCCAGGCCACCCCGGCCGGGGCCAAAGCCGAACCACCAGCCGCCGACCAGCCCCACGCCCGCCAGCGCCACCACCTGCAACAGCAGCGGCACCACCGCAACCTTGTAGGCGCGCAGCAGGTAAGAGTTGATGCATTGCATGGAATCGAACAGGTGAAACAGCGGCAACACCGCCAGCAGCGTCGTTGCCACGGCAGCCACGCCGATGTCGTCCGTGTATGCGGCAAGGATCAGGGGCCGGCCCACCAACAGCACGGCGGCGGTCAACAATGCGCCGATCAGGCCCAGCGCCAGCCCGGCCATGCCGGTGCGATGCGCGTGCGCAAGATTGCCCGCGCCGATGGCCTGCGCGGTCAGCGCCGCGGTGGCCACGCCCAGCGCCATGGGCATCATGTAGCACAGGGCCGCCAGGTTCGACATGATCTGGTGTCCGCCGGTGACGTACGTGCCTTCGCGCGCCACCAGCAGGGCCATGAAAGTAAAGGCCGACACCTCGACCAGGTACGAGCCGCCCATGGGGATGCCCAGGCGCAGCAGTTCCTTCAACGTCTTCCAGTCGGGCTTGCCCACGCGCAGATTGAAGCGGCGATAGAAGCGATCGTGCGTGATGACCCAGAGGCCCAGGCCCAGGCTCATCCACGACACCACGGCGGTTGCCAGCCCCGCGCCGGTGGCGCCCATGGCGGGCAGGCCCAGGTTGCCGTAGATGAACAGCCAGTTGAAAAACGCCTTGAATGCAATGGTGGACAGGTTGATTGCCATGACCAGCTTTGGCCGTGACACCGAGGTGCCCAGCGCGTAGATGGTGCGAAACACCAGCGCGGCCGGCAGGGCCAGCACCAAGGCCTGCAAGTAGGACCCGATCCGTTCGCGCACGCCCGGCGCCACGTCGCCCGACATCGACAACCACACGTCCGGGAATAGCATCAGCACCGCGCCCACCACGGACAAGCCCAGCGCCAGCCAGACGCCTTGGCCCCAGCTGCGGCCGACTTCGTCGTTGTTGCCGGCGCCGAAATGCTGCGCAAGGATGGGGATGAGCGCATGTACCACGCCCATCAGGCCAACGAAAACGGTGATGTAGATAGAGGCGGACAAGGCCATCGCGGCCAGGTCGCTGGCGCTGGAGTGGCCTGTCATGGCGGTGTCCAGCACGCCGAACGAAATGCCGGCCCACTGGCTGATCAGCACCGGCCACGCTTGTTTGGCGATGCCGCGCACAGTGGCGCCGAAGGATATCGGCGCCGCGTTGACGGAATTCATCGGTTCGGGCCGACTCGCAGCAGTCGGAACACTTCCTGGCGATCGGCGCGGCGGCCGCCCTGCCACAACACGTCGGCCCCGTCGCTATAAGCGGCAGTGTTGTCGCGCAGGCTCTGGTTGTTAGTCTGTTGCAGGATCAGCGTGCACTTCGCGTCGAACGTGAAGGTCAGATTGTCGAAGATCAGGAACGATGCGCGCTGGCCGCTGCCCAGGCTCAGGCCACGTACGCATTCGCCGGGTCGCGCATGTTGCGCCAGTGCCTGCGCCAGTTGGCCCGATACCGTGCGATAGCTGCGCGCGTAGTCCACGGCGGGTTGCCACAGCAGCACAAGCAGAATCCACGTTACGGTCAGGCCGCCGGCGGACAGCACCGTGCCGCGCCACAGCGCTTGCGGGCGTACGCGCAGGCGCCACACCACCAGCGCAATCCAGGCCACGGTAAAGATCACCGCCAGCGTGAAGGCGCCCCACGAAATGACGGGCTCGTAGCCGGTGGTCTGGCGGGCAATGTTGCGGGAAATCTGCGCCGGCCAATTGAAGTGCAGGGCCACCCAGCCGAGCCACGCGGTGGCGGCCGTCAGCGAAAAACACATGACGGCAAACCAGTCCAGCGTATTGACCACGCCACGGCGCAGCGTGGGTAACGAGAACGCGCCCAGCACGGCGCAGGGTACGGCCAGCATCACGTATTCCGAGTCGGACGCCTCTTCCAGTACGAACAGCACCAGTGCCGCGCAGACCAGCAGCATCAACGGCAGCCAGATGTGCGGGGCGTAGATCCATTCGCGCCAGCGCCAGACCGCCAGCAAGGCCAGCGGCCATGTCGGCCACAAGTACCAGGGCAAGTCGCGCAGCGTGCGGCCCATGTCATGCCAGGTCGGCAAGGCGAATGACGTCAGGTTCCAGGTCTTCCAGTTGCGGATCCAATACTGGCTGCTTTCGCTGGCCGGGATCCACCACGCCAGGATCAGCGCTACCGTCACCAGCACCGCCCACGGCAGCCAGCGCTTGCACTTCCACAATTGGCTGCGCGGATAGAACGCCAGCAGTGCGCCGATCATGATGGGAATCGCGCCCACCCAACCGCGCGTAAGAAAGCTTGCGGCCAGCGCGATGCCCAGCGTGGTGGTGCCGGTAACCGGCCGGTCGACGCTGCGCGCCAACGAATAAAAGGCCAGCGCCTGGCAGGCCATGATGGCGGGTACGACAGTGGTTTCGTGCGTGCGCTGAAGGATGCCCACAGTGGCCAGCAGCAGCAGCAGCGCGGCGTCGGCCAGCATGCGTCCGTAGTCGCGCGGTTCGGGTTCGCCGCCAAAGGGCAGCGCCAGGGGTTGTGCTTCGCTACGGCGGCCCAGCAGGTAGGTGCCGTACCAGACACTGGAGGCCGTGATGCCGAACCACAGCAGATTCGGCAGGCGGCCGGCGGTGATATCGCCGATAAACGGGCCGAACAGCCAGATGCAGATGGCGCCCACCCAGGTAATCAGCGGGCCTTCTTCGGCATGGGCCAGCAGCCCGACCTGGGGCAGCAGCCACGTGATGCCGCCTTCCCGGATGGCGGTGATCATCGTCGCCAAGCCAACCGCATCGTCCGTTTTCCACGGGTCGCGCATGAACAGGCCGGCCACGATATAGGCCAGCGCCAGGCCCAGCAGGATCAACCTGGGAAGCTTCGCGGTTGCCACGGACGTGAGCCGGGCAGGAGTGGAAAAAGAAAGTGGGGACACGGGCGTTAATGTAACCGAGGGATCAGGTTGCGCCAGCCCCTGGCTTGCAAAAAGCAGGCAAGGGAGGAAAAAAAAGCAGCCCGGAGGCTGCCTTTTTGCTGTGACTCCCGCAGGAGCAACAGGATCAGGAAGCGGACTTGACCGTGCCGGCGGTACGGGCGAAGCGGGCGCGGAACTTTTCCACACGGCCGGTTTCGACGATACGCGTTTGGGCGCCCGTATAGAACGGGTGCGATTCGGAGGTCACGTCGCACTTGAAGAGCGGGTACGTCTTGCCGTCGATTTCGACGGTTTCGCGCGTGTGCACGGTCGAACGGGTGATGAACTTGTTACCCGTTTGCAGGTCGGCGAAGACGACTTCGCGGTATTCGGGGTGAATGCCTTCTTTCATGGTGCTTATCCTAGGACCCGCCAAGGGGTCTTTCAAGTTGTAGGGTCGCCAGCCAGGACGCGTTATGCCGTTCACAGTAGAACGCCCACGCAAGGATTCCAGCCACGTATCCAAAAAGTAACCCCAAATTCTAGCACGGGTTTTTCCCGGTAGACCAGGGCGGGCAGGCCAGAATCGGCAGCCCGCCACCGGGCGCAAAAGGGGACGGGCCCTTACAGTTCCGTGCGCAGTTTCCAGATCTCGGGGAACAGGACGACATCCAGCATCCGCCGCAGGTAATCCACGCCCGACGTGCCGCCGGTGCCGCGCTTGAAGCCGATGACGCGCTCAACCGTTGTGACGTGGCGGAATCGCCACAGTCGGAACGCGTCTTCCAGATCGGTCAGTTTTTCGCCCAGCTGATACAGGTCCCAATAGCGATCGGTGTCGCGGTACACCGTCAACCATGCGGCTTCCACGCCTTCCGACGATTCATAGGGCTGGGTCCAGTCACGTTCCAGGCGGTCCGCCGGCACGGCGATGCCATGGCGCGCCAAGAGCCGCAGGGACTCGTCATACAGCGAGGGCGCGTCGTACGCGCTGCGCACCTGGGCCAGCAGGTCTTCGCGGTGCGCATGCGGTTTCAGCATGGCCGCATTCTTGTTGCCCAGCAGGAATTCGATCTGGCGGTACTGGTAGCTCTGGAATCCGCTGGAACGCGCAAGGTACGGCCGCAGCGCCGAATATTCGGGCGGCGTCATCGTGGCCAGCACATCCCAGGCATGAACCAGCTGCTCCATGATCTTGCTGACTCGCGCCAGCATCTTGAAGGCCGGTTGCAGCCGGTCGGCCGCCACGCTGGCGATGGCTGCGCGCAACTCATGCAGCATCAGCTTCATCCAGAGTTCGCTGGTTTGGTGCTGGATGATAAAGAGCATCTCGTTGTGCTCGGGCGACAGCGGATGCTGCGCGCCCAGCACCTGATCCAGATGCAGGTAGTCGCCGTAGGTCATGTCGCGCGTGAAATCGAGCTGCGCTTTTTCCTGGTGGACGATGTCTTCGGGGCGGTGCGGGCAGCTCATGCTTGGCCTCCGTGGCAGGGCGGGGCAGCGCGGCGGGCCGCGGCGGGCAATGCGCGCCAGCCCGGCGCGCAGGAACGGGCGCGCGCAAGCGCGACGGCGTGATCTGGGGAAAGGTTCATGGTCGTGCGTCTTTCAAGGCGGGCGGCCCGTATAAGGTGGCCGCCCGAAAGCCAGCGGACCAGCCTACAGTTCGCGCAATACGGCGCGTACCGGGCTGGCATCGGCCTGGACCAGCGCCAACGGCAGGGCGATCAATTCGTAATCGCCTTCGGGCACATCATCGAGAACCAGGTTTTCCAGTACCCGCATGTCGTGCCGCAAGATCGTATGGTGGCTGTCCAGGGTCTTGCTGGACGCGGGGTCGATGCTGGCGGTATCCAACCCGATCAGCATGACGCCGCGTTCGGCCAGCCATTCGATGGTTTGGGGGGCGTAGGCCGAAAAATCGTCCGTCCACCAATCTTGCGCCGCATGCTTGGCAGTGCGCACGAGCACGCGCGGCGGCAGGTTCAGCGCTGCGTGCGCCAGGTGGTCCGTGGTGATCAACGGGCCGCAATCAATGGCGTGAATGACGCGGCAAGGACCCAGAAATGGTTCCAGCGAGACCGCGCCGATGGCGGCAGCGCCGTTCTGATAGTGCAGGGGGGCGTCGGCATGGGCGCCGATGTGCGGCGACAGCGTGATTTCACTGACGTTGACCGGACAGCCGGGCGTCAGCGACCACTTCCATTGCTGGCGGTACGGCGTGTCGCCGGGGAAAACCGGTGACGCCGTGGAGACGGGCGGGGAAATGTCCCACAAGCGTTTCATCAGAAGCGTTTTCGTGTCGGCCGGAATGTTCCGGCGAATGGTCCAGCGGGTGTTCTAGCGAATGGTCCAGCAAATGTTCCAGCAAATGTTCCAGCAAATGTTCCAGCGCGAATAGGTTAAAGCCTAAAGCAATTCCGCTCGGCAGTCTAACGAAATCCGGCGGCTTGGGGCGTGCCGACAAGCACCCTGCCGCCCGCTACAGCCCGCCCAGTTCCGCCATGGATATGACCGACGCGCCGGCCACGATCAGGTGGTCGACCAGTTTAACGTCCACGAGGGCCAGCGCCTGTTTCAGCTGTTGCGTGAAGCCCCGATCCGCCGCGCTGGGCTCGGCCATGCCAGAAGGGTGGTTATGCGCCACGATCAGGGCCGCCGCGTGGTGGCGCAGGGCCTCGCGCACGACCTCGCGGGGGTAAACCGATGCCTGCGACAGTGTTCCGCGCGCCAGTTCGCCCGTGGCGATCACCCGTAGCTGGTTGTCCAGGTAGAGGGCAATGCAGTGTTCCACCCGCCGATGGCCCAGCGCCGTCAGGCAATATTGCTTTACCTGGGCGGGATGGCGCACAGAATGGGGCCGGGTCAGGTCTTCTTCGACGGCGCGGCGCGCCAGCTCCAGCAGGGCGGCCAGGGTGCAGGATTTGGCGGCGCCCAGCCCCGGAACGGCCATGAGTTCCTCGGGTGTGGCCCCCAAAAGGCCGCGCAGGCCGGAAAAACGCTCAAGCAGCCGGTTGGACAGATCCACCACATTGGTGCCCGGAATCCCCGTGCGCAGCCCCAGCGCCAGCAGCTCTGCGTCCTGGAGCGCTGCTGCGCCATGGCGTAGCAGCCGCTCTCGGGGACGCTCGTGTTTTGCCAGCCGGACAGACAATTTCATATAAGGCTCTAAAATCAGGGTTTATCCAATATCCATACGGTGGCAGATCTTGAGCATCGCCTCTAACGAAGTGAACGTTTTTGTCCGTCCGGATTCCTACCTGACGCTGCATTACCGAATCACGCTTGCGTCCGGTCCTGGCAAGGACTCTGTGTTCACGAATACTTTCGACGGCCGTCCCGGCACGCTGCAAATGGGCAGCGGCCAGTGGGCGCCTGGCCTGGAAGCCGCGCTGATCGGCCATGCCGAAGGCGAGAAATTCAGCGTCACCCTGGAACCCGCCGACGCCTACGGCGACCGCAACCCCGAACTGATCCAGCGCGTCACGCGGGCGATGCTTGCCGAGCACGCGGGCGCCGACGCCACGTTCGAGCCGGGCGACCTGGTCGAGTTCACCGCCCCCAACGGCGGCCGCTACTCGGGCGTGCTGAAAGAAATCAACGATGAGTCGGCGCTGTTCGACTTCAACCATCCGCTTGCGGGCGTCCGCTTGCAACTGGACGTGGCGCTGCTGGGAGTTCTCTGATGAGCAAGGCCGTTACCGCCTCCGACGCCGAAGTCCTGCTGGCGCAGCCGCGTGGCTTCTGTGCCGGTGTGGACCGCGCCATCGACATCGTCGAACGCGCGATCGAACTGCATGGCGCACCGATCTACGTGCGCCATGAAATCGTCCACAACCGCTATGTCGTGGAAGACCTGCGCGCCAAGGGCGCCGTCTTCATCGACGAACTGGACGATGCGCCCCCGGGCGCCATCGTCGTGTTCTCGGCCCATGGCGTGTCCAAGGCGGTGCGGGCCGAAGCCGAGGCTCGCGGCTTGCAGGTGTTTGACGCCACCTGCCCGCTGGTCACCAAGGTGCACATTGAAGTGGCCCGCATGCGCGCGGCCGGCCGCGAGATCATCATGATCGGCCACAAGGGGCATCCTGAAGTGGAAGGCACGCTGGGCCAGGCGCAAGGCGGCATGTACCTGGTCGAAACCGTGGAAGACGTGGCGGGCCTGCAAGTCAGCGACCCGGAAAACCTGGCTTTCGTGACGCAGACGACGCTGTCCGTGGATGACGCGGCGGCGGTGTCGCAAGCGCTGAAGGCGCGTTTTCCCAGCATTGTCGAGCCCAAGAAAAGCGACATCTGCTACGCCACCCAGAACCGCCAGGATGCGGTCAAGGTGCTGGCGCCCGAGTGCGACCTGGTGCTGGTCGTGGGCAGCCCGAACAGTTCCAATTCCAACCGGCTGCGCGAAGTGGCCGAACGCAAGGGCGTGGCGTCCTACCTGATCGACGGCGCGCAATCCATTGACCCGGCGTGGTTGGTTGACCGCAAGCGCATCGGCGTGACGGCGGGAGCTTCGGCGCCTGAAATCCTGGTGCAGCAGGTCATTGACCGCGTCAAGGAATTGGGCGCCGTGTCTGTGCGCACCATGCCGGGCCTGGAAGAAAATGTGGCCTTTCCGTTGCCCAAGGGCTTGTCGCGCAAGTCCGCGCAGACGGAATCGCTGGAATAAGCAAGCGCCGCCCGCACGGCGGCACAGCGCCCAAAAAAACAAGGAGAAGACTTCATGCAGTTGTACAGCTACTTCCGCAGCTCGGCCGCGTATCGCGTGCGTATCGCCCTGAATCTGAAGGGCCTGACTTACGAATATTTGCCCGTACACCTGCTGAAGGACGGCGGCCAGCAACTGTCGGACGGCTATCGCAAGCTGAACCCGACGGCGCTGGTGCCGACCTTGATTGATGGCGATGCGGTGATCGGCCAGTCCCTGGCCATCATCGAATACCTGGAAGAAACGCATCCGCAGTCGCCGCTGTTGCCGGCCGACCCGATTGGACGCGCGCGCGTGCGCGATCTGGCACTGGGTATTGCCTGCGACACGCATCCGCTGAACAACCTGCGCGTGCTGAAGTACCTGAAGCACACGCTGGGCGTGGACGAAGCGGCAAAAAGCGCTTGGTACAAGCATTGGGTGCATCAAGGCCTGGAAGCACTGGAAGCCCAGCTGGCACGCTCAAGCGCCACGGGCCGTTTTTGTCATGGCGACACGCCCACCATCGCGGACCTGTGCCTGGTGCCGCAAGTGGCCAATGCGCGGCGCTTCGAGTGTGACCTTTCCGCGATGCCCAACGTGACGCGCATCGATGCCGCCTGCCGCGAGTTGCCGGCTTTCGCAAACGCCGCGCCGGGCAAGCAGCCCGACGCGGAATAAAGGTAGCTGGCCGGCCGGATGGCCGGCAGGCCGTCAGCCGATCTGCACCGGCACGAAGATCTTGTCTTCGCCGCGCTGAACCAGCAGGGCCACGGTCTTGCCGGCCTTGGACAGCGCTTCCTTGACCTGGCCGATGTTGTGCACCGGCACGCCGTTTAGCGACAGCAGCACGTCGCCCGGTTCGATGCCAGCCTTGGCGGCCGGGCCGGCAGAGCGCTCGATCAGCAACCCTTCGGTGCCCGAGGCCTGCTGCTCCTGCGGGCTCAGGGGGCGCAGGGCAAGGCCAAGTTGACCGCGCTGCACGTCTTGATCGCCGGACGCCGACTGCGTCTTGTCCTTCGGAACGCCGCCCAAGGTAGCGACCAGTTCCTTCGGAGCACCGGCGCGCCAGACGTCCAGCTTGATCTTTTCGCCGGGCGAAGCCAGGGTAATCATCGACGCCAGATCGCCCGAGGACACGATGGTCCTGCCATTGATCTGGCGCACCACGTCACCCGGTTGCAAGCCCGCCTTGTCGGCGGCACTGCCCTTTTCGACGCTGGACACCAGCGCGCCGGACGGCGAATCCAACTTGAACGAATTGGCCAGGTCCTGATTCACTTCCTGCACCGTCACGCCCAGGCGCGCATGCTGCACCTTGCCGTGTTCCAGGATCTGGTCCTTGATCTTATAGGCCACGTCGATGGGAATCGAGAACGACAGGCCCTGGAAACCGCCGGTGCGGCTGTAGATCTGCGAGTTGATGCCCACGACTTCACCACGATCATTGAACAGCGGGCCCCCCGAATTTCCCGGGTTGACCGCCACGTCCGTCTGGATGAAGGGCACCGACGTGTCGTCGGGCAGCGAGCGGCCCTTGGCGCTGACGATGCCGGCCGTGGCCGTATTTTCCAGGCCGTAGGGCGAGCCGATGGCCAGCACCCATTCGCCCACTTGCAGCTGGTTCACGTCACCCACCTTGACCACCGGCAGGTTCTTGGCGTCGATCTTGAGTACGGCCACATCGGTCTGCGGGTCCGCGCCCAGCACTTTCGCCTTGTACTCGCGGCGGTCGGTCAGTTTGACGGTGACTTCCTTGGCATCCTGCACGACGTGTGCATTGGTCAGGATGATGCCGTCGGCGCTGATGATGAAGCCCGAACCTTCGCCGCGCATCGGAACTTCACGCGACGGCATGCGACCGCGCGAGCCCGGTATCTGGCCGAAAAACTGGGCAAAGGGGTCATCGTCATCGGCGGATACCTTGCGCGTGCCGCTGACGCTGATGTTGACGACGGCCGGGCCAAAGTCGCGCGTGATCTGCGCGAAGTTGGGCGGGCTGGAAGCATTGATGGAGGGCGTTGCGGCGATGGCGGTCGGGGCGTTTGCCGCCATCGACACGCCGCCCGTCACGGCGGTTGCGCCGGCGCCGCCAATGGCGCCAGCGGCCAGCAGCGCCAGCACAAGGCGCGAGGGTTTCATTTGCGAGGTCTTCATGTCGGCTCCTGCGTTCATGTTTGAGGACATGGCGCTATCTTCGGGCCTGACACTTAGGCGAATCTTAAATCGGCGTAATCAACGCAAAATGGGAAATCGCACGCGCGCGCGCAGCCCTTGGCCACCGGGCGCGTCCTCAAGAATGATGTCGGCGCCATGGCGATCGGCGATGGCTCGCGCGATTGACAGGCCCAGTCCGCTGCCGTGCTGCGTGTTGCCTTCGGCGCGATAGAAGCGGTCGAAGACGCGCTCGCGTTCGGCGGGGGGTATGCCGGGCCCCTCATCGTCGATGGTGAAAGACGCCTGGTCCGCTTCGGATTGCAGATGTAGCCGGATGCGGCCGCCTTCCGGGCTGTGCTTGATGGCGTTGTCCAGCAGGTTGCGAGCGAGCAAGGTGAGGGCGTCCCGATGGCCTTGTACGCGCGCTTCGCTGGCCCCTTCCATGTCGATGGCGATCGCCTTGGCATTGGCCTGTGCCAGCGTCTCGGACAGCGCCTGGCGCAGCACGTCGGCCAAGTCCACGGGGGCCGCGGGCGTGGGCTCCGACGCGCTTTCGTGGCGAGCCATGGACAACATCTGCTCCACCAGCCGGGTGGCGCGGTCAATGCCCGAGGCCAGGCGCTGTTCCGCGATTTTGCGGCTGTCGGCGTCGCCGGCCCGTTGCAGAGCCTGTAGCTGCAAGCGCAGTGCGGCCAGTGGCGAGCGCAGCTCGTGCGCCGCGTCGCCAACGAATTGTTTTTGCTGGGCGAAGGCGGTTCGCATGCGTTCCAGCAGCAGGTTCAATTCAAGAATCAACGGGCGGATCTCGTCTGGCAAGCCCTGCACGTTGACGGGCGACAGATCTTCGGGCTGCCGCGCCGCCACCTGAGCGCGGGCACGCTTGACGGGTCGCAGCGACCAACTGACGACGCACCACACCACCAGCATCAACAGGGGCGCCGCCGCCGCGATGGGTGCGATGGTTCGCAGCGCCAGCTCGCGCGCCATGTGCTTGCGCACGTTCATGTCCTGCGCCACCTGTATCACCTGAAACGGGGTGGCCAGCGCATACACGCGGTACGTGGTGCCTTCCATTTTGGCATCGGAAAAACCCAGGACGATCTGATCCGGCAGGGGGCGGCGCGAACGGGAATTGAAAACGCGCAGGCCGTCGGGTGTCCAGATTTGAATGATCAGATCGTCTGCCATGGGCGTTGCGGCGCCCAGGCTTTGCGTCGGGCCGGTGCTGAGCAGCCCATCGCCCGTGCCCAGCGACAGCGCAGTGCGTTGCAGCAGCGAATCAAAGATGTCGTCGGCCTGGGCCAGCGTGCTGCGATACGCGATAACGCCTTGCGCCAACGCGCCGACCACGATGGCGGCCAGCAGAAAAAACAGCAGGCGGGCTCTCAGTGAGTAGCTAAGCCTGATGCTCATGTTTTGGGGATGACATAGCCGACGCCTCTGACGTTCTGGATCAGGTTCGGACCCAGTTTCTTGCGCAGGCCATGAATATAAACCTCAACCGCGTTGCTGCTGACGCTGTCTTTCCAGCTGTAGAGTTTTTCTTCCAGTTGAGCGCGCGAAAAGATCATGCCCGGGCGGGCGATCAGCGGCTCCAGGACGGCCCATTCGCGGGCGGTCAGCGCAACCGGCGTGCCGTCCACCATGGCGGCGTGCGATTGCGGGTCGATCGTGATGCCCTCATGTTCAAACACCGGTTCGGCGCGGCCGGCACTGCGGCGTATCAATGCCCGCATGCGCGCCAGCAGTTCGTCCACGTCGTATGGCTTGACGATGTAGTCGTCCGCGCCTGCGTCCAGGCCGGCAATGCGGTCGCTGACGGCGTCGCGGGCGGTGGCGATAAGGACAGGCGTGCGGTCCTTGCGGGCGCGTAGCTCGCGCAGCAAGGCCAAGCCGTCGCGCTTGGGCAGGCCCAGGTCCAGCAGGATGAGGTCGTAGGGGTCGGTACGCAGTGCCGATTCAGCAGCGCTGCCGTCCCGGACCCAGTCCACGGCGTAGTGTTCGGCGCGCAGGCAATCCAGCACGCTTTCACCAATCATGATGTCGTCTTCGACAAGGAGGATGCGCATGGTGGTCTTCGCTTGGCTGAATGAAAATCCAGCAAGTTGGACGCGCGGCGGGCGGGTGGAGTTCCCGTTGGGGGGAAGCGGCTTGCCGACGTGTCGGGGCGCGGAAATGAAAAAAGCAGCCCGAGAGGGCTGCTTTTAGAATTTGGTGCCGGCAATAGGAGTCGAACCTACGACCTTCGCATTACGAATGCGCTGCTCTACCAACTGAGCTATGCCGGCAAGACCATTTGCTTGGGATTTGATCGCCTTTCCGGGTTGCGGAGCAACGAACAAAAGATCAGCAAAACATCTTTGTTCTTTCCAGTTCGCCGCCCTGTTTATGGGGCCTGATCTGGAAAGACCGAAATCATATCAGAGTTTTTTGGGGATGGGAAACGGTCGGCCCAAAAAGAACTAAAAAAAATCGCAATTTGCGCGCGCCAAAAATTTAGTTCATAATTGCGTTCTTGGCAGATCCCCGATAGCTCAGTCGGTAGAGCGACGGACTGTTAATCCGCAGGTCGCTGGTTCGAGCCCAGCTCGGGGAGCCAAAAGAATTCAAGGTCACAAGCCGCTACGCGCAAGCATGGCAATGGCACGGGACCCAAGCCGAACTGAAGGGCCACTCGCGAAAGCGAGTGGCCCTTTTAGTTTTTGCTGCGCGCCCCGCTACCACGCGGATACGGTTGTTGTGCGGGTTGTTGTACGCTTCGCCAGATCCAACACAACCGAGCGGGACAAGGTGCGATGGCAGGCCAGATTGAAGACGACAAGCGCATCGGCGTAACCGTGATTTCGGGCTTCCTGGGCAGCGGCAAGACCACGCTGCTGAACCGCCTGCTTCACGAGCCCGCCTATGCCGACACCGTGGTCGTGGTCAATGAATACGGCGATATCGGGGTCGATCACCATCTGGTCCGCTTGGCGCCTGCCAATGTCGTCCTGATCGAGGGCGGCTGCCTGTGTTGCGTCGTCAGCGGGGCGGTGGTCGATACGCTGCGTGAGCTTTTCATGTTGGCGGTCAGTCGGCGGATCAAGCCGTTTCGCCGGGTGATTATCGAAACCAGCGGGTTGGCCGATCCCGCTTCGACGCTGTTCATGCTCAAGCACGACCGGTTCCTGGCGGAGCGCTACGCGTATCGCGGCGCAATCGTGTTGGTGGATGTGCGTCATGGTGAATCGCAATTGGCCAACCAGCCCGAAGCCGCGCGGCAGTTGGCGTTGGCAGACACCGTCGTGCTCAGCAAGTCCGACCTGGCCGACGCCGCGCAGTTGCGCCGCGTAGAGCAGGCAGTCATTGCCATTAACCCGGGGGCGCGGCGTTGTGTGCAGCGCCAGGATGCGCCGCTGGCCGGCATCTTGCGCGAAGGGCCCGATGTGGCTGCGCGCCGCGATGGTGCTGCCTTGTCGAATTGGCTTCAGGCGTTTATCCGGCCACCCGCCGACCGGCATGGCCAGGTTGCGAGCTTTTCTTTGTTCTTGTCGTCGCCCCTCGGGCGTGCCGCGTTCCTTGCTGGTGTGTCCCGCATTCAAGAACGCTATGGGCAGGGAATTTTGCGGATGAAGGGGCTGGTGTGCTTCGAAGGGGAGGCGCTGCCTTGCGAGGTGCATGGGGTTCATGGCGAGCTGTACCCCTTGCGCGCACTGGCGCAATGGCCAACCGACGACCGCGCATCGCACCTGGTCTATATCGGGCGTGGCCTGGATGTTGCCGAGGTTCGCGCGGCCGTTGCCGAGGCGTTGTTGCAGCCGCCGGCTTGAGCCTGCCGTGCTGGCGTGAGTGCTCAAAATGTCGCCATTTAGGCGCAGATGTTGCACTGAAATACGGTATAACCGGTACGGTCTGATGCAAGAATCGAGACAATCATGGATCGTTTGAAGGCGATGCAGGTGTTTGTAGAGGTTGCTGACCGGGGAAGCCTGTCGGCGGCGGCGGTTCATCTCGACATGTCGCGCGCCATGGTTTCGCGCTATCTGGCTGAAATGGAGCAGTGGGTTGGGGTGCGCTTGCTGCACCGTACGACGCGCCGCCTGAGCCTGACCCCCGCGGGCGCCGAGACGCTACCCCGTTGCCGCCAGATGCTGGATATGGTGGGTGACCTGCGAAGCGCGGTATCCACGCCTGAAGATACCCCTAGGGGGTTGTTGCGAATCACCACCAGCATGTCGTTCGGTTCAAGGCATCTGGCCAGCGCCGTGACGGATTACGTGAAGCTGCACCCGGGCACGTCGGTCGACTTGATGTTGGTCGAGCGCGCCGTCAACCTCGTGGAAGAGCGGGTCGACCTCGCGGTGCGCATCACCAATGACCTGGATCCGAACCTGATCGCTCGCAAGCTGGCGGTTTGCCGGTCGGTGGTGTGCGCTTCCCCCGAATATTTGGCCCGAGAGGGGGTGCCGGCTCGAATCGAAGACCTGTCACTGCGAAACTGCCTGACGCATTCTTATTTCGGCAAAAGCCTGTGGCGTTTCGAGCGGGAAGGCTTGCCCGTGGATGTGCCGGTCAGCGGCAATATCAGCGCCAACGAAGTGTCCGTGCTGCTGCATGCCGCGTTGGAGGGGGCGGGTATTGCGATGTTGCCCACTTACTACGCCAATGAATATATTGCGGCGGGGCGTTTGAAAGCGATCTTGCCTCAATGCAAACCCCAGGAATTGGGTATTTATGGCGTTTATGCGTCGCGCAGGCAAATGCCCTTGATACTGCGTTCCATGTTGGACTTTCTGGTTGAGCGCTTGGGTTCGGCTCCTTGGGACAAGCCAGGTGCCTGATCCAGGCCACCCGCGCACGCGTTTCAGGCTT
The DNA here is from genome assembly GCF_001005835.2 of Achromobacter sp. LC458. Taxonomy (NCBI): domain Bacteria; kingdom Pseudomonadati; phylum Pseudomonadota; class Betaproteobacteria; order Burkholderiales; family Alcaligenaceae; genus Achromobacter; species Achromobacter sp. LC458. Next base: position 392,839 of record NZ_LBHW02000001.1, read on the forward strand.
GAGGCACAACGTTATGGCGGTATAATTCGCCAATTGCGCGGACGGCTGGCCATGGGCGTTGATGTCAGTCCTGGCAAATCGGTGTCCGCTGGCATGTACCTTCAAAATATCCAAGAATCGTAAGGCTGGCCAGCGTCCGGCCAGGGCGCGACGAAGCAGGTCTTCGCTTGCGCAGGGGTGATTGATTGTCGGGCGTGTGGCCGGTCGCCATATTGCCAAGATCATTGGCCGCGGATTCGGGCCTTGATACTGACCGCCGTGAAATGCAGGCGTCGGGTTCCGGCGCTTCCCTCGGGCTTGCTGGCCGTTGATGCCGGCTTTTCCAGAATTTGCTTAAAGCGTCTGCCGCGATATCCGATGCGCAGACACTACGCCTTTATCTTGACCCGCTCGCCTTTCGTGGCGCCAGCCTGTCATTGGCAGTCAACCCAGGAATCTTGTGAACAATACGCCGATCAACGCCGTCGATTGCAGCCCCGTCTTGATGGCGGCTAGGCGTGCCGAGAAAGCCGGCGCGGTGCCGTTCGCTTTCGTGCAAGCCGTGTCCGCACAACCTGGTTTTAGCTATATCCATGAAGCACAAATGAAAAAGGCCCGGCGCATTCGCCAGGCCTTCATCAAATTTGGTTGCGGGGGCAGGATTTGAACCTACGACCTTCGGGTTATGAGCCCGACGAGCTGCCAGACTGCTCCACCCCGCGTCTGAGAAAAGAATATTAACCTTATTTTCAACCTAGCGCAAGTTAGCCCTTTGTGAATTTGAATGTCGATGAACGATAGCGAGGCAATACTCGTGCTGGAAACCGCGTTGTTATGCGCGGTGCAGCCGATGCAACTGTCCGATATGCGCAAGCTATTCGGGGACGATGAACAATTCGATAACAGCAAGCTACGCGGGCTGTTGGAGACGCTGCAAGCCAATTGGGCCGATGGCGGCCTCGAGCTGGTGCAGTTGGCAAGCGGCTGGCGATTCCAGAGCCGCCCGCATATGCAGCGGTACCTTGAGCGCCTGAGTCCTGAAAAGCCGCCCAAGTATTCGCGCGCGGTCATGGAAACGTTGGCGATTGTTGCCTGGCGCCAGCCCGTTACGCGCGGCGATATCGAAGATATACGTGGCGTGACGGTGTCTTCGCAAATTGTGAAGGCCTTGGAAGATCGTGGCTGGATCGAGGTGATCGGGCATCGCGATGCGCCGGGTCGTCCTGCGCTGTTCGGCACCACGCGACAGTTCCTGGATGATCTGGGGCTGCGTGCGCTGGACGAGTTGCCGCCTCTGGAATCTGCTCACGCGGCCGCCGCGCTCGCGGGGCTGGACCTGGGTGAAGTCCAGCAACTGACGGGCGAGGGCGCTGAGGCACCGGCAGAAGGGGCAGCGGAAGTCGGGGATGCGGACGCCGCTGCCGACGGGCAAGTCAGCATTGCCGAGGCGGGCGAGGGCGGTGAACATGCCCAAGGCGAGCTTGCCGTAGAAAATATGGCCGACCCCGAAGAAAATGACCCTGTTCCAGTTGCGGAATTGTCAGTTTCGGAACAGGATGCACCCATAGACCCGGTCGATAGCGTAGAATCCGTCGTTTCGCGCACAGAAGAAGGCGCGAATCCCGACGACGAACCCACCGTCCGGGAGCAAGCCGCAGGCTTGTCCAATATGCCGACCCCGTCCGGTTTTCCCGACGACAGGTTCGGTAACGACATTTCCGATATGGCCGCCGACCCCTCTACGGCCGGTGCTGCAAAGGAAAGTGTCGCGAACGCAAAACACGCGGAACCGACCGACCCGATTGACGAGACCGATCACGCAGCGCCTGGCGCCGCCGGGCATGAGCCCGCTTTCGGCCTTGATGATCCTGTTCGGCCCGAACCCGATGCCGTTTCCACGGCCTCGGACGAAGCGGATCCGGCGCAACCTGGCGCCGATCCTGATTCGGCGTCCCCTGATGATGACGAGCCCGCCCCTGGCAGGCCTACCCAAGTTTGAAATTCGGAGCTGTCCCAGTGACAACGAATACAGCAATGCAGGACGACAATCCCCGTTCGGATGACGCCGTTTCCAACGGTCAGCCGGACGCCTCCGCCGCGCGCGAACCCTCTGCTGAAGGCGATGCCGGCGCGCGTGGGCGCGGTCGCAAGCTGAGGACGCCGTTCCGCCGTCGCCGTGGCGACGCCGCCGCAGAGCAGGCACCCGCTGAGGGCCAGTCCGTTGCGGCCGCGGCACCGGTTGAGTCGGCTGACTCCCGGGGTGGTGAGCAGGAAGCGGAGCAAGCGTTGTCGTATCTCGACAACACCGATCGCATGGAACAGCGCCTGGGCAAGTACCTGAACAGCGATTCGGTCATGCCCAAGCTGCACAAGGTGCTGGCGGACGCCGGCATCGGCTCGCGCCGCGAGATGGAAGAGTTGATCGTTGCCGGTCGCGTGTCCGTCAATGGCGAGCCGGCCCATATCGGCCAACGCGTTGCGCCCAACGATCAGGTCCGCGTGAACGGCAAACCGATCATGCGCACGAATACGAAAAAGCCGCCGCGCGTAATTCTGTATCACAAGCCGGCTGGCGAAATCGTCAGTCATGACGATCCGGCCGGTCGCGCCAGCGTGTTTGCACGCTTGCCCAAGCTGCGCACGGGCAAGTGGCTGTCGGTGGGGCGCCTTGACCTGAACACGGAAGGTCTGCTGATTTTCACGACGTCGGGCGACATGGCCAACCGCATCATGCATCCGCGCTATGGCACGGAACGCGAGTACGCGGTCCGGGTGCTGGGTGAGATGGACGAAGCGCAGCGCCAGTCGCTGGTGGACGGCATCGAACTTGAAGACGGCGTGGCCGCGTTCGGCGCGCTGGATTACCTGGGTGGCGACGGCAGCAACCGCTGGTATCGCGTGACCTTGCAGGAAGGGCGCAACCGCGAAGTCCGCCGCATGTTCGAAGCGGTAGGTGTGACGGTCAGCCGCCTGATCCGCACTCGCTTCGGTGACGTGGTCCTGCCGCGCACGTTGCGTCGTGGTCGCTGGGAAGAATTGGATGGTTCGCTGGTTACCGCGCTGATGGTCCAGCTGGGCCTGTTGCGCGATGACGACGAATCCGGCGGCAACCGTCGCCGTTCGAAGCAGCCCGTGTCGCATGACAGCGCGCTGCCTCCCGGCTTCGGCACGATGGATCGCAATGGTATGAACGGCGCCCGAATCGGTCGTCGCGGCAAACTGCAAGGCGGCCGGCTGGGTAGCGCGGGTCAAACCGCCGCATGCCCGTCCGATCCCTTTGGCACCGGATTGATGATTGCCGGTGGCTATGCCAACGGTCATCCGCTGGCCTCGGAAGGGCCGGGCGGCAACCGCAAGGGCGGCAAACCCGGCGGCGAGCGTTCGGCCGCGGCCGGTGGCGGCCGTCCTGGTGGCAAGCAAGGCGGCAAGCCGGGCGGAAAACCGGGCGGCAAGCCGCGAGGCCCGCGCGGTCCGCGCGCGGCGGCGGCAGATGGTCAACGCGGCAACGTGGCTTCGGCTGATGTCGGGGCCGGCAACGTGGCCGATGCGCCCGTGGGTGGTGGCCGCAAACCTTCGGGCGGCAAGCCCGGTGGCAAGCCGGCGGGCGCGCGTGGCGCCAATGGTGGGCGTAGCGGTAACGGCAAGCCTGCCGGCGCCGGCGGCCGTGGCGGCAATAAGGCGGAAGGTTCGCGCAATGCTGGCGGCCCGGCTGCGAACAAGGGTCCGGGGGCGGGCGGCAAGCCGCGCGCTCCGCGCAGTGCTTCCTCTGCCTCGTCGGGCCCGCGCGGCGACGATTGGCAGCCGCGAGGCGCCTCGGCGCATGAATCGCGGTTGGGTGTGATGGGTGGACGAGGCCGTCAGGGCCGCTGATCCGCTTGCTGGCGGCGCGTTTGGCGCGCCGCCGACCCCGATATGTCCCGTATAAGCGTAAGCCCGTGACGAATCAGGCGTTTTTCCAGTTTATCTGGTAAAATCAATGGTTTTCATGGCTTCGCGTCATTGCCCTTTGCCGGGCGATGGGGTCGAGATGCCGCTTTGGCAGGCTTGGTTGTTGCCAAAGCTGGGGGTCAACGCCGGGGTCGCGGCTGGTATGGATGCTGGTATGAGTACCGGTTCGAATGCTGGTATGACTGCCAGGTGTTATAGCCGGCAGCCGGCAGCAGTTTGCATTAGCAATTGAAGCGCAGCGGGTTTGCAATAGCTGCGGTTCTCAGCGGTTGTTGAATACGAAGTTGTTCAATAGCAGTTTGGCATCGGATATGCGCCAAGTGCCGCCGGACCCGAGGTTTCAATATCGGGTTGTGGGGCAGGCAGGGTCGGAATGACCCGTGGTGCATCAATTTAGGTCGCAATATAGGGCGCTGCCCAGCATTGCTCCTTACGTGCAGTAGGGAAGCGGCTGGGCTCTGCGCAATATCGGTGGGCTGGGCGTGCAGCCCATTTTTTTTGAGTATATGGCTGATTTATTCGCATTGACCGAAGAGGCTCTGGCCGGCATGGACGTCGAACTCGTGGACGTCGAGCGTGCCGCCCTGGGCCTTTTGCGCGTAACGATCGATCGGGTCGGCGGTGTGCGCATCGAAGACTGTGAACAGGTTTCCCGCCAGTTGTCGCGGGTGTTCGAAGTTGAAAACGTCGACTACAAACGACTGGAAGTCGGTTCGCCGGGCATTGACCGCCCGTTGCGCAACGAAGCCGAATTCCGCCGGTTTGCAGGCGAGCGCATCGAAATCAAGCTGCGTGAGGCATTAGACGGACGTAAGGTTTTCTCCGGCACGTTGACCGTGCCCGAAGAGGACGCCGCCGCCTCGGAAGCCGACGCTGGGATGCACAAGACCGTCTTCGGTCTCGAATTTGAGGCAAAAAAGAACGAAATCCAGGTGTTGAATTTCACGGTCGAAGATATCGAACGTGCAAAACTGGATCCCGTTCTGGATTTCAAGGGCAAAAAGCGATGAGTCGCGAAATTCTTCTGTTGGTCGATGCCTTGGCGCGTGAAAAGAACGTCACGCGTGACGTCGTGTTCGGTGCGCTGGAAAGCGCGCTGGCCTCGGCCATGAAAAAGCGCTTCAAGGATGATGCGGACATTCGTGTCGCCATCGATAGGGAAACCGGCGATCACGAGGGCTTCCGCCGCTGGCTGGTGGTGCCCGACGAAGCGGGCCTGCAAGAGCCCGACAAGCAGGAAATGCTGTCGGACGCGCAAGAAATCGTTCCTGATATTCAGGAAGGCGAATACATCGAAGAGCCGCTTGAGCCCATCGAATTCGGCCGTATCGGCGCGCAGGCGGCCAAGCAGGCCATCTTGCAAAAGATCCGGGACGCTGAACGCGAACAGGTGCTGAACGACTTCCTGGACCGTGGCGAAACCATTGTGTCCGGCACGATCAAGCGCATGGACAAGGGCGACGCCATTGTCGAAACCGGCAAGATCGAAGCGCGCCTGCCGCGTTCCGAAATGATCCCGAAGGAAAATCTCCGGGTTGCCGACCGCGTCCGCGCCTACGTGTTGCGTGTTGACCACGCCGCGCGTGGTCAGCAGGTGATCCTGTCGCGCACCTCGCCCGAGTTCATTCGCCAGCTGTTCGAGAACGAAGTGCCCGAAATCGAACAGGGTCTGCTCGAGATCAAGGCTGCCGCTCGCGACGCGGGTGTGCGTGCCAAGATCGCCGTGGTGGCATACGATAAGCGTATCGACCCGATCGGCACCTGCGTCGGCATGCGCGGTTCGCGCGTCACCGCGGTTCGTAACGAGCTGGGTGGTGAACAGGTCGACATCGTGTTGTGGTCTGAAGACCCCGCGCAGTTTGTCATTGGCGCCTTGGCGCCGGCCAACGTCGAATCGATCGTCGTTGATGAAGACAAGCATGCGATGGACGTCGTGGTTGACGAAGAAAACCTGCCCAAGGCCATCGGCGCCAAGGGTCAGAACGTGCGCCTGGCGTCCGAGCTGACGGGCTGGCAGATCAACATCATGACGCCGGAAGAAAGCCTGAATCGCCAGGAAGTCGAGCGTTCGGGTCTGCGCACCACGTTCATGAGCAAGTTGGACGTTGATGAGGAAGTCGCCGACATCCTGATCGACGAAGGTTTTACCGGTATCGAGGAAATCGCTTACGTACCCATGCAGGAACTGCTGGAAATCGAAGCGTTTGACGAAGACACCATCAATGAATTGCGCGCCCGTGCCCGCAATGCGCTGCTGACTGAGGCAATTGCCCAGGAAGAGCGTCTTGAGACCGCACAGGATTTGCTTGAACTCGAAGGCATGACGCAAGAACTGGCTGCAAAGCTGGCCGAGCGTCAAGTGCATACGCGTGATGATCTGGCCGAATTGGCAACGGACGAACTGGCGGAAATCGCCGGCTTGACCGAGCAGGAAGCCAGCGACCTCATCATGCGTGCCCGTGCCCATTGGTTCGACGAAGAATAACCAAAAGGACACGGGTCTGCGGTGGGTAGTGCTGGATTCATCCACCGCAAGTTCACGTTGTTTGTAATAGCTGCATATAGGGAAGAGAGAGCCTAATGTCGAGTAACACCGTCGCCCAGTTCGCTACCGAGCTGAAAATGCCTGCCAATGTGCTGCTGGATCAGCTGCGCTCGGCTGGTGTTGACCTCAAATCGGTTGACGATTCCGTCACCGACAGCGACAAGGCGAAATTGCTCGAATCGCTGCGTCGCGCCCATGGCGCGACCGAAGGCAAGAAGATCACCTTGACGCGCCGCCAGACGTCCGAGATCCGGCAGGCTGATGCCACCGGCCGCTCGCGCACGATCCAGGTTGAAGTGCGCAAGAAGCGCGTGTTCGTCAAGCGTGATCCCTCCGAAATCGCCCTTGAGCAAGCCGCGTCCGCGCGTGCCGAAGATGAAGTTGCGATCGAAGAAGAGCAGCAGGTGTCCGCGCCGGCTGCACCCGAGGCTCCTGCCGTGGTCGAGCCCCGCGAGACCGCTGCCGACAAGGCCGAGGCTTCGGCCCCTGCCGCGGCACAAGAGCCCGTTGCTGTAGAAGCGCCCGCGCCGGTTGAAGCGCCCGCGCCTGTTGAACCCGTCGCGGCCGAAGTGCCCGCCCCCGTCGAGGCGCAAGCCGCCGAAGTCCAGGCCCAGCCTGAACCCGAACCGACGCCGGCGCCTGCTCCTGCCGAGCCCGTGGCCGAAGAGGCCAAGCCCGAAGTTAAGACTGAATCCACCGAGCCCAAGGCTGAAGAAGCCAAGCCGGAACCCGTTGTGCTAGCCAATAAGTCCGATACACCTTCCCCCGAGGCCACTGCGCCGATCGCCCAGGCGCAGCCTGCCGCGAAGTCCGAACCCGTGAAAACCGCCGCGCCCGCGCCGGCCGCGCCCCCCGTCAAGGTGGGCAACCGTGCCGACAACCGCCGCGCCGGCCCGCCCCTTGCTGCGTCCGCTACGTCGGGTGGCCGCGATGAGGCGCGCCGTGCCGCCGAGGCCGAAGCCGCCGCGCTGCGCGAGATGCTGAATCGTCCGCGCAAGGTGCTGCGTGCTCCTGAACCGGAGGCCCCCGCAGCCGCCGCTGCCGCGCCGATTTCCGGCACGCTGCACAAGCCGGCCGGCAAGCCGGGTGCCACGCCTGGCGCCAAGAAGGACGCCAAGCCCGCCGCTCCTGGCGCGAAAAAGACCATCAAGACCGCCGAAGTTGCTTCGACCTGGTCGGATGACGCCTCGCGCAAGAAGCCCGCCGACAAGCCGGCCGCCCCGGCCAGCCGTGATGGCTGGCGTGCAGGTGGCAAGGGTGGTGGCAAGGGCGGCGGCCGTGGTGGCCGCAACCAGCAGAACGACCGCCGCAACGAGCCCGCACCGCAGGAATTCATTGCCCGCGAAGTTCACGTGCCGGAAACCATCAGCGTGGCCGACCTGGCTCACAAGATGTCCGTGAAGGCCGCCGAGGTCATCAAGCATCTGATGAAGCTGGGCCAGATGGTCACCATCAACCAGGTGCTGGACCAGGAAACGGCCATGATCGTGGTCGAGGAACTGGGCCACGTGGCCATCGCCGCCAAGCTGGACGATCCGGAAGCATTCCTGGACGAATCCGCCACGGTGTCCGAAGCCGAACAACTGCCGCGCGCTCCGGTCGTGACCGTCATGGGCCACGTCGACCACGGCAAGACCTCGCTGCTGGATTACATCCGCCGCGCCAAGGTTGCCGCGGGCGAAGCCGGCGGCATTACGCAACACATTGGCGCCTACCACGTTCAAACCGAACGCGGCATGGTGACATTCCTTGACACCCCGGGCCACGAGGCGTTCACCGCCATGCGTGCCCGCGGCGCCAAGGCGACCGACATCGTGATTCTGGTGGTTGCCGCCGACGACGGCGTGATGCCGCAAACGCGTGAAGCCATCCACCACGCCAAGGCCGCGGGCGTGCCCATGGTTGTGGCCGTGACCAAGATCGACAAGCCGTCGGCCAACCCCGAACGCGTCAAGCAGGAACTGGTTGCCGAACAGGTCGTGCCGGAAGAATACGGTGGTGACGTGCCCTTCGTGGGCGTGTCGGCCAAGACCGGCGAAGGCATTGACGATCTGCTGGAAAACCTCCTGCTGCAAGCCGAAGTGCTGGAATTGAAGGCTCCGGAAGACGCACCCGCCAAGGGTCTGGTCATCGAAGCCCGTCTGGACAAGGGCCGTGGCCCGGTCGCGACGATCCTGGTGCAAAGCGGCACGCTCAAGCGCGGCGACGTCGTGCTGGCCGGCGCAAGCTTTGGCCGCGTGCGCGCCATGCTGGACGAAAACGGCAAGCCGATCCAATCGGCGGGCCCGTCCATCCCGGTGGAAATTCAGGGTCTGACCGAAGTTCCCGCCGCCGGCGACGAACTGATGGCGCTGTCCGACGAACGCAAGGCGCGCGAAATCGCGCTGTTCCGCCAGGGCAAGTTCCGCGACGTCAAGCTGGCACGCCAACAGGCCGCCAAGCTCGAATCGATGTTCGACAACCTGGGCGAGGGCACGCAAACGCTTACCCTTATCGTCAAGACCGACGTGCAGGGTTCGCAGGAAGCGCTGGTTCAGTCGCTGGTCAAGCTGTCGACCGACGAAGTCCGTGTGCAAGTGGTGCACGCGGCCGTGGGCGGCATCTCGGAAACCGACATCAACCTGGCTATTGCCTCGAACGCGGTCGTGATCGGCTTTAACGTGCGTGCGGAAGCAAGCGCCAAGAAGCTGGCCGAGAACAACGGCATCGACGTGCGCTACTACAACATCATCTATGACGCCGTGGATGAAGTTAAGGCGGCCATGTCGGGCATGTTGGCGCCCGAGAAGAAGGAAGAAATCATCGGCCTGGTCGAGATCCGTGAGGTCTACAGCATCTCGCGCCTTGGCAACATCGCTGGTTGTATGGTGCTTGACGGCATCGTCCGCCGCGATTCCCAGGTACGCCTGCTGCGCAACAACGTGGTTCACTGGACGGGGCATCTTGAATCGCTGCGCCGCTTCAAGGACGACGTCAAGGAAGTCAAGTCGGGCTTCGATTGCGGTCTTACGCTGCGCGGCAACAACGACATCCAGGTGGGTGACCAGCTGGAAGTCTTTGAAATCAAGGAAATCGCGCGTACGCTGTAAAGCGTCGCGAGGCATTATTGCTAATGAGCCGTCACAAGTCCAAAGCCATCCCCGGCCGCAATTTGCGGCTGGCCGACCAGATCCAGAAGGATCTGGCCGAGATCATCCAGCGCGAGATCGATATGTCTCGCGCCGGGCTGATCACGCTCTCTGGTGTGGAATTGTCGACCGACTACGCGCATGCCAAGGTGTGGTTCACGGTTTTGGGCGCCGAGCCCGAAGCCGCCACCGCCTTGCTGAACGAAAAAGCCGGTTGGCTGCATTCCCAGCTTTACAAGCTGCTGCACATTCACACTGTCCCCACTTTGCGCTTCTTCCACGACGAGCAGATTGCCCGTGGCATCGAAATGTCGATCCTCATCGACCGCGCAAACCGGCCTGGCCCGCACTCGGGCGTGCCTGACGAACCTGAAGACCAGTCCTGATCGGGCTGTCGTCACTGCTTTTCAACCGGATTCCGACGATGGCTAAACGACGCGGGCTTTTGCTCGACGGTGTGCTGTTGCTCGACAAACCCGTAGGTTTGTCGAGCAACCACGCCTTGCAACGCGCCAAGCGTTCCATGGACGCGGCGAAAGCCGGTCATACGGGCACGCTGGATCCCTTCGCCACCGGCTTGCTGGTGTGCTGCATGGGACGCGCAACCAAGATTTCCGGCGCGATGCTTAACGCTGACAAGGCGTATCGCGCTACGCTGCAATTTGGCAGCGAAACCGATTCTGGCGACCTGACCGGCAATGTCGTGTCCACCGCCGAACCGGGCTTTACCGTTGACGAACAGGCGCTGCGCGACGCGCTGTCACGTTTCTCGGGCACGATCGAGCAGATTCCGCCGATGTACTCCGCGCTCAAGCGCGATGGCAAACCGCTGTACGAGTACGCGCGCGCCGGCATCGAGCTGGAACGGGCCCCGCGCCAGATCACGATTCACCGCATCGAGCTGTTGTCCCTTTCGGGAACGCAGGCAGAGATCGATGTGGCTTGCAGTAAAGGCACATACATCCGAACACTGGCCCAGGACATCGGGCGCGTGCTGGGCTGTTTCGCCCACCTGACGGCGCTGCGGCGCACGCATGTCGGGCCATTTTCTCTGGAACGCGCCGTTGAGCTGGAAGCCTTGCAGGCCATGCCAGACCCCAAGCAGGCATTGCTTGCACTGAACGAATTGCCGGAGGGCTTGCTGCCCTCCACCCTGACCTTAAAGGACTCGCTATGACTCGCGCCTTGCGCAACGTCGCCATCATCGCCCACGTGGACCACGGTAAAACAACCCTGGTCGACCAGCTGCTGCGCCAATCCGGCACCTTCCGCGAAAACCAGGCGCTGACCGAACGGGTCATGGACTCGAACGACCTGGAAAAAGAACGCGGCATCACGATTCTGGCCAAGAACTGTGCCGTTGAATACGAAGGCACGCACATCAACATCGTCGACACCCCGGGCCACGCTGACTTCGGTGGCGAAGTCGAGCGCGTGCTGTCCATGGTTGACGGCGTGCTGCTGCTGGTTGACGCCGTTGAAGGCCCGATGCCGCAGACCATTTTCGTGACCCGCAAGGCGCTGGCCCTGGGCCTGAAGCCGATCGTGGTCGTCAACAAAGTTGACCGCCCGGGCGCCCGTACCGACTTCGTCATCAACGCCACGTTCGACCTGTTCGACAAGCTGGGCGCGACGGAAGAACAGCTGGACTTCCCGGTGGTGTACGCCTCGGGCTTGTCCGGCTACGCCGGCCTGACCCCGGACGTGCGCGAAGGCAACATGCGCCCGTTGTTCGAAGCCATTCTGCAGCACGTGCCGCAGCGTGACGACGATCCCAACGGCCCGCTGCAGATGCAAATCATCTCGCTGGACTACAACAGCTACGTCGGCAAGATCGGCGTGGGCCGCATCAACCGTGGTCGCATGCGCCCCGGCATGGAAGTGGCTTACAAGTTTGGTCCCGACGGCCAAGGCGGCAAGGGCCGCATCAACCAGGTCCAGAAGTTCCACGGCCTGGAGCGCGTTGTGGTTGAAGAAGCCGAAGCCGGCGACATCGTGCTGATCAACGGCATCGAAGAACTGGGCATTGGTTGCACCGTGACCGACGTGATCACGCAGGAAGCCCTGCCGATGCTGCGCATCGACGAGCCGACGCTGACCATGAACTTCATGGTTAATACGTCGCCGCTGGCCGGCCGCGAAGGCAAGTTCGTGACCAGCCGCCAAGTGCGCGACCGCCTGGACCGCGAACTGAAGTCCAACGTGGCGCTGCGTGTGCGCGACACGGGCGACGACACGGTGTTTGAAGTGTCGGGCCGTGGCGAACTGCACCTGACGATTCTGCTGGAAACGATGCGTCGCGAAGGCTACGAGCTGGCCGTGTCGCGTCCGCGTGTGGTGTTCAAGGACATCGACGGCGTGAAGTGCGAGCCGTTCGAATCGTTGACCATCGACGTTGAAGATGCCCACCAGGGTGGCGTCATGGAAGAGCTGGGCCGCCGCAAGGGCGACCTGCAAGACATGCAGCCGGACGGCCGTGGCCGTACGCGTCTGGAATACCTGATCCCGGCCCGTGGCCTGATCGGCTTCCAGAACGAATTCCTGACGCTGACGCGCGGCACGGGTTTGATGAGCCACATCTTCCACGAATACGCCCCGGTCAAGGAAGGTTCGATCGGCGAGCGTCGCAACGGCGTGCTGATCAGCCAGGACCAAGGCGATGCCGTGGCCTACGCGCTGTGGAAGCTGCAAGATCGCGGCCGCATGTTCGTGAGCCCGGGTGATGCGCTGTATGAAGGCATGATCATCGGCATTCACAGCCGTGACAACGACCTGGTCGTGAACCCGATCAAGGGCAAGCAGCTGACCAACGTGCGCGCCTCGGGTACCGACGAAGCCGTGCGCCTGGTGCCGCCGATTCAGATGTCGCTGGAATACGCCGTGGAATTCATCGACGACGACGAGCTCGTGGAAATCACGCCGAAGTCGATCCGTCTGCGCAAGCGCCATCTGCTGGAAAACGAACGCAAGCGCGCCGCGCGCGAAGCCTCGGTCTAAGGCGAGCCCCCGGGGATATTCCTCCCTGGCGGTTCGGCAGCAAAAAGCCGCGCACCTTTGGGTGCGCGGCTTTTTTTCATGCGTGCGTCGGCCCGCTGCGGGGCCGCCGCCGGAGGACTACACCCCGCTTTGCTGATGCCGGTATTCCTGCGTGGCGCCGCCGTATCCATAGGCTGCTGCCCGCGCGTCGATCACGTGCACGTACGAGCATTCGTGCAGCTCACCCAATATCTGCTGGAAGGACGCATAGATCTCTTTGATGTAGCGTGCCTTTTCGGCCTTGGTGTTGGTTTCGTCCGTGACGCTGATGTCCAGGTGGAAGGCGTTCTTGCCCAGTTCCGATAGCGGCTTGCCGCCGATGAACCAGAGATCGTGCGGAATGTGCTGCAACGTAATGGCGATGACAGGCAGCTTCTTGCCCAGCACGGACTGTGTCAGCCCGGCCACCGAGTCGACCACGCGACGATTGATGGCGGGGTCCGATTGACCGGAAATGTGTATGACGATATGGGGCATGACTGGCTCCTGTGTGTAAGGGTACAAGGCCAGTGTAGGGAAGCGTTTGACATCGGAAAAGCGGGAAATTACGATCCCACCCATCGACTTATCCGTTGGATAGCTATGTCTGGATTTGACCTTGACCAGTTGCGCACGCTGGTCGCCGTGCTTGATGCCGGCAGCCTGACGGCGGCGGCGCCCAAGGTTTTTCTGTCGCAGTCATCGGTCAGCGAACAGATGCGCAAGCTGGAAGAGCGCGCCGGCCAGGCGCTGCTGATACGCGCCAAAACCGGCGTGACGGCTACGCCGGCGGGCGAGCGGCTGCTGCGTCACGCCCGCGCCATTCTTGCGCTTAGTGACGAGGCCTATCGCGATTTACGCGGCGTGGCGCTGCGCGGCGAATTGCGGCTGTTCATCACGGATTACTTTCGCCCCGGCGATGTGGCGCGCATGTTGCGGCGCTTGAACGAACAGTATCCGCAGGTGCGCCTGCACGTGACGATCATGAAAAGCGGCGCGATCGAGGCTGCCTACGAACGAGGTGAAATCGACGTGGGCATATCGATGTCGATCCAGGAACGCGGCGCGCCACGGGCCAGGGCCCAGGGTGCATTGCTGCGCCGCGAGCCGCTGCTATGGATGGCGGCGGAAGGCGCCGCGGCGCCCGCTGGCGAGCCCTTGCCGCTGCTGGTCTTGCCCGAGACATGCGCATTGCGCCAGTACGTAGAGCGTCAGTTGACGCGGCGCGCCGTGCCCTACGCGGTGGCGCATGTGGCATCCGGCGTGGCGGGCTTGCAGCTGGCTATTTCGGCGGGCCTGGGGGTGGCCTGCCTGAACGAGTCGGCGCTGGCGCCCGGCATCGCGCGGTTGCACGCGCCCGGCCTGCCGACGCTGCCGTCGGTGGAATTTCGGCTATTGCCCGCCCGCCCCGGAGAGAGCGAGTTCATCGGCCTGGCGCGCGAAGCCATCGTCAAAGCCATGGCTTGAGGCGATGGCTTGAGGCGATGGCCTGAGGCGATGGGCTGAGATGACGACCCGAGATGCTGGCGTGAAGCCATGCGCTTGAAACGGCGGCCTGGGGCGGCCGCCGCATCATGCTTGAAGTCGAGCCCAGGGCTCAGGCCGGAGCTCAGGCCAAGCCTCAGGCTCAGGCGGGCAGGGACGGCGCGTATTGGGCTTCGGAAGTGACTTTGTCATGGAATTCCACGACGCGGCGCACCACTTTGACGGGGTCGTCCTCGATGATGAAAAGGTCAAGGTCGTGCGCGCCGATCATGCCGTTACCCAGCACCTGATCGCCCAGCCACTCGACCATGCCCGACCAGTATTCGCTGCCCACCAGCACGATGGGCGCGGGCGGCACTTTGCCTGTCTGGATCAGCGTCAGCGCTTCGAAGAGCTCGTCCAGCGTGCCAAAGCCGCCCGGCATCGCCACGTAGGCGAAGCTGTGCATGAAGAACGTGGCCTTGCGCGAGAAGAAATACTCGAATGACAGGCTGATGGTTTGGTATTCGTTGTTGTGCGCTTCGTGCGGCAGGCTGATGTTCAGCCCGATGCTGGTGCCGCCTGCTTCGAAGGCTCCCTTGTTGGCGGCCTCCATGATGCCGGGGCCGCCCCCTGCAATGACCGCGAACCCGGCGCCGGCCAAGGCGGCCGAAATGGCAACGGTGGTTTCATAGTGGGGGGAGTTGCGGCTGACGCGTGCGCTGCCGAAGACACTGACTGCGGGCCCGATGTTCGCGAGCTTATCTGCCGCCGTCCGTATCTCTGACATAATCAGCGGAATTTGTTTGCCGGCGGGTGTTTCCATATCTGCCTTTGTAACCATGAAAAAAACCTTATTACTGGTCGACGGTTCAAGCTACTTGTACCGCGCTTTCCACGCTATGCCTGATTTGCGCAACGCGCAAGGCGAACCCACGGGTGCGCTGTACGGCGTGGTCAATATGCTGCGCAAGCTTGTATCTGATCATAAGGCAGAGTATGCCGCATGTATTTTCGATGCTCGCGGCAAGACTTTCCGAGACGATCTGTATCCCGAATACAAGTCGCATCGCCCGCCCATGCCGGAAGACCTGGCCGCGCAGATCGAACCCATCCACCGCGCGGTGCGCGCGCTGGGCTGGCCGGTGCTGGCCATCGAAGGGGTAGAGGCCGACGACGTGATCGGCACGCTGGCCAAGCGCGCCGCCGAACACGATGTGCACACCATCGTTTCGACGGGCGACAAGGACCTGGCGCAGTTGGTCAACAGCCACGTCACCCTGGTCAACACCATGACCGGCGAAGTGCTGGACGAACCCGGTGTGGTCAACAAGTTTGGCGTGCCGCCCGAGCGCATCGTCGACTACCTGATGCTGGTGGGCGATACCGTCGACAACGTGCCGGGCGTGACCAAGGTCGGCCCAAAGACGGCCGTGAAGTGGTTGTCCGAATTCGGCTCGATCGACAAGCTGATCGAAGGCGCCGACAGCATCAAGGGCGTGGCCGGCAACAACCTGCGCGAGGCCATCCCCAACTTTCCCCTGACCCGCCAATTGCTGACGGTTAAGTACGACTGTGACCTGACCGGCCATGTCGAAAGCGTGGACGACCTGAAGCCGCGCGAGCGCGACGACGCCACCTTGACCGAGCTGTACGAGCGCTACGGCTTCCGTACCTGGCTGCGCGACCTGACCGGAGATGCCGAGCGCGTGCCCGCGGGCGATGCGCGCATCGCGGTGGATGTGCCGGAGGCGCCCGCCGAGCTGGACTACCGCATCATTTCCGACTGGGCCGAGTTCGACGCCTGGTTCGAGCGGCTGCAACACGCGTCCCTGGTGGCGCTGGACACTGAAACCACGTCGCTGGACCAGATGCAGGCACGGCTGGTGGGCTTGTCCTTGGCGGTAGAGCCGGGCGTTGCCTGCTACATCCCCGTGGCGCATCGCGGGCCGGACGGCGCCACGCAGTTGCCCAAGGCCGAGGTGCTGGCGCGCCTGAAGCCGTGGCTGGAAGATGCGTCGCGCGCCAAGCTGCTGCATCACGCCAAGTACGACGCGCATGTGTTCGCCAACGAAGGCATTGCGCTGGCCGGCATCACCGACGACACGATGCTGCAAGCGTATGTGCTGGAATCGCATCGCGGCGTGGGGCTGAACGACCTGGCACAGCGCTATCTGGGCCGCAGCGGCGTGTCGTACGAAGACCTGTGCGGCAAGGGCGCCAAGCAGATCGGCTTTGACGAGGTGGCTGTCGACAAGGCGGGGCATTACGCCGCCGAAGACGCCGACTTCACCTTGCAATTGCACCGTGTGCTGCGCCCGATGGTGGCGGCGGACCAGGGCCTGGACCGCATCTACCAGCTTGAGATCAAGGTGTCGGCGGTGCTGACCACGATCGAACGCAATGGCGTGAAGGTGGACGCCGAAGAACTGGGCCGCCAAAGCCACAAGCTGGGCCAGGAAATGCTGCGCCTGGAGCAAAAAGCCTATGAACTGGCCGGCCAGCCCTTCAATTTGAATTCGCCCAAGCAGCTGGGCGAAATCCTGTTTGAACGCATGCAGTTGCCGGTGGTGCGCAAGACCGCCAGCGGTGCACCGTCAACCGACGAAGACGTGCTGACCAAGCTGGCGCTGGACTACCCGCTGCCCCAGGTGCTGCTGGAATACCGGGGCCTGTCCAAGCTGAAGTCCACCTACACGGACAAGCTGCCGCGCATGATCAACCCGGCCACGGGCCGCGTGCACACGCGTTATTCGCAGGCGGCGGTCATCACGGGCCGCTTGGCGTCGTCCGATCCCAACTTGCAGAATATTCCCGTGCGCACCGAGGCGGGCCGCCGCGTGCGCGAAGCCTTCATTGCCGAGCAGGGCGTGCTGCTGTCGGCCGACTATTCGCAGATTGAACTGCGCATCATGGCGCACGTGTCCGATGACGCCAATCTGCAAAGCGCGTTCGCCGCCGGCGAGGACATTCACCGCGCCACGGCGGCCGAAGTGTTCGGCGTGGCCTTGTCGGACGTGTCGACCGACCAGCGTCGCGCGGCCAAAGCCATCAACTTTGGCCTGATCTACGGCATGGGCGTGTTCGGCCTGGCGTCCAACCTGGGCATCACCCGGGACGCCGCGCAAGCCTACATCGACCGCTATTTCGCCCGCTATCCCGGCGTGGCGATGTACATGGAAAATACCCGCAGGCTGGCGCGCGAACAGGGCTACGTCGAAACGGTTTTCGGTCGACGCCTGCAACTGCCCGAGATCCGTGGCGCCTCGGGGCCGCGTCGGCAAGGCGCCGAGCGGGCCGCCATCAACGCGCCCATGCAGGGCACGGCGGCCGACCTCATCAAGCTGGCCATGGTGGCTGTGCAAGATTGGCTGGAAGCCGAAAAACTGCAAACCCGCATGATCATGCAGGTACACGATGAACTGGTTCTGGAAGCGCCGGATGCCGAGATCGATGTGGTCAAGGAAGCGCTGCCTCGCCTGATGTGCTCGGTGGCCGAACTGCGCGTGCCGCTGGTCGCGGAAGTGGGCATGGGCAAGAACTGGGAACAGGCGCACTAAGCGCTGCGGGTTCTGCACGGATATTCCGATGGGCCGTCCTTGGACGGCCCATTTCCGATTTTGGGATTGCAACAATATAATGTTGCGCTTCCTCCCCGCCTATACTGCGTCCCCCAAATGTTGCTGCTCTGGGTCCTGCTTGCCACCATAACCGGCGGGCTTATTGCCGTCTTTGTCGCCAGCTGGCTGGCCTACAAGGTGTTCGCCCAATACCTGCATCACATGGTGAGCCTGTCGGTGGGCGTGCTGCTGTCGGTGGCGCTTTTGCACTTGTTGCCCGAGGCCTTCGAGGGCGCGGTCGGCAACGCCCATGCCTTGTTCGGCCTGATGCTGGCGTCGCTGATCGGCTTTTTCGTGTTGGAAAAGATTGCGCTGCTGCGTCATAGCCATCACCACGAGGGCGACGGGCATCACCACCACAAAGGCCACGACCACCACGAAGCGGGGCGCGGCGGCGTGCTGATCCTGATTGGAAGTTCGCTGCACAATCTGTGCGACGGGGTGCTGGTGGCGGCGGCGTTCCTGACGGACCCGCTGCTGGGCGTGCTGACGGCGGCGTCGATCATCGTGCACGAAGTGCCGCACAAGCTTAGCGATTTTGTCGTGCTGCTCAATGCCGGGCTGCCGCGTCGCCGTGCGTTTTCGTTGATCCTGTTCACCAGCTTGTGTTCAGCCGTGGGCGGCATAATAGGGTACTTTGTGCTGCAGCAGGCGCAGGACTGGGTGCCGTATATCTTGGTGGTTGCCGCAAGCAGCTTCCTGTATATCTCGGTGGCCGACCTGATGCCGCAGATGCATGAACGGGTGTCCCTTTCGGATGCCGTCCCGCAGTTGTTGCTGGTGGGCTTGGGTGTCGCGCTGATCTACAGCGTGACCACGCTGATGCACCATGGGCACGAGCACGAGGCCGACGCCGGTACTGGCGCGCCCCATGCGGAGCACGCCCACACGCATTAGGGGCGCGCGCGGACGGGATGCCTGCTTGTCGATCTGTCGATCAATCCCCCACAGGAGCGTCCCCCATGAGCTTTTCCGCCGCCGCCGGCAACGTTGCCCCCACCGTCATCCACACTGACACCGAAGGCCTGGTTCACGCTGACTTCAAGCTGCCCGTGGCAGACGGGTCCATCGCCGCCTATTACGCCGCGCCCGAAGGCCGCCAGGACCTGCCCATCGTGCTGGTGGTGCAGGAAATCTTCGGCGTGCACGAACACATCAAAGATCTTTGCCGACGCATCGCCAAGGCCGGTTACCTGGCCGTGGCCGCGAACCTGTATGAACGCCAGGGCGACGCCTCCGTCTACACCGACATTCCGAAACTGATTGCTGAACTGGTCAGCAAGGTGCCGGATGAACAGGTGTTTTCCGACCTGGACGCCAGCGTGGCCTGGGCGGCAGAAAACGGCGGCGACCCCAAGCGCGTGGCCATCACGGGCTTTTGCTGGGGCGGTCGCCTGACGTGGATGTACGCCGCTCACAACCCGGACGTGAAGGCCGCCGTGGCCTGGTACGGCAAGCTCAGCGTGGGCCACGGCCCGCTGATCAAGCGCGTGGCGTTCGATGTGGTCAACGAGCTGCATGCGCCGGTGCTGGGCCTGTACGGCGGCAAGGACGCCAGCATCCCGCTGGCCGATATCGAGACCATGAAGACCAAGCTGGCGACCGGCAACGCGGCGGCCAGGCAGTCGGAATTCGTGGTGTACCCGGATGCGGACCACGCGTTCCTGGCGGACTACCGAGCCAGCTACCAGCCTGAAGCGGCCAAGGACGGCTGGAGCCGGATGCTGGCGTGGTTCCAGCGCTATCTGTAATGTGCGCCCGGGGCAGGGTCAGTTTGCGCTGTCCTGACTAAAGCGCGGGGCCGGGCGGGGGAAGCCCCGCCGTCCGCCGCAACACGCCTGGGTTGGCGGGCTTCCGTCTAATGCGCGCTTGCGCGCCGGGTTGCCGCTTCCCCCGGACCCCGCTTTCGCTTAGTTGCCCGCTTCGCGCAAACGGCTGGGCAGAAGCTCGCCGTGGCGGGCCAGCAGCGGATACGCCGCGGCGCCCACCAAGTGAGAGTTGATTCCCTTCATATCCCGCAGGATGTCCAGGTACAGCGCGCCGACTTCGGCCGCGTCCACCTGGCCTGACTTGATCTTTTGCAGGTGCGTGTCGGCGGCCTGCGTTTCGATGGTGCGGAAACGCGCCTTTTCGCCGGCCAGCGCCCGCGCCTGGCGCAGATCGTCGTTGACGAACAGGGCAGCGGCCTGGCGCTGGTTTGCGATCAACTGGCCCAGCGTGTCATCCAGGCTGGCGCGCTGCTCGGGCGAGAACGTCCAGCCCTGTTTGCGCAGCTTGGCCACGTGGCTCAAGAGCCCGTGGTGGGCGATATCGCCCGCGTGGCCGATGTTGCTGGCAAAGGCGAGGATATCGTCCATGCGCTGAATGTCGTCACGCGTCATGTTTTCCTGGTCCAGCGTGGCCAGGTAGGTCGTGATGGCGTTTTCCAGCTTGTCCAGCGCGGCATCCAGCTGCCGTGCCTGCACCATGCGGTGGCGGTTGTCGCGCTTGAAGCCGGCGCGCGCATACAGCAGCAGCGTCTGCACCATGTCGGCCATGCGCAGCGCTTCGCGGGCGGCGTTGCCCAGCGCCACGGCGGGCACGTCATGCGCCCATTCATCCAGATATTGCGGCCGGGACGGGTCGTTGGGGTCGGCGCGCTTGGGCAGCCAGCGTGTCAGCAGGGCCGCGTAGGGCGACAGCAGCGGCAGGAACAGGATGGCGATGACCGCGTTGAACAGCGTGTGGAAATTGGCCACGGCGCGGGCCGGGTCGCTGGCCATGTCGCTCATCAGGGGTTGCAGCACGGGCAGCAGGATCAGGCCGGCCAGCACGCCCAGCACGCGGGTCAGCAGGTTGCCCAGCGGCAGGCGGCGCGCGGCGGGATCGTCGCCCGTGACGCCTTCGATCATCGGGTTGATGGCCGTGCCCAGGTTGGCGCCTAGCACCAGCGCAAAGGCCACGTGCGGCGCCACCATGTGATGGCTTGCCAGCGACATCACCAGCACCACGACGGCCACGCTGGAGTGCGCGGCCCAGGTGAACGCGGCCGACAGCAAGACGGCGGCAACGGGCTGGGTCGACAAGGCGTCCAGAATCATGCCCAGCATGGGCGCCGTCTGGAACGGCTCGAACAATTCAACCAGCTGATGCAGGGAAAGCAGCAGCAGGCCCAGACCGATGAACACGCGGCCCAGGTCGCGCGTGCGACCGGGGGGATACCGGCGGAACATCCAGACGCCCGCCAGGATAAGGATAGGCGCCAGCGAGGTCAGGTCGAATGACAGCAGCTGCACGATCAGCGTCGTGCCGACGTTGGCCCCCAGCATGGCGGCCAGCGCGGGCACCAGGCCCACCACGCCGCCCGCGGCGAACCCTGTGATCATCAGCCCCGTCGCGGTGCTGCTTTGCAGGGCGGCGGTAATGCCCAGGCCGGCGGCAAAGGCGCGCAGGCGCGTGCCCAGGGCCCGGCCCAGCGCGGCGCCCAAGGCCGCGCCAAACGCGCGCTGGACGCCGGTTTGGACCATGTGCACGCCCCAAAGCAGCAGGGCGACGTAGCCGGCGAAGTCAAGCAGGGTAATAAGTCCAGACATCCAGGGGTGTTCCCGTTCTTTTTATGACAAGTAATAATTCTGTAATGATCGCATGCCTGACCGGGTGACGGAACCGGTGGCGGCGATACAGCATACGCCCCGCCGTCCATTCCTGCGCGCGGGGGTGGCAACGCGTATCATTGCCTGACTATTCTTTGATGTATTGGAGTATCGCGTGGCCGTTTCCGTATTCGATCTGTTCAAGATAGGCATAGGCCCGTCTAGTTCCCATACGGTGGGTCCGATGCGGGCCGCCTTGCTGTTCGCGCAAGGCCTGGAACGCGATGGCCTGATGTCGCGCGTGGCGTATGTCCGCGCCGAGCTCTACGGGTCGCTGGGCGCGACCGGCAAGGGGCACGGTACCGACAAGGGCGTGCTGCTGGGTCTGATGGGCGAAGCGCCCGACACGGTCGACCCCGCCGCCATTGCCGGCATGATCGCCTCGGTGCGCGCCAGCCGCCAGTTGCCGCTGCTGGGCCGTTACCCGGTGGCCTTCATCGAGAAAGAACACATGGTGTTCTATCGTCGCGAAGCCATGGCCGAGCACCCCAACGGCATGAAATTCCACGCCGTCGACGCCAATGGCGAGTCGCTGCGCGAATCGCGGTACCTGTCGGTGGGCGGTGGCTTCGTCGTGACCGCCGGCGCCTCGAACAGCCAGGTGATCGCCGCGCACAATCAGCTGCCGTACCCGTTCCGCTCGGGCCGCGAACTGCTGACGATGTGCCGCGAAAGCGGCCTCACCGTGGCGCAGCTGATGATGAAGAACGAGCTGACCTGGCGCGAGGCCGCCGAGACGGACAGCGGCCTGGACCGCATCTGGCAGGTCATGCAGGACTGCGTGGCGCGCGGTTGCGGCATCGACTACCCGGAAGCCGACGGCGAATTGCCCGGCCCCTTGCGCGTGCGTCGCCGCGCGCCGGAGCTTTACCGCAATCTGACCCAACGCGCAGAGCGCACCTTGTCCGACCCGCTGTCGGTCATGGATTGGGTCAACCTGTATGCCATGGCGGTCAACGAAGAGAACGCGGCGGGCGGCCGTGTCGTCACGGCGCCCACCAATGGCGCGGCCGGCATCATCCCCGCCGTGCTGCACTATTACGATCGCTTCGTGCCCGGCGCCAGCCGCGAGGGCGTACGCGAGTTCCTCTTGACCGCCGCGGCGATCGGCCTGCTGTACAAGTACAACGCATCGCTGTCGGGCGCCGAAGTGGGCTGCCAGGGCGAAGTCGGTGTGGCCTGTTCGATGGCCGCCGGCGGCTTGGCCGCGGCGCAGGGCGGCACGGTGGAACAGGTTGAGAACGCCGCCGAGATCGGCATGGAGCACAACCTGGGCCTGACGTGCGACCCCGTTGGCGGGCTGGTGCAGATTCCCTGCATCGAACGCAACGCCATGGCGTCCATCAAGGCCGTCAACGCCGCGCGCATGGCCTTGCGCGGCGACGGCCAGCACTACGTGTCGCTGGATTCCGTCATCAAGACCATGCGCGAAACCGGCGCCGACATGAAGACGAAGTACAAGGAAACGGCGCGCGGCGGCTTGGCGGTGAACATCGTCGAGTGCTGATGCGCGGGCGCTGAAGTCTCAATAGAAAAAGCCCCTGGGGTTTCTGACCCCAGGGGCTTTTTGCTGCCTGCTTGAACCGGGCCGGCGATCAGACCACGCGGGCGTTCTGCAAGGCGGCGATGCGCGACGGGATGGGCGGGTGCGAGGCGAACATGGCCGCCAGGCCGCCGCGGCCGGTGATGCCCGAGGCCTCGAACGACTTGGGCAGGTCGCCCGGTTCCAGGCCGCCCAGCCGAGCCAGCGCGCGGATCATGGGTTCGCGCGCGCCCATCAGGTGGGCCGAGCCGGCGTCGGCGCGGTATTCGCGCTGGCGCGAGAACCAGGCCACGATGATCGAGGCCAGCACGCCGAAGATGATTTCACAGACCAGCACGGTGATGTAGTAGCCCGGGCCGATGCCGCGTTCGTTCTTGAACACGACGCGGTCGATGAAGTAACCCACGACGCGGGCCAGAAACACCACGAAGGTGTTCACGACGCCCTGGATGAGCGTCAGCGTGACCATGTCGCCGTTGGCGATGTGGGCCACTTCGTGCGCCAGCACGGCCGCCACTTCTTCTTCGCTCATGCTTTCCAGCAAGCCCGTCGACACGGCGACCAGCGAGTCGTTCTTGAACGCGCCGGTGGCGAAGGCGTTGGGCGCGCCTTCATAGATGGCCACTTCGGGGCGGCCGATACCCGCGCGGTCGGCCAGTTGGTGAACGGTGTCGACCAGCCAGGCTTCGCGTTGATTGCGGGGGGCGTTCGGGTCCAGCACTTGGGCCCCGGTGCTCCATTTGGCCATCGGCTTGCTGATCAGCAGCGAGATGATCGCTCCGGTAAAGCCCACGACCACCGAGAAGATCAGCAGGGCGTTCAGGTTCAGGCCGTTGGCGGTGATGTAGCGGTCTACGCCCAGGATGCGCAGCGTGGCCGACAGCACGAGCATGACGGCCAGGTTGGTGATGACGAACAAGACAATGCGTTTCATGTTTTTTGTGTTCCTCTGCGAGCGGGAAATACCCGGGTTCGACATGGCGGCGGCCCGCCAGTTCCCCGACTCGCCGGCACCGCTCCCGGTGGGCAAGAGTATAGTATCGCTTTCCCCTATTTCCCCTCACTTTTCCCTTAGCGTAGACCCCCAATGCAGGCTCTCTGGATGTTGTTGGCGTCCGCCATGTTCGCCATCATGGGGTCGTTCGTGAAGTTCGGCACGGAACACGGCGCGTCGCTGCCGCAGATCGTGCTTTTTCGCGGGCTGCCTTCCGTCCTACTTTTGCTGCTGTGGGCGCGCGCTGGGCGGCAATCCATCGTTCCGACCAGCTGGAAGTTGCACCTGTGGCGCAACCTGTCCGGCGTCACGTCGATGTGGCTGGGTTTCTTCGCCATCTCGCACCTGCCGCTGGCCACCGCGACCAGCCTGAACTACACCGCGCCGCTGTTCATCGCCTGTTGGATGCTGGGGTGGGGCGGCGCGCAGCGCGACCCGGTCCGCATCCTGGCGGTAGCGTTGGGCTTTCTGGGCGTGATCGCCGTGCTGCGGCCCAGCATCAATGAAGACCAGTGGCTGGCCGCCGTCATGGGCATGGGCGCGGGCGCCATGTCGGCCATCGCGATGATGCAGATCCGCCAGCTGGGCCGCATCGGCGAACCCGAATGGCGCACCGTGCTGTTTTTCTCCGTGGCGGTCTGCGTGTCCAGCATCGCCGGCTTGTGGTTCGAAGGCTGGGGCCACGCCGACTGGCAGGGCTACGCGTCGCTGTTCGGCGTGGGCGTGGCCGGCATGTTCGGCCAACTTGCCATGACCCGGGCCTTTGGCATGGGGTCGGCGCTGCTGACGGCGGCGCTGCAATACAGCACCATTATTTTCGCGGCCTTGCTGGGCATGGGCTTCTGGGGCGACCATCTGGACGCCCTGGCCTGGGCCGGCATGGGCTTGATCATTTCCGCGGGCCTGCTGTCGGTGTGGCGCACCATGCGCGACCCGAAGCCGACCTGACCCGCCCCCTTCGATCAGGAGCACCCCGAATGACGACCACACTGATTTCCGCCGCCGACCTGGCCGCGCGCCTCGATTCGCCCGACGTGCGCGTATTCGATGTGCGACATGACCTGACCAACCACGCCGCCGGCCGCCAGGCCTACGACGCCGGACACATCCCGGGCGCCCGTTACCTGGACCACGAAACCGAGCTGGCGGCACCGCGCACCGGCAAGAACGGCCGGCATCCGTTGCCGTCGCGCGCCGAATTCGGCGGCCTGATGGCGGCTCATGGCGTGACGCCGCAAACGCTGGTCGTGGCGTACGACGCCAGCGGCGGCATGTACGCCGCGCACCTGTGGTGGATGTTGCGCTGGTTGGGCCATGAACGCGTGGCCGTGCTGGACGGCGGTTGGCAGGCGTGGGTGGCGGCCGGTTTGCCGACCACGACCGACGCCGCGCCCGCGGTCAAAGCCGGCCAGCCGGTAGAGCCCGGGCAATCGCTGGCCGGGTCGGTCAACGCCCAAGCCGTGCTGGACAACATCGCCCAGCCGGCCTTTACCGTGATCGACGCGCGCGCGGCCAACCGCTATCGCGGCGAAGTCGAGCCCATGGACCCGGTGGCCGGCCACATCCCGGGCGCGCTGAACCGTCCCAACGGCGAGAACCTGCAAGCCGATGGCCGCTTCAAGTCACCCGAGCAACTGCGCGCCGAATTCGCCGACCTGCTGGGTGACCGCGACCCCAAGCCCGTGGTGCATCAGTGCGGCTCGGGCATCACCGCGTGCCATAACCTGTTGTCGATGGAAATCGCCGGCCTGTCCGGCTCGCGGCTGTACCCGGGTTCATGGAGCGAATGGTGCAGCGACCCGTCACGCCCGGTGGCGAAGGGCGCCTGAAGCCTCAGGCGCCTGGCCCGCGCACTCGGAAGCGCGGGTTGCGGCGCCCTTGTTGCGTGCGGGCCGGCGCTGCGCCCCGGTTCGCTACCAGATCGCGGCCAGCTTCACGCGGCCCGATACGCTTTCCGCGATTTCCAGAAAGTGATCCAGCGGCGGCGTGGCCAGGCCGGGAACCTTGGCCATGTCGTCCCAGCGTCTTAGCCGAATCGCGTCCGGCGCGCCCGGCATGCTGGCGAAATCCACCGCCTGGCTCGCATCAAAACTGCCGCCCTGTAATGCCAGGCTGCGCTTGGAATCCTCGGAGAGCGACGCTTCATATTGCGGCTCCACGTAGCACAGGTAACGCTTGGCTTCGACGTGCAGCCGGATCGGATCCAGCACCGCCGAACTGAACAGCCCGCGCAGGAACGGCAGCACGAAATACTGGTGTTTGTCGTCGATACCGCGCAGGGTCGGGGTGCCCGGCCGGTCCGCGATCAGGTGCCCCAGGTCGTGCAACAAGCTGGCGGTGATCAGGTGTGCGCTGGCGCCGTGGCGCTCGGCCAGCGACGCCGTTTGCAGCGCGTGGCGCAAATGGCTGACGGATTCACCGTGATATGACCGGTGTCCGCGTTCCAGAAAAATCTGCTCGATGTCTTGCAAGGTCAAGGCCATGGTTGTCTCCTGATTGGCCGCAAGGGGGAGGGGGCGGGCAGTGACCCAGTCGGGTCAGCCGGCTGCCGGCGCCATCTCCAGGAAGCGCGCGATCAACTGCACCGGTTGGCGCTCGCGCAGGCAGTACAGGTATTCATTCATCACGATGTCGGCGCCGTCGATGTCCAGGGCGGCCAGATCGGGATGGGACGGAATCTCGCGCGACGGGATCAGGCTGATCCCCAGGCCGCACAGGATGGCTTGCCGGATCGATTCCCGGCTGCCGATCTCCAGCGTGCGCCGCACCGTGACGCCCGCGGCTTGCAGGGCGTCTTCGGTCAGTTGGCGCGTCATCGAACCGGGCTCGCGCACCAGCAGCGCGTGCTCGGCAAGGTCGGCCAGGCGCACGCGGCCGCGGCGGGCCAGCGGATGGTCGCGGTGGGTGACCACGCGGATCGGGTCGGCCGCGATCATCCGCCGATACAGGTGCTTGTCATCCATCAGAAAAGACGACGTGGCAATCTCGATGCGGTAATCGTGCAGCGCTTGCAGCATCGACTGCGAATTGCCGATCGTGACCGTCAGATCAATGCCGGGGTAGCGCTGGTTGTATCGGCGCACCGTGTCCATGATGTAGAACGGGCCGGTGGCGCCGACACGCAGGTTGCCTTCGCGCAGGTCGCTGGCGTCGCGCAGCCGGAAGTCGATCTCGGTTTCCTGCTGGACCAGCTTTTCCACCATGGGCATCAGATTCTGTCCGGCATCCGACAGGCGCATGCCGCGCCCTTGGCGATGGAACAGTTCGATGCCGTAGCGAGATTCCAGCTGACGCAGCTGCCCCGTCACGGTGGGTTGGCTGACGCCCAACTGGGCGGCGGCCTTGGTGACGGTGCCGCAGCGGGCCACGGCGTAGAAAGATTTGAGTTCGGCGACAAGCACGATGACGGGGGGGCAGGAAAGGGACGCAATGCGCAAGACCGCCAGTACACCAAAATAATTTGATGTTTTTATTACTGCATTTGCGCGAAGTGTCATAAACGCTCAATACGCGGCTTCCATACTGCCTTCGTTCCCAGACCGGAGGCAGCATGCCCCAAGCCGATAACGACCTTTTCCCCGCCGGGCCGCCCCGGGGCGGGCTTGAGCCCATTGCGGGCAAAGAGCCCCAGCAAGGGGCAAAGCGTGGCGGCTTTCTGACTGTGCGAAACCTGGTCAAGACGTTTGGCACCCACAAGGCGCTGGCCGACGTTTCGCTGGATATCCGTGCCGGAGAACTGGTGTGCCTGCTAGGCCCCTCCGGTTGCGGCAAAACGACGCTGCTGCGCGCGATTGCCGGACTGGAGCGCCAGGACAGCGGCACCATCGTGCTGTCGGGCCGCGATATTTCCCATGCCGAACCGCAAGAGCGCGACTACGGCATCCTGTTCCAATCCTATGCGCTGTTTCCCAACCTGACGGTCGCCCAGAACGTGGCGTACGGCCTGAGCGGCAAGCGCGCGCATCGCAAGCACGTGGCCCATCGTGTCGAGGAAATGCTGACGCTGGTGGGGCTGGCCGGCGCCGCCGACAAGTATCCGGGACAGATCTCGGGCGGGCAGCAGCAGCGCGTGGCGTTGGCGCGCGCGCTGGCCCCGTCGCCGTCCCTGTTGCTGTTGGACGAGCCGATGTCCGCGCTGGACGCCCGCGTGCGCGAGCATCTGCGTATTGAGTTGCGCGCCTTGCAAAAGCGCCTGTCCATTACGACGCTGATGGTCACGCACGACCAGGAAGAGGCCATGGTGATGGCCGACCGTATCGCCGTCATGAACGGCGGCGTGATCGAACAGTACGGCACGCCGCGCGAGCTGTACCGCCAGCCGGGATCCGCCTTCATCGCCGATTTCGTGGGCGAGGCGAACTGGCTGCCGTTCGAACGCGTGGATGCGCACCGCGCCCGCGTCGGCCGCCAGGAACTGGCGGTGGACGACACGCTGGATGGCCGATTCGGCAAGCTGTTCGTCCGGCCCGAGGCGGTGCGCGTCAGCATGGCGCGCCCGGAAGAGCCCAATTCGATGCTGGCCGACGTGCTGGACGGCGTGTTCCTGGGCCGTGGTTACCGCCTGGCGTTGCGGCTGGAAGGCGTGCCCGGGTCCACCGTGCATTCCATCGTGTCCCCCGAAATCGGAGACGCCCTGTTGGGTCCTCATGCTGCCAGCCGCTGCTGGGTGGAGCTGCCGCGCCATGCGATTCGCGCCTACGCTTGATTCCCCCATGACCGGTTCTCCTTCCGTGGCGGAAACGCCGTCGGCTTCGGCTTCGCCCGTGGCCTTGGGCCGCCGCCCCATGCCCGCCTGGATCGGCTCGTTGGGCCTGACCGTCGGGCAGGGCGCGTTGCTGCTGTTCCTGGTGCTGTTCCTGGCGTTGCCGCTGGCGGCCATCCTGGCCAAGTCCGTGACGGACAACGACGGCGCCTGGGCTGGCCTGTCGGTGCTTACCGGCATCATCGGCGCAGACGGCTTTCTGGCGATGGTCGGCCGCAGCCTGACGGTGGGCCTGGTGACGATGTTGCTGGTGGTGCCGTGCGCCTACGGATTTGCCTATGGACTGACGCGTACGCGCCTGCCCGGCAAGGGCCTGTTGCGCACCATCGCCTTGCTGCCGCTGCTGGCGCCGTCGCTGCTGCCCGGTATCGCCCTGGTCTACCTGCTGGGCAATCAGGGTCTGCTCAAGGGCCTGACCGGCGGCGCCACCATCTACGGCTTCTGGGGCATCGTCGTCGGCGAGGCGTTCTACACCTTCCCGCATGCGCTGATGATTTTGTTGACCGGCCTGACGCTGGCCGACGGGCGCCTGTATGACGCGGCGCGCGCCATGGGCGCCGGCCCGTGGCGCACCTTTCTGACCGTGACCCTGCCCGGCACGCGCTACGCCGTGTTCTCGGCCTGCTGCGTGGTGTTCACGCTGACTGTCACCGATTTTGGCGTACCCAAGGTGGTGGGCGGCGACTACAACGTGCTGGCGATGGAAGCCTACAAGGCGGTGGTCGGCCAGCAGAACTTTCCGAAGGGCGCGGCCATCGGCATCCTGCTGTTGCTGCCCGCCTTGCTGACCTTCGTGCTGGACCGGCGCCTGCGGGCCCGCCAGGGCGCGCAGATGAGCGGCCGCGCGCAGGCCTATGCGGCAAATCCGAACCGCCGCCGTGATGCTGCTTTCCTGGCGCTGGCCGGCGTGATGGCCGCGTTCCTGCTGCTGATCATCGGCGTGGCGGTGTGGGCGTCGTTCGTGAAGATGTGGCCCTACAACCTGTCCATGTCGCTGCGGTCCTACGACTTCGACAACATGGACGGCGGTGGCTGGCTGGCGTGGCGCAACAGCTTGCAGCTGGCGTTCTTCACCGCCGTGATCGGCACGGCCGTGGTCTTCGTGGGCGCCTGGATGATGGAAAAAGTACCGGCGCGCGGCCAACTGGGGCGCGGCCTGCGGGGGGCGGTCAGCATGCTGGCGCTGATGCCGATGGCCGTGCCCGGCCTGGTGCTGGGCCTGGGCTACATCTTCTTTTTCAACAGCCTGATGAATCCGCTGAACGTGCTGTACGGCACCATGCCGCTGCTGATTCTGTGCACGGTCGTCCACTTCTACACCAGCGCCCACCTCACGGCCGCCACCGCACTGAACGCGCTGGACCCGGAATTCGAAGCCGCGTCCGCGTCGCTGAAGGTGCCGCGCGTGACGACGTTCCTGCGCGTCACCCTGCCGATGTGCTTGCCTGCCGCGCTGGACGTCGCCCGCTATTTGTTTGTATCCGCCATGACGACGGTGTCGGCCGTGGTGTTTCTGTACAGCCCGTCCACGGTGCTGGCCGCCGTTGCCGTCCTTAACATGGACGACGCCGGCTTCATCGGCCCGGCCGCCGCCATGTGCACGGTGATCATGGCCAGCTCCGCCGTCGCGGCCCTGCTGCTGCATCTGGCCAGCCGCGCGCTGGTGTCGCGCAGCCAGGCCTGGCGCCGCCCCGTGGCCCTTTGAACGATTGATTCCAGGATGACCCTTATGACTGTTTCTTCCTTACCCGTGCAGCTGGAAGCCGTGATCTTCGACTGGGCCGGCACGCTGGTCGACTTCGGATCATTTGCCCCCACCAAGGTGTTCGTCGATGCGTTCTCGCAATTCGGCATGGACGTGTCGCTGAAAGAGGCGCGCGGCCCCATGGGCATGGGCAAGTGGGACCACATCCGCGCGTTGTGCAACCAGCCGGCCATCGCCGCCCAGTATCAGGCCCAGTTCGGCCGCGTGCCCAGCGACGACGATGTGACGGCCATCTATGAACGCTTCCTGCCGATGCAGATGGAGAAGGTGGCCCAGTATTCGGCGGCCATCCCCGGCGCGGCCGAGCTGTTGCGCGCCCTGCGCCGTAAAGGCCTGAAGATCGGCTCTTGCTCGGGCTACCCGGACAGCGTGATGCGCCGCGTGGTCGAACGCGCCGCGTCCGAAGGGCTGGAGCCCGATTGCATCGTGGCCAGCGACGACGTGCCGCGCGCGCGTCCGGCGCCGGCCATGGCGTTGAAGAACGTGGTGGAACTGGGCCTGTCGGACGTGGCCGCGTGCGTCAAGGTCGACGACACCGCGCCCGGCATCGAGGAAGGGCGCCGCGCCGGCATGTGGTCGGTGGGCCTGCTGCTGTCCGGCAACGCCGCCGGCCTGACCCTGGACGAATACCTGAGCCTGGACGAGGCGGGTCGCGACCTGGTCCGCGCCGACGCCAGCCGCGAGCTTGCCACCGCCGCGCCGCATTACCTGATCGATACGGTGGCGGATCTGCCGGCCGTCATCATCGACATCGAAGCCCGTCTGGCACGAGGCCAACGCCCCTGATTTAGCTTCCCCTTACCGGCACTGCCGGCCCTGCATTCCCTTTGTGTGCGCCTTTGTACCGCAGCCGGCATCCGCCGGCAGTGGGGGCGACGTTCACCTTTTTTGCGCGTTTTTCCGCATATTCACGGAGTTCTTCATGAATCGCTACAAGTTGCTTGCACTGGCCGCCGCCCTGACGGGCGTGATGAGCGCCGCGTCCGCCGAGACCACGCTGACGGTCTATACCGCGCTCGAAGCCGATCAGATCAAGGTCTACCAGGCCGCGTTTGAGAAGGCCAACCCCGACATCAAGATCCAGTGGGTGCGCGATTCCACCGGCATCATCGCGGCCAAGCTGCTGGCCGAAAAGAGCAACCCCAAAGCCGACGTGATCTGGGGCCTGGCCGGCACGGCACTGGGCCTGATGGACAAGGAAGGCATGTTGCAGCCGTACGCCCCGAAGGGCCTGGACCAGATCGCCGCCAACATGCGCGACGCCAAGGCCGAGCCGTCGTGGGTGGGCATGGACGGCTACGCGGCCGCGATCTGCTTTAACACCATCGAGGCCGAAAAACAGAAGCTGCCCAAGCCCACGTCGTGGCAAGACCTGACCAAGCCGGTGTACGCGGGCAAGATCGTCATGCCGAACCCGGCGTCCTCGGGTACGGGCTTCCTGGATGTCAGCGCCTGGTTGCAGATCTTTGGCGAAGACAAGGGCTGGGCCTACATGGATGCCCTGCACAAGAACATCGGGTCGTACACGCACTCGGGCTCGAAGCCTTGCAACATGGCGGCCGCCGGCGAATTCCCCATCGGCGTGTCGTTCGACTATCGCGCGGCCAAGCTCAAGGCCGACGGCGCGCCGGTTGAAGCCGTGTTCCCGTCGGAAGGCCTGGGCTGGGAAGTCGAAGCCACCGCCATCATGAAGGGCACCAAGAACCTGGACGCGGCCCGCAAGCTGGCTGACTTCTCGGCCAGCCGCGAAGCCAACGAACTGTACAAGGCCAACTTCGCGGTGCTGGCGATTCCGTCCATCGCCACGGTCAACCCGAACCTGCCGGCCGACCTGACCAAGCGCATGATCAAGAACGACTTTGTGTGGGCCGCGACCAACCGCGAACGCATCATCGCCGAGTGGACGCGCCGCTACGACGGCAAGTCGGAACCCAAGAAGAAGTAAGGCACGGCCCGCGATGAAAACATACGACGTAATCGTGGTGGGCGCGGGCATGCTTGGCATCGCCCACGCCTGGGCGGCCGCCAAGCGCGGCCTGTCGGTGGCGGTGATCGAACGCAGCCGCCAGGCGCATGGCGCCACCATCCGCAACTTCGGCCAGGTCATTGTGACCGGCCAGGCGCCCGGCATGATGCTGTCGCATGCCCAGCAGGCGCGCGAGCTGTGGCTGGATCTGGCCGCCAAGGCGGGCTTTCATGTGCGGGCCAACGGCGCGCTGGTGCTGGCGCGAAATATCGACGAGGCCAGCGTGTTGCAGGAATTCGCGGACACGCGTTTGATGCAGGAAGGCTACCGTGCCGAGCTGCTGTCGGCGCGTCAGGTGGCCGGCCTGTATGGCGGTCAGCTGGCGCATCACTGCCTGGCGCTGCGCGGGCATGACGACCTGCAAATCTATTCGCGCGATGCGCTACCGGCCATCACGCGATACCTGGCCGAGTCGCTGGGCGTGACGTTTATCACCGGCACCCTGGCGCGCGCGGTCGAGAATGGGTTGGTGGGTACCACCGCCGGCGATTTTCTGGGCAAGCATGTGTTCGTGTGCCCCGGCCATGATTACCTGACGCTGCTGCCCGAACGCTTTGCGCCGATGAACCTGGAAGTCACGCGCTTGCAAATGCTGCGCGCGGCGTTCGAGACGAACCCCATCGCCCTGGACCGCCCGGTGTTGACGGGTTTGTCCTGCGTGCACTACGGCGCGTTCTCGGACTTGCCCACGGCGCATGCGCTGCGCCAGGTCATCCAGGAACGTACGCCGATGCTGCTGGAAAATGGCATACACCTGTTGATCAGCCCTACGCCCAACGGCGAACTCATCATTGGCGATTCGCATCGTTATGGGACGGACGCGTTCCCGTTCAACGACGAAGCGGTCGACAACACGATGCTGGACCTGGCCTCGCAGGCGCTCGGTGCGCGCTTGCGTGTGCTGGAGCGCTGGCAGGGGGTTTACGGCGCGCACGGGCCGGCGCCGTTTTCGGTGATGCCGGTGGACGCGGCCACCACCGTCGCGGTCATGCATTCGGGTGTGGGCATGACGGTGGGCCTGGCCATCGGCGAACGCACGGTGGCCCAGGTGATGGGACGTTAACGGCGCTGATCGGATGACGGTCGGGCAGTCGTCGACCCTGATCCGATTGCCCTTGTGGCAAAAGAAAAAGGGCTTTGCGTTGTGTGACGCAAAGCCCTTTTTGTATGGCGGGTATGGCGGGTATGGCCTGTATGGAAGAACGCCAGGATGCCTACAAGTCCTGCATGATCCGGCGATACCACTCGTGGAAGTGCTGCATGCCGTCTTCCATGGGCGATTGGTAGGGGCCGGCTTCGTTCACGCCGCGCAACATCAAGGCCTTGCGGCCCGCGTCCATGCGCTCGGCGATCTCGTCGTCTTCAATGGCCGTTTCCATGTAGGCGGCGCGCTGGGCCTCGACGAATTCGCGTTCGAACGCCGAGATTTCCTCGGGGTAGTAGAACTCGACGACGTTCACCGTTTCCTGCGGGCTTTTCGGGTACAGCGTGGACAGCACCAGCACGTGCGGATAGAGCTCGATCATGTGGGTCGGGAAGTACGTGACCCAGACCGCGCCGAAATCCGGAGCGTCGCCTTCGCGGAACGACAACAGGCGGTCGTGCCATTGCTTGTACACATCCGAACCCGGTTGCGCCAACGCGTTGTGCACGCCCACTTTTTGAAGGCTGTACCAGTCGTTGAATTCCCAGGTCAGATCGTCGCAGGTGACGAAGCGGCCCAGGCCCGGGTGAAACGGGCCAACGTGGTAGTCCTCAAGGTAGACCTCGATGAAGGTCTTCCAGTTGTAGTTGCACTGATGCACCTCGACATGGTCCAGCACATAGTCGCCGAAGTTGAATTCCGGGCGCGAGAACAGCGGCGCCATGTCGGAAGCCGGATCGCGCGGGCCCTCGAACAGCAAACCGTGGCAATCGCGCAGGCGGAACTTCTGCAAGTTCATGCAGGGCGTGGTCTCGAACTGAGGCGCGCCCAACAACTCGCCTTGGTTGTTGTACGTCCAACGGTGCAGGGGGCAAACGATGTTGCCACCGGTTGCCTTCAGGTTTCCGTGCGTATTGCAGTTGCCGGCCACATTGCCGGCTTCGCCGCCCAGCATCAAAGCCTGACGGTGGCGGCAGACATTTGAGATGAGTTCAACGCCTTGCTGGTTGCGAACCAGCACGCGTCCCCCGCTTTCCTGTACCAACGACCGCCAATCCCCGATTTCAGGCACCAATTTCTGATGGCCGACATATTGCGAGGATTGCTTGAAAATGAGTTCTTGCTCGCGGGCAAAGAGGGCTTCGTCAAAATATGCACTGACGGGTAGCTGGGTGCGAGCTGGCACGACATGTGCCATCCGACCGATGTCGGTCATGATTCCCTCCGCTCGGATAAAAAAGCCAGGACGGTTTGAGCTCTGCCAAGCGCTTTTGTTCAAGCCCAGCAGTTTTAATGACCGGATCCGAAAATTGCGTCGAAAAACGGTCTGAAAACTGCTTGGAGCTCAACCGTGAGCTTGGCTACGTACGTGCTGGCGCGAAGAAAAATCGGTGTCTGGCCGATCAAATAAGCCGTGAATTGTACCCCAAGGGCCTCCCTGCCGCCCGGGAAGATGGACGGGGCTAAATCCAGCGTTGGCGGGGCCTGCCGACCCCGTTCCATCGTCCGATTAACCCTTCGCGGCGTAGGTCTTTCAGACGAGCTTGCGCGTGGCCGGATGACGCCTTAACAGCCAACTGCTGGCCGCCGACAGCGCAAACACGGCAACGGTCAGCAAGGGCACGGCCCAGGCGTCGCGCGGGTTGCCCGAGATGGCGCCCGCGCGCCGCGCCACGTCCAGGAACACGGGGTGGATCAGGTACACGCCGAAGGTCAAGGGCGCCAGCGCGGACAGGCGCGGCAGCCAGGGTGAAGACACGATCCACTGGAAGGCGGCCAGCGACATGAACGGCACTGTCAGGCTGAAGTAATCATAAAAGTACGTATCCAGCGCGTGGCCGTCGGACATTACGGTGACGCCAAGCGCCGTGGCCGCAACGCTGCCCGCAAGGACCAGGCCCGGCCGGGGGATGCGCAGGTCGCCATCGAAAATCAACCGGCCCGCCACGAAATAACCCAGATACGGCAGGAACCAGGTCAGGAAGAACCCGTGCGGGGCGCCCAGCGCGCGGCGGTACAGCGCGTCAAGAATGGCCACGCCCAGAATACCCACCACCCATAGCGACCGGCCGCGCGGCGTGCTGCGTGCGTACAGCAGGCGGGCCAGTGGGGCAAACAGGTACAGCCCCACGATCATGTACAGGTACCACAGGTGGTAATAGGGTTCGCCCTGCGCCACCTTGCGGGGCCAGAACGAAAAGTCCACCCGGCCGTCGTCCCACCAATCCAGCCCTGTGCGCCAGGCCAGATAGAACAAGGTCCAGAACAGCAGGGGCGCACAGATGCGCGCCATACGGCGGCTGTAGAACTTGCGGGCGTCGTGGGGTTTGTTCGGGTCCAGCAGCAAGGCGCCGCTGACCATGACGAAAACAGGCACGCACCAGCGCGCCGCCGAGTCGTACAGATTGGCGGCCAGCCACGCGCCGCCGCCATACGCGGCAGGGTCACTGACAATCAAGGCCGCGCTGTGCAGCAGGACGACGGCTACGGCCGCCAGCCAGCGCGCGGCGTCCAGTCGGGCATAACGGTCTTCGGGGGTTTGCATCGGGCTCCCGCTGGTGTTTTCGCATCTTCACTTTTCGCATCTTCACCTTAGCAGTGAGCCCGGGTGCGCTTCTGTATCCAGCGGTTAAGCAAGGCATGAAAAACCGACAGGACCCAGGCGGGCGCTGTCGGTGCAAAGGGGGGTAGGCCCGGGGGCCCGGCAAGGTCCGGCGGCTTGGCCCACGCGCCAACGATTTGTCACGAAACCGTGGGCGGCGGGGCGGCCGCATCAGGGCATTGCCGCCTTACTGCAAGACGATGTTGGCTTGCTTGATCAACTGCGACACGATGGGCTGTTCGGTCTTGATCTGCTTGTCCAGCTCGGCGGCCGTGCCGGAACGCGGGTCGATGCCCATGTCCAGCATGCGCTTCTTGACGGCTTCGTCCTTCAGGGTTTCAGTCAGCGCGGCTTGCAGCTTTTCAAGCACCGGTGCGGGGGTGCCCTTGGGCGCCACGAAGCTGAACCAGGCCGTCATGTCGAAAGCGGGGTAGCCTTCTTCGGCCAGCGTTTGCAGCTTGGGCAGCGTGGCCAGGCGCGACGGGCTGGTGATGGCAAACACCTTGACCTTGCCCGCGTCCGCCTGCGGCATGCCGGTGGCGACCATGTCGAAGAACAAGTCCACGTCGCCGCTGATCAGGGCGGGCAGTGCCTGGGTCGCGCCCTTGAACGGCACGTGCAGGATGTCGATGCCGGCGCGTTCCTTGAACAGTTCACCCGCCAGATGGGACGAGGTGCCGGGGCCGAACGTGGCGAACGTCAGCTTGCCGGGGTTCTGCTTGGCATAGGCCACGACGTCTTGCGTGCTGTTGAACGGGCGCTTGGGGCTGGACAGCAGCACCAGGGGGCCCACGCCCACCATGCCGATACGGGCGAAACCGTCCGGGTCGTAGGGCAGTTCCTTATACAGATAGCGGTTGGTGACCAGCGTCGAATTGGTGGCCATCAGGATGGTGTAGCCGTCCGGCTGCTCGCGCGACACGTAGGCCGCGCCGATGGACGTGCCGGCGCCCGCCTTGTTTTCCACGATCATCGGCTGGCCCAGCGTCTTGGCCATGCGCTCGGCCAGGATGCGGGTCAGCACGTCGGTGGCGCCACCGGCCGGGAAGGGCGAGATGACCTTGATCGGGCGGGTCGGATAGGTCTCGGCCTGGGCGCCCAGCGCGGCGGCGCTGAGCAAGACGGTGGCCAGCAGTTTGAGGCTCGTGCGAATCATGTTTTCCCCTTGAAATCGCGTGCATGAGTGGATCGCCGGGCCTGGCTTGGCTGCCGCGTCGCGTAACGTCGCGCGGTGGCTTGCCAGGTCTCCTTGGATGTTTTAAATTCCGTATATTGGAATTTAGTTTTGTCGTTCGAAATAAACTATAAAAACGAAGCGAATAGAAATGCAATCTTTTTCTGACTCCAAGCGCGTGGTGCACGCCGCCGTCAAACCGGACGAAACGCTGGAACTGAGCCAGCCGGCACGCCGCAAACGCACAGCCGGCGTGGGGGAGGGCGCCAATTCGCCGGACTTCATTACCGCCCTGGCGCGCGGCCTGGACGTCTTGCGGTGCTTTCGCCATGGCGTGACGGCGCTGGGCAACCTGGACCTGGCGCGCTTGACCGGCCTGCCCAAGCCCACCATCAGCCGTATCACCTACACGCTGACCGAACTGGGCTACCTGCGCTATCACCCCGACACCGGCAAGTATTCGCCCGGCTATGGCGTACTGGCGCTGGGCTTCGGCTTGCTGGCCGGGCTGGAAGTGCGCGAACTGGCCAAGGCGTCCATGACGGAACTGGCGCGCGACACCGGCGGCGCCGTGGCCTTGGGCGCGTTCGATGGCGACGCGATGACCTACGTCGAAGCCATCCATGGATCCTCAGCGCTGTACCTGCGGTTGCCGGTTGGCTATCGCGCCAGCCTGGACAGCGCCATGGGCCGGGCCTACCTGGCCAGCTTGCCCGACACCGCTTGTCAGGAAGTGATGGCGCGCCTGGGTCCGGTGGCCCCGCCCGTGGCCGCCATCGATCGCGCCCGCGCTGAATTGCAGGAATTCGGCTGCTGTTTCGCGCTGGGCGAATGGCAATCCGGCATCAACGCCGTCGCCGTGCCGTTTACCTCGATCACCGGCGAAGGCGTCTTCGTGATGAGCTGCGGCGGGCCATTGAGCCTCTTGCCCGAACCCGAGCTGCGGTCCCGCGTCGGCCCCGCGTTACGGGCCGCGATTGCAGGACTGGCGGGGGCGTCCGCCTGATCCTTGTGGCGCATCCGGGTTCGCGTTGGCTATCTCGTACAATTCACAAATTGATCCACCCCTAGCGCCCTCGGAGACCCGTTTGGCCAACCCCACACAAGCCGATCCGCAGATCGATGACCGTCCCTTGCCCCAGGATTTTGAAACGGCCCTGGCCGAATTGGAATCGTTGGTTGCGGCCATGGAAGACGGCTCGTTGCCGCTTGAGCAGTCGCTGGCCGCTTACCGGCGCGGCGTGGCGCTGACGCGGGTCTGCCAGGAACGCTTGGCGCAGGCGGAACAGCAGGTCAAGGTATTGGAAGGCGACTTGCTGCGCCCGCTGGACCCGGCGGCGCTGGATGACGAATAAGAAACCGATGAAGACCACTCAACTCCCCTTCGCGGAGTGGTTGCAGGGGCGCGTGCGGCACGTTGAAGACGTGCTGGACGACCTGATGCCGCCCGCGGATGTGCTACCCGTCCGGTTGCACGAAGCGATGCGCTACGCCGTGCTGGGCGGTGGCAAGCGCGTACGCGCCGCCATGGTCTACGCCGCCGGGCAGGCCTGCCCGGTTAGCGGCAGTGTGCTGGCCATCGAGGCCTCGCTGGACCGCGCGGCCGCCGCTGTCGAATTGATCCACGCTTATTCGCTGGTGCATGACGACCTGCCGTGCATGGACGACGACACCTTGCGCCGTGGCCGGCCCACCACCCATGTGCAGTACGACGAAGCCACCGCCATGCTGGCGGGCGACGCCTTGCAGCCGCTGGCGTTCGACCTGCTGGCATCCATGCCCATCGCGCCCGCGCTGATCGTGCAGGCGACGCAGTCGCTGGCGCGCGCCGCTGGCAGCCAGGGCATGGCGGGCGGCCAGGCCATCGACCTGCTCAGCGTCGGCCATTCGTTGTCGCGCGATGAACTCCAGACCATGCACAGCATGAAGACCGGCGCCATGCTTGCGTGCAGCGTGGCGCTGGGCGGCATCGTGGCGGGCGCCAGCTCGGCCTCGCGCCAGGCGCTGGACGCGTACGCGCAGGCCATGGGCTTGGCGTTCCAGGTGGTGGACGATATTCTGGACGTTACCGCCGACACGGCCAGCCTGGGCAAGACGCCCGGCAAGGACGCGGCGGAAAACAAGCCGACGTACGTCTCGCTCCTGGGCCTGTCCGAGGCGCGCGAGTTCGCCGAGCAATTGCGTGTGGCCGCGCTGGCGGCGCTGGAGCCCCTGGGCGATGCCGGGTTGCGCCTGGCGCAACTGGCCGATTTCATCGTCCTTCGAGACCGCTGATCCGTGACAAGCCCGGCCTGAGTCCAGGTCGGGTCAACGAACCCCAAAAAAGCATGACGACTGATTTATTGGACCGCATTCAATCCCCGGCAGACCTCAAGCGCCTGGATCGTCGCGAGCTGAAAAAGCTTGCCGACGAACTGCGCGGCTTCGTGCTGGAGTCGGTATCCAAAACGGGCGGGCACCTGTCGTCCAACCTGGGCACGGTCGAGCTCACGCTGGCCCTGCACCAGGTGTTCGACACGCCGCATGACCGCATCGTCTGGGACGTGGGCCACCAGTCCTACCCGCACAAGATCCTGACCGGCCGCCGCGCCGGCATGGCGCAGTTGCGGCAACAGGGCGGAATTTCGGGCTTTCCCAAGCGCAGCGAATCCGAATACGACGCCTTCGGCACGGCGCACTCGTCCACGTCGATCTCGGCGGCGCTGGGCATGGCGGTGGCCTCGCGCAATGCGGGCGTGCAGCGCCAGCACATCGCCATCATCGGCGACGGCGCGATGTCGGCGGGCATGGCTTTCGAAGCCATGAACAACGCGGGCGTCACGCCCAACATCAACCTGCTGGTGATCCTGAACGACAACGACATGTCGATCTCGCCGCCGGTGGGGGCGCTGAACCGCTACCTGGCGCGCCTCATGTCGGGCCGCTTTTACGCCACCGCCAAGAACGTGGGCCGCGCGGTCTTGCAGCACGTGCCGCCCGTGCTTGAACTGGCGCGCCGCTTTGAAGAGCACGCCAAGGGCATGGTTACGCCGGCAACGCTGTTCGAGGAATTCGGCTTTAATTACGTCGGCCCCATCGACGGCCATGACCTGGACGCGCTGGTGCCCACCTTGCAGAACCTGAAGGCGCTGCAAGGCCTGCAATTCCTGCACGTGGTCACCAAGAAAGGGCAGGGCTACAAACTGGCCGAGGCGGACCCGGTGCTCTATCACGGCCCGGGCAAGTTCGATCCCGCCGTCGGTATCCTGCAATCGAAGGCGCCGGGCAAGCGCACGTTCACGCAGGTCTTTGGGCAGTGGTTGTGCGACACGGCCGAGCAGGACACGCGCCTGGTCGCCATCACCCCCGCCATGCGCGAAGGCAGCGGGCTGGTCGAATTTGAAAAGCGGTTTCCGCTGCGCTATTTCGACGTCGGCATCGCCGAGCAGCACGCCGTGACGTTCGCGGCGGGCGTGGCCTGTGAAGGGCAAAAGCCCGTCGTGGCCATCTACTCGACCTTCATGCAGCGTGGCTACGACCAGTTCATCCACGACGTGGCGCTGCAAAACCTGGACGTGACGTTCGCCCTGGACCGCGCCGGCATCGTCGGCGCGGATGGCGCCACCCATGCCGGCAATTACGACACCGCTTTCCTGCGTTGCGTGCCCAACATGGTGGTGGCCACGCCGTCCGACGAAAGCGAAACCCGCTTGCTGCTGTCGACCTGTTATCAGCATCCCGGCCCGGCGTCCGTGCGCTATCCGCGCGGCGCGGGTTGCGGCGCGGTCGAGGCCCCTGGCCTGGATACGGTGGAGTTGGGCCGGGGCGTGGTGCGGCGCGAGGGCAAGAAAATCGCCATCCTGGGTTTCGGCACGCTGGTGCAAGCGGCGTTGGCCGCAGCCGGCAAGCTGGACGCCACGGTGGCGGACATGCGCTTCGTCAAGCCGATCGACAAAGCCCTGATTCTTGACCTGGCCGGCCGCCACGATGCGTTCGTCACGATCGAGGACGCGTCCATCATGGGCGGCGCGGGCAGCGCGGTGCTGGAAGTGTTGAGCGCTGCTGGCGTGCAGATTCCGGTCCTGCAACTGGGCTTGCCGGATGTCTTTATTGACCATGGCGAACAGTCGGCCCTGCTGGCCGGCATCGGTTTGGATGCCGACGGTATCGAGCAGTCGATCCGTAACCGCTACGCCGAGTTGCTGGCGAAAGACTAAGGCGGTGGCACTTAGCCGGTTTCACTTGGCCGGCCAAGTGCAACTGGCCGTGATCGTCCCACTCGGCGGTCGACCCACTTGGCGCTTGATCCAGCCGGTGGTCGACCCAGCCGTACTTTCCGGCCCTGGCCTCGCCATTGCCCGGAATCTGGAACAGTCTGTTCCGCCGTCACCGACCTACCCATAGAAGGGTTTTCCCAGGCGTAGGCAAGGCTTTGGGCGATAATGGCCCCCTCTTCAAGTTTCCTAGGCGCGTGCGCAAGCGATTGATCGCCTAGACAGGTACGCTGACATGAATTCTCCGATCGACCCCGCCCTGGTAATGCCCGATGTCCAAAGTTCGGCGGACACCCGGCACATCCCGATTCAGCGCGTGGGCATTCGTGGCGTGCGCCATCCCATGCTGGTGGAAGGCGGTGATGGGGCGCCCCAGGGCACCGTCGCCAACTGGACGCTGACCGTTGCGCTGCCGCCCGAAGAAAAAGGGACGCACATGTCCCGCTTCGTGGCGCTGCTGGAAAAGTACCGCAGCACGCCCATGACGCCGGCCCGGTTCCGCGCCATGGCGGCCGACATGCTGCCGTTGCTGCACGCCGAAAGCGGTGACATCACCGCCGCGTTTCCGTATTTCATCAACAAATCCGCCCCCATTTCGGGCGTGCAAAGCCTGCTGGACTACGAAGTTCAGTGGATCGCGCGCGCCAAGGGTAATGCGGTCGAATTCGAGCTGGTCGTCCAGGTGCCGGTGACCAGCCTGTGCCCGTGCTCGAAGGCCATCTCGGAGTACGGCGCGCATAACCAGCGTTCGCATGTGACTGTGTCGGCCATTCTTAGCGACGACATCAGCATGGACGGCGTGATCCGCCTGATCGAAGAAGAAGGCTCGTGCGAACTGTGGGGCCTGCTCAAGCGGCCCGACGAAAAGTACGTGACCGAACGCGCTTACGACAATCCCAAGTTCGTCGAAGACTTGGTGCGTGACGTGGCCGCGCGCTTGACGGCGCACCCGGGCATCGCGCGGTATCGCGTTGAAGCCGAGAACTTCGAATCGATACACAACCACTCGGCCTACGCCGTCGTGGAAGGCTGAGCCCACCGTGCATCATCCGGCGGCCACCGACTGGCCGCTTATCGCAAGGCTGCAAGCCTGGGAATCGCGGCTGGCCAATAACCTGGCCGGCCGCGGCCGTTTGGGCGTGGCGTTCTACGAGTTTTTCCGCTTTGGGGTCAAGCAAGCTTGGGCCTGCCTGTTCGGCGGGTTGATGTGCGCGCTATTGCTGGGCACTCACTGGTGGTACCCCAAGGATGCGCTGCTGGCGCGCTACGATTTCCTGACGCTTGCGGCGCTGGGTATCCAGGCCGTCTTGTTGGCGCTGCGCATGGAAACCTGGAGCGAAGCCCGCGTGATCCTGATGTTCCACGTAGTGGGCACCGGCATGGAAATCTTCAAGACGGCGGCCGGGTCCTGGATCTACCCCGAGGCCAGCGTGCTGCGCATCGGCGGCGTGCCGTTGTTCACGGGATTCATGTATGCGGCAGTGGGCAGTTATCTGGCGCGCGTCTGGCGCCTGTTCGATTTCCGTTTTCGCGCGCATCCCCCGCTGGTGGCCACCGTGGCTTTGTCAGCGCTGATCTATGTGAACTTCTTCTCGCACCATTTCGTCATGGATTTCCGGTGGTTGCTGTTTGCGCTGACTGCCGTGCTGTTTGCTCGCACCTGGGTGTATTTCCGCATTTGGCGCGTCTATCGCCGCATGCCATTGTTGCTTGGGTTCGTGCTGGTGGCCTTGTTCATCTGGTTTGCCGAAAACATCGGCACTTTCGCCAATGCCTGGCGCTATCCAAACCAATCCCACGCGTG
Source organism: Achromobacter sp. LC458 (assembly GCF_001005835.2). Classification (NCBI taxonomy): domain Bacteria; kingdom Pseudomonadati; phylum Pseudomonadota; class Betaproteobacteria; order Burkholderiales; family Alcaligenaceae; genus Achromobacter; species Achromobacter sp. LC458. The sequence goes on from NZ_LBHW02000001.1 coordinate 436,237, forward strand.
GCAATGGGTGTCCATCGCCAAGCTGGGGTCGTGGTTCCTGTTGATGATCATCAGCTACGTGATGGTCAGCGTGGTTAATCGGCCCAGGGAAGTCGCTGTTGCCGATCTGCCGCAAGCGGCGGGGCAGGGCGGCGAAAACGCCCCGTCCCTGATTTCCTGACGCCCCAGTCGCTTGCGAACCGATGCTCAATCGGTAATAATCGAGGGCTTTCTTGCTCGACCGCCCATGGTTTTTGGGTAGCGGGCTGCCCCTTGCCGGGCTGATGTCTTCTGTGTACCACCACAGTCTTCTGTGAACCACTACACAACCACCCATGATGGAAAGCGCGGGTGCAAGACGCCAGGCCGGCAGGACATCCTCAAGGAGTTTTACTCATGCGTCACTACGAAGTAGTGTTTATCGTTCACCCCGACCAAAGCGAGCAAGTGCCCGCCATGGTCGAACGCTACCAAGCGCTGGTTACGGGCCAAGGCGGCTCGGTTCATCGCCTGGAAGACTGGGGTCGCCGCCAACTGGCCTACCCGATCCAGAAGCTCGTCAAGGCTCACTACGTCTGCCTGAACATCGAGTGCGGCCAAGCCACGCTGGATGAGCTGGAACACTCGTTCCGCTACAACGACGCCGTTCTGCGCCACCTGGTCATCAAGACCAAGAAGGCCCAGACCACGCCCTCGATCATGATGAAGTCGGTTGAGCGTGAAGAAGCCCGTAAGGCTTCGGCTGAGGCTGTCGCGGTTCAGCCCGAATAAGCAGGGCTCACGCAGAGCTCAACTTATGAAGTCCCCTTGGTGCCTGGCAGGATGAATCAGCTGGAACTTAGCGCGCGCGTTCTTGAATGCGAGCCTTTGCGCCACACTCCCGCCGGCCTGCCCGCACTGGAAATGGTGCTGGCACACGAGTCCGAAGTTATCGAAGCCGGCCATCCGCGCCGTGTTGAATTGACGATTACGGCCGTGGCACTGGGCGATCTGGCGTTGCTGTTGAAGAACACCGCGTTAGGGTCTGAATTGCTGGTGCAGGGGTTTTTGGCTCCCGCCCGCAAGGACTCGGTGAAGATCAAGCTGCATTTGCAGCAGGCACGCAAGATCAGCGGTAGCGCAGGACGCGATCCGCAGGTGGCTTGAACAGGTTGAGCAAAGGGTGCGAGAGCGCCTTCTGAATACGGATAGGTTATGGGGAGCTGGGCCCGGTTTCTAAAAACCCCGGGTAAAACCCGCCCCCTCAAACATAGAGGCACATATCATGGCTTTCTTCGGAAAACGCAAAGAAAAACGCAAATTCACGCAGCAGAACCCGCTTTTCAAGCGTCGTAAGTTCTGCCGCTTTACCGCAGCCGGCGTCGAAGAGATCGACTACAAGGATCTGGACACCCTGCGCGACTTCGTGCAAGAAAACGGCAAGATCATCCCGGCTCGCCTGACCGGCACCAAGGCAATCTACCAGCGCCAGCTGGACACGGCCATCAAGCGCGCGCGCTTCCTGGCTCTGTTGCCTTACACCGACAACCACAACTAATCCGGGGCACTGAAAATGCAAGTTATTCTGCTCGAAAAAGTCGTCAACCTGGGCAACCTGGGTGAAGTCGTTCGTGTGCGTGACGGTTACGCCCGCAACTTCCTGATCCCCCAGCGCAAGGCCCGTCGTGCTACCGACGCCGCCCTGAAGGAATTCGAAGCTCGCCGCGCCGAACTCGAAAAGGCCCAGGCTGAAAAGCTGGCCGCCGCCCAAGCTCTGGGCGAGCGCATCTCCGGCTACCAGCTGAAGATTGCCCAGAAGGCTGGTGTTGACGGCCGTCTGTTCGGCTCGGTCACCAATGCCGATATCGCCGAAGCCCTGAAGAAGGCCGGTTTCGAAGGCGTTGAAAAGGCGCAAGTGCGTCTGCCCAACGGCCAGCTGAAGTCGGTTGGCGAGTTCCCGATCCAGGTCGCCCTGCACGCCGACGTTGTCGTCGACGTCACGGTTCTGGTGGAAGGCGAACTGTCCTAAGCCGTACCCGCGGTAAAAAGAAGCCGGCCCGCGCGCCGGCTTTTTTTCTTTTTGACCGGCCGTCGTTGCGTTCCGCCTTGTCGGCATTACGCATCGCGCGCCATCTTGCCCAGCTCAGAGGACCTCTTGACCCACCCGCCCGTCCATCACAACGCGCCGCCCGGCCTGCGCGCCTGGCTCGACAGCGTCGACGCCTTGCGCGAACCTTCGGTGCGCGACGTGACGATCGATGGCGTGCGCTGCATCGTCAAGCGCCGGCGGCCCAGTTTTGGGCGTGGCGTCAGCTATGCGCTGCGCTATGTGCGCGCCTTTCTGCTGGGCGTGGGCTGCAAGCTGTTCCTGGGTGAATTTCCGCGCCCCGGCGTGTTGCTGCGCAATGGCCTGACGCATGAAGCCCAGCGTCTGTCGATGCTGCTGGAGGCCGGTTGCCGTGTGCCCGAAGTGTGGTGGCAGGAACAGGGCCTGTTGGTGCTGGAATACGTGGGCGACGACCTGGCTGATCTGATTCGCAACGAAGACGCGACCGCGCAGCTGTGGCTGACCCGCGCGGCGGCCGCCGATCTGGCGGCCTTCCACGCGCGTGGCATGTGGCACGGCGGCGCGCAGATTCGTAACGTCACCCTGCAGGACGGCGAGCTGTGGCGCATCGACTTCGAAGAGAATATCGGGTCGACGCTGTCGCGTCCGCTGGCCCAGGCGTACGACCTTTTCCAGATGTTGTCCTCGCTGGTGTCTTTGCGTAAATTGCCCGATGACGTGGCCGTCACGCTGGGTACACTGGCGCTCGACGTGTATCTGGACAGCAATCCCGATGCCGCCGTCAAAGCGCGCCTGACCCGTCTGGCCCGCATTCTTTGCAGTGTCGCGGCGCCTTTGCGTCCCTTGTTGCGGCGTCTTCCGTCGCGCGATGTGCAAGGGTTTTTTCGCGTTGCGGACATCCTGCAGCCGTTACTATTGAAGTCATGAATACACCTGCCGATCCCCAGCTTGAATACCTGCGCGTTCCCCCCCATTCCATCGAGGCGGAGCAGTCGGTTCTGGGCGGCCTGCTGCTGGACAACACCGCGTGGGACCGCATCGCCGACGTGCTGGTCGAAGAAGACTTCTACCGCCACGACCACCGGCTGATCTGGCACCACATCGCCCGGCTGATTGGCCTGGCGCGTCCCGCCGACGTCATCACCGTCAACGAATCGCTGATCAGCGCCGGCAAGGCCGAGGACTCGGGCGGCCTGGCCTACCTGAACGCGCTGGCGCACAACACGCCGTCGGCCGCCAACATCCGCCGCTACGCCGAAATCGTGCGCGAGCGCGCCATGCTGCGCAAGCTGGTGTCCATTGCCGACGAGATCTCGTCGGCCGCCCTGAACCCGCAGGGCAAGGAAGCGCGCCAGCTGCTGGACGAAGCCGAATCCAAGGTGTTCAAGATCGCCCAGGAAGGCTCGCGCGGTGCCGCCGGCTTCCAGGAAATCCAGCCGCTGCTGACCCAGGTAGTGGAACGCATCGACGAGCTCTACCACCGCGAAGGCAGCTCGGACGTGACCGGCGTGCCCACCGGCTTTACCGACCTGGACAAGATGACGTCCGGCATGCAGGGCGGCGACCTCATCATCGTGGCCGGCCGCCCGTCCATGGGCAAGACCTCGTTCTCGATGAACATTGGCGAACACGTCGCGATTGAGCAGGGCCTGCCCGTGGCGGTGTTTTCCATGGAAATGGGCGCCGTGCAGCTGGCGATGCGTATGTTGGGTTCGGTCGGCCTGCTGGACCAGCATCGGATGCGTACCGGCAAGCTGATCGCCGACGACTGGCCGCGTGTGACGCACGCGGTGCAGCTGATGCAGGATGCGCAGGTGTACATCGACGAAACCCCCGCGCTCAGCCCCATGGAAGTGCGCGCGCGTACGCGCCGCCTGGCGCGCCAATGCGGCCAGCTTGGGCTCATCATCATCGACTACCTGCAACTGATGTCGGGTAACGGCTCGGGCGAAAACCGTGCCACCGAAGTGTCGGAAATCAGCCGCTCGCTCAAGGGCCTGGCCAAGGAACTGAACTGCCCGCTGATTGCGCTGTCGCAGCTGAACCGAAGCCTGGAACAACGCCCCAACAAACGCCCCGTGATGAGCGATCTGCGCGAATCGGGCGCTATCGAACAGGATGCCGACGTGATCCTGTTCATCTATCGCGACGAAGTCTACAACCCGGATTCGCCCGACAAGGGCACGGCCGAGATCATCATCGGCAAGCAGCGTAACGGCCCCATCGGCACGGTGCGACTGACGTTCCAGGGTTCGAGCACGCGCTTTTTGAACTTCTCGGGCGCGCAGCCGCGAGACATGTACTGACCGGGTACTGATCCTGTACTGACCGCCATCAAGACTGTCTTGGTCGCGGCCCAAAAAAAACCGCGCCCCGTTTCATGGGGCGCGGTTTTTTTAACCCTAAGCGCAATAGCACTCGCGGCGATCAGCCTTCGATTTCAGGACGCTTGCCATAGCGCGCGGCCAACACGCCGCACACCATCAGCTGGATCTGGTGGAACAGCATCAAGGGCAGCACGATGGCGCCCACGGCGTGGCCGGCGAACAGCACCTGCGCCATCGGAATGCCGCTGGCCAGGCTCTTTTTCGAACCGCAGAAGAGCAGGGTGATGCGGTCTTCCACGTTGAAGCCGAACATCTTGCCGGCCAGCGCAGACAGGCCCAGGGCAAGCGCCAGGATGACCGCGCAGCACACCACCAGGCCGGCAAGTGCCGGGATGGGCGTGGTGCTCCACAGGCCTTCGTTGATGGCCTCGGAAAAGGCGGTATACACCACCAGCAGGATCGAACCCTGGTCGACGAACTTCAGCATGGCCTTGCGCTTGTGCACCCAGGCGCCGATCCAGCGCCGCGCGAACTGGCCCAGCACGAAGGGCAGCAACAGTTGCAGCATGATCTTGCCGACCGCGTCGAACGAAATCGGCGCGCTGCCGGCATTGGCCACGACCGTGCCCACGAGCAGCGGCGTCAGGAAGATGCCCAGCAGGCTGGAGGCCGACGCGCTGCACACCGCCGCGGGCACGTTGCCGCGGGCCATCGACGTGAAGGCGATGGCCGATTGCACCGTGGCGGGCAGGCAGCACAAGAACAGGATGCCCAGATACAGCTCGGGCGTGACCAAGGGTTCCAGCACCGGCTTGAGCGCCAGGCCCAGCAAGGGAAACATCAGGAACGTGGCAGAGAAAATCGTCAGGTGCAGCTTCCAATGGGTCAGGCCGGCGATGATGGCCTCGCGCGACAGGCGCGCGCCGTGCAGGAAGAACAGCAGGCCGACCGCGATGTTTGTGATCCAGCCAAATATCACCACGCCTTGACCGTGCGCGGGCACGATGCTGGCGATGATGACGGTGCAGATCAGGTAGAGGGTGAAGCGGTCGGGCAGAAGGCGGACTAGGCGTGACATGGATGGATAGAGAGGAGCAGACGAAAGCGGGAACAACGCGCTGCGAACCAGGCGGCAAGGCAAGCGGCAAGCCAAGCGAAAACCCCGCGGCGAATCAAGCCTGGGCAGTCGGCGGCGCATGGGATGCGTCGGAAACGGGGCGTATTGTAGTCCCCGTCGCCGTCGTGCGCCTCAGGGTGTCATTGCCAGCGCCAGGTCGAACGCGGCGACCAGCGAGGCGTGGTCGGCCACACCCCGGCCGGCAATGTCGAAGGCGGTGCCGTGGTCGACACTGGTGCGCACGAAGGGCAAGCCCACCGTGACATTCACGCCGTGGTCCAGCCCCAGGTACTTGACCGGGATCAGCCCCTGGTCGTGGTACTGCGCCACCACGATGTCGAATTCGCCCCGGCGGGCGCGCATGAAGATGGTGTCGCCTGGCCAGGGGCCGCTGGCGTCGATGCCCTCGGCGCGCGCGCGGGCGATTGCCGGTTCAATGATGTCGACGTCCTCGCGGCCAAACTTGCCGCCTTCGCCGGCGTGCGGGTTCAGGCCCGCCACCGCCACGCGCGGCGCGGTGATGCCCATCTGGCGGCACGCGCGGTCGGCCAGCCGCATGGCGGTCAGCTCGGCGTCGGGCGTGATGCGCGCGATGACCTCGGCCAGCGCCACGTGTATGGTCACCAGAAGGACGCGCAGCTCGTCGTTGGCCAGCATCATGGCGAAGTCCTGCGTGGCCGAGCGGTCGGCCAGGATTTCGGTGTGGCCGGGGTAATCGATGCCGGCCTCGTGCATGGACTTTTTGTTCAGCGGCGCAGTGACGATGGCGCGGATGCGCCCGGCCTGCGCGTCGTCGATCGCGGCGCAGACGTAGTCGTAGGCGCCGCGTCCCGCCGCTGCGCTGATCTGCCCCAGCGGCAGATCGTCAGGCAGGGCCGGACTACAGGCAATGACATGGATGCGCGCCGCATCGGGTCCGGCCTGGCTGACATCGCGAACTTCGACAACGTCCAGGCGTGCGCCCAGCTGGGCAACCGCGCGGCGCAGCGCGCCCGCATCGCCGTACACCACACAGGGAGCGCTCAGGCCTTGCGCGATCGCCTTGACGACGATTTCAGGGCCGATGCCGGCGGCATCGCCCATGGTGATGCCCACGGGCAATGAGGGGTTCACGATGCCTTGTCCTTGGGCGGCTCGACCACGCCGCATTCGAACGTGACCGTGGCGCGCTTGGAGCCCAGGCCCGTGGCGTGGTTTGACGTCACCTTCGGCTTTTGCAGCTTGCGGCCGATGTCCTGGCAATACTGATCGGCGCGTTGCAGCGTCTGGTTCTTCAGTTCTACCCACGTCAGCAACTGCGTGCCCGAACTATAGGTGACGCTGTAAGTGTCTTTGCCGACGGAGGTGACCTCGCTCATGCTGGAGCAGGCGGCTAGCAAGGTCAGCAGGGCGGCGGCGGGGGCAAGGCGTGCAAGCATGGGGCATCCAGAAAACGCGATATCCGCCATTACAACACCATGTCGGTCCGCGAGAAAAGACGGCCGACCGGTCCGGGCGGGGGCAGCAGACGCCCGCGGGCACGTTCAGGGGGCGGCCACGGCGCTCCGGCGGTCGACCTTGCGGCTAAGGACGATGGACGTCTGCGTTTGTTTGACGCCGTCGATCAGGCCTATGCGGTCCAGCAGCTCGTCCAGCTGCTCGTGGGTTTCACAGCGCAGGAAAATCAGGTAGTCATAGGGCCCGCTGACGGACGAAACCTCTTCCACTTCCGGCATCCGTTCCAGTTCGCGGATCACGGCGGCCGGTGTCTTGGGCAGCACGCTGATGAAGCAATAGGCGCGCACGGCGGCTTCTTCCAGCCGGCGACCCAGGCGCACGCCGTAGCCCGACACGATGTGCTCGCGTTCCAGCCGCGCGATGCGGGCGACCACGGTGGTGCGCGCCAAACCCAGCTTGCGCGCCAGGATTGCGGCGGGTTCGCGCGCATTGGCCGAGAGCAGGCTGAGCAATTGCCGGTCGATGTCGTCGAGTCGTTCGTTCATGCAAAAGGCGTGCGGCAAATAGCGAAGAGCCGACGGTACAGGCGCGGGCCCGCCCGCGTCAATGCGATGACGCGTCGCTAGCCGTCCGATTCCGGGGGAATGCCGCCGTGGTAGATGCGGCCATCGAATTCGAATCGGGTGATGGTCTTGTGGGCCGCGTCGAAAATGCGATCGCGGCTGGCGTCGGTCAGGCCGTCGTGGTCGGCGAAGCGGAAGCGGCAAAGGTCGATGTCGCTGTCATAGAACACCGAATTGACGTAGCGGCTGACGTCGGCTTCATGCGCAAAGTGCGCGAATTCGCGCAGCTGCTCCATTTCGTGGAAGGCGCCGTTGCGGCTGACCAGCAACATGCCGAATTTGCGTTCCTCGTCGGGCACTGGCTCCGGCGCGGGGGGCGTGCTGGCTGACAAGGCTTCGTCATAGTCGAAGCGGGCGCCGGCGTCGTGCATGGCGTCCAGCACGCGTTGCCATTGCGCTTCATCCAGCGACAGGCGCGCCATCATGAAGAACAGGCGTTGCCGGCCTAGCGTGCGCGGCTCGGGGCCGCCCAGGAAACTTGGCCACGGCGTTGCGGCATCCAGCCCGGCCAACTCGGCCATGCGCGCGTCACTGAAACCCAGCCTGTCCTGCAAGCGCTGCAAGGATTGGGCATCTGGCGGTGCATAGTTCTGGATCGTCTTCATACGCGCGCTCCGGTGGCCCCGTGCGCCGTGGATGGCGCCCGGCGGCGTGCGCCGCGGTGCTTGAGCGGCTACGCTTTATGCTAGCGCGGCCCCTGGCGCTTGCCTAGCGCGGCCCAGGCGTACGGGGGCGGTGGGAGGCATGCTAGGATTTGCGCCGATCATTACTGCCAGGAGGCTTCAGCCATGGATACTCAAGAACAAATCGCTGTTATCGTCCACACCATTTCGCACCAGGGCGGCCGCATCGACGCGCTGAATTCGACGTTGCTGTCGATGCTGCATCTGGCCAAGGCTTCGCCGGGCCTGCGCGAGGCCATCGAGGCGCAACTGGAACAGAACTACTCCAGCCTGCTGGCCCGTTCCGAAAACCCCCAGTATGTGGCGGGCTTCGAAAGCGTGCGCGACATGATCATTGCCGCGTTGAAATAAGCGCCTGGGGGCGGGCGCCAGGATCTGTCTTGGCAAGGGCTGTTCTGCGTCGCATCGACCGGAAAGTTACCCACAGCTTCTGTGGACAAGCCTTGGGATAGTCCGGGCATAGATTCGCATTTTCCTTTAAATACAAAGGCTTGGACAGGGCGGTCAAAGGTGGCTCCATTTGCGCGTTTCAAGCGCGCGATTGTGTGGTGTCCACACGGCCGCCAAGCCGGGTAATATGCGGCCCCATGCGGAATCAGTATCGATTGGAACATCCGGGCAGCGTCATGTTGGCGCGTGTCTCGGAAGCGGCAAAGCTGGCGGCGTTCGACCCCGGCAAACTCTCACCCGAAGCGCGCGAGAGCTGGGAGCGCATGGGCCATGGCTTCAAGGCGTGGCACGACTTCGACCAACGCCATCCCATCCTGCGCCGCCTGGCGCTGCTGCCCTTCATCGGCGGCTGGTACCGCAAGGCCCGCCGCCGTCACGTGCTGCGCGCCAGCGGCAGGTTATTCAGCTGACGACGGCGGTCAACGACGGCGCCGCGCCAGCAGGTGATAGGCCAGGCCGATCACCACCCCGATCGCCAGGGCCACGGCCAGCTTGGTCTCTACGCCATGCAGGCGCCCCAGCAGCGATTCAATCGTCTGGCCGAACGCATAGCCCACCAGGCTGAAGCAGACCGCCCAGATGACGGCGGCAATGGCATTGAGCACCAGAAAGCGCAGCGGCGGCACGCGGGACATGCCCAGCGCCACCGGGCCGACGGTACGCAAGCCATACAGAAATCGCAGGCTGAGGATGAATCCGTGCGGGTAGCGGTCGATGGCGGCAAGCGCTCTTTCAAAGGCGGGTTTTTCGCGGATGCGCCGCACGTAGCGGTGATCGCGATAGCGGCGGCCCAGGAAAAACAATAACTGGTCCGCGATGAACGACCCGGCAAACGCGCACAGCATCACGTACGGCAGGTGCATCAGATGCTGGTGCGCCAGAAAGCCGGCGAATACCACGACGCTCTCGCCTTCCAGGAACGTGCCGGCCAGTACGGCCCACAGCCCGTAATCGACTATGAACTGGTGCAGAGACGCATTCATGTGGCGCCTTCACCGACAATGCGCGCCAGGGTCAGCAAGGCGCGCGAGATGTCGGGCGTGGTGCGCTGGCCGCAGCTGATCCGCAGGAAGTGGTTGTAGCGCGTGCTGTTGGAAAACATGGCGCCGGGCGCGACCCGGATGCCTTGGCGCAACGCGGCTTCGAACACATCCATGCCGGACCGGCCGTCTGGCATTTCCACCCACAGCAGCATCCCGCCATGCGGCACGCTTAGCCGTGTGCCGCGCGGAAAGTGCGCGGCAATGGCTTCGGCTGTCTGGTCGCGCTGCGTTTTTAAATGTCGCCGCAACCGTGCCAGGTGGCGGTCATAGGCGCGCGACCCCAGGTATTCGGCAACGGCGATCTGCGCCAGCGGTTCATTGGGCCGGCTTTGTGCGTACTTGAGCATGGCGATGCGCGCCTTCCAGCGTCCTCCCAGCAACCAGCCCAGCCGCATGCCCGGCGCCAAGGTTTTGTGCATCGACGAACAATAGATGACGTTGCCGGTGGCGTCCCAAGACTTGGCGGCCGCCAGCGGCGCGTCGTCATCGGTCAAGGCGCCGTAGGTGTCGTCTTCGATCAGCGGCACCTGCTGGCGCTCGCACAGCGCGACCAGACGCGCCTTTTCCGCGTCGGGCATGACGCAGCCCAAGGGGTTCTGGAAATTGGGCACCACCACCACGGCCCGAATATTGCCGTGCGTCTGAAACGCCAGGTCCAGGGCCTCGATAGACAGGCCATGTTGCGGGCTGGTGGGGATTTCCAGCGCCCGCATGCCCAGGCTTTCCAGGATTTGCAGCAGGCCGAAATAGGTGGGCGATTCGACGGCGATGGTGTCGCCGGGGCGGGCCACCGCGCGCAGCGCCAGGTTCAACGCTTCAATGCAGCCGTGCGTGACGATGACGTCATCCGGCGTGGCATTGATGCCGTTGGCCAGGGCGCGGCGCGCCAGCACGGTGCGCAATTCGGGATGGCCTTGCGGGGGCACCGGGCTGACCAGCACATGGGGCGACACCCGCAGCGCGCGCGTCATTGCCTGCTTCAAGGCGTCCATCGGATACGCCTCGGGCACCGCCGCCGCCAGCGCAAAGTTGGCGCTGACGGGATGGGCCTCGCATTTGGCGATGAAGTCCGAGACGCGATCGTGGATGCCGACATATTGCGCGGCGCCCAGCGCTTGGCGGATGTCGGGCTCGCTAACGGGGGGGATGCTGTTGCGGCGCGCCTGCAAGACGAAATAGCCCGAGCGGGGCCGGGCTTCGATCAAGCCGTCGTCTTCCAACCGGCGGCAGGCCTGCAAGGCGGTAGACAAGCTGACATGGTGCGTGCGCACCAGCGTGCGCACGGAGGGCATGCGCTGCTCGGGCGCCAGGACGCCCGTCTGGATGGCGCGCCGGTAGTGGTTCGCCAAGCGTAGGTACAGCGGTTGTGGATCCATGTGCCGATCATGCTCCGGGTGGTGGGACTGAAGGAAGGCACAGATTCGAGAAAAGTACACCATAACAGCGGCGAAATCGAGCATCTGCATCGGTACAGAAAGCGGCGCTGTGTGGCTGTTGCGCGAAGCAGGGCGGACGTAGTCTGTCATTGTCCGATTGGAGAACATCATGCACGCCGACCTTGCTTCCCCCACCCCCTTCCAAGCCCCCTCTCGCCGTGTCGAAATCGCCTCGGGCGCCAGCCGCGCCTTCGTCCTGAAGGCGGGGGCAACGCTGGTCTGCGTGTCTGGCAGCGTACGGGTCGAACAAGTGGCGGCGGGCGCGGAAGCCGCGGGCTGCCTGCATCTACCGCGTTCGGTGCGCGTCAATGCCGGTGAAGCGCATGGCATGGCCGAAGGCGGGGCGGTACGCGTGACGGCGATTCAGGCCGCGGATGTGATCTGCGTCGACCTGCCCGGTCCAATTGCTCGCTTTTTGAACGCTATGACAAAAATATTTCGCCGTAAAACGGCCAAATCCGCGAATAATCGGCTGGGTGCGCTGCACAAGATTTCATAATGGTGTATGATTCATCACATCAGACGCGGGGTGGAGCAGTCTGGCAGCTCGTCGGGCTCATAACCCGAAGGTCGTAGGTTCAAATCCTGCCCCCGCAACCAGTTTCAAGAAAAAGCCGCGATGCATATCGCGGCTTTTTTTCGTCTGCACTTTTCGTCAGCGCTTTTCGTCCGCGCCGCTTGTCTGTTCTTTTCACGTTCACTTGCCCTGGGTCAATCCTTTGTTCCAGTCCGGAGTTTCCCGGATGTGCCCGCCCGCACAGCGCCTCAACCCTGAGCTACCATGGGTCACGCGCGCTAGGTTGCCGCACAAGAGGAGGGTCCATGGGTACAGCAAAATACGATCATCCCGGATTTGTCGCCGACACAGGCGCTGAAGGCAAATACCACGTCGGCATCTGGTGCCCGCACGGTTATCCCGCCCACATCCACATTGGCCGGCCTGCGGAACGCGGTGATCCCCAAGCGCTGTTGCGCCTGCGCATCCCGGATGGCGTCTTCCAGTCCTTGCCCGATGATCCCGAAACCCTGTGCCGCCGGGCGCTGGGCCAAGCCATGGGCGCGGGCTTGCTGCGAACCGTGGCCGTGGACGGCGAATATCAGGAGCTACGTTTCGAGATGGACGCCGAGCCCTGGTCGGGGCCCATGCAAGCCGCGGGTAACGCCTGAGGGCGGAAGTTACCCACAGCGACTGTGGACAAGCCTTGGGATAGCCTTTGCGCATGTCCGAATTGTCCAGTGATAACAAAGGCTTGGCGCCTGCGGTCAATAAGTGGCCGGTGCCAGGCCTTTTTCTTTGCCCGATAGCGGCGTTGCGCTGACTCCGCGCGCACCCGCAAGCCGGTCTGGCGCCAAGCGCCATGCGACAATCCTTCCCGCGTTTTGTCGTCTGCGACTCGTTCCTACTTCCCCATGCACTGTCTTCTCTCTTCCCTTCCGCCCGCCATGATGGGCCGGCTGCCATGACGAACCTGCACCAGGAGGCGTCCTCCACCGCGCCGCGCGTCGCGGTCATTGGCGGTGGACCGGCGGGGCTGATGGCGGCGGAAGGCTTGGCCGCACAGGGCTTGCAGGTCGATGTGTTTGACGCCATGCCCTCTGCCGGACGCAAGTTCCTGATGGCTGGACGCGGCGGGCTGAATCTGACGCATAGCGAAGGCCCGAGCGCATTCCTGGCGCGCTATGGCGCGCGCGCGGATCGCGTCGCGCCCTGGCTGCAAGCCATGGACGCGACGGCGCTGCGCGAGTGGGCCCACGCACTTGGCATCGAAACGTTTGTGGGCTCGTCGGGCCGCGTATTCCCGCAAGAGATGAAGGCCGCGCCGCTGTTGCGCGCGTGGTTGGCGCGGTTGCGTGCCGGCGGCGTGCGTTTCCACATGCGGCACCGTTGGCTGGGCTGGCCGGAAGATCAGGCGATGTCCCCGCAAACGCTGCGCTTTGAGACGCCCGACGGGATCCAGACGTGGGCGGCGGATGCGCTTGTGTTGGCGGTGGGCGGCGGAAGCTGGGCCAAGCTGGGATCGGATGGCGCCTGGGTGCCGGGATTGCAGGCGCACGGCGTGCCTGTTGCGCCACTGCGCCCGGCCAACTGTGGCTTCGACGTGGCGTGGTCTGCGCACTTTGTTGAGCGTTACGCGGGCCAGCCCGTCAAGTCGGTGTCCATGTCGTGCGCCGCGATGCCGACGCGGCAAGGCGAATTCGTGGTGTCCGCAAGCGGTATCGAAGGCAGCCTGGTGTATGCGCTGTCCGCGGCGTTGCGCGATGAAATCGACCGATCCGGCCGCGCGGTCGCGATGCTGGACCTGGCGCCCGACTGGACGCAGGACAAAGTCAACGCAGCCGTCATACATCCACGCGGTGCGCGCTCCATGTCCAGCCACCTGCAAAGCCGCATGGGGTTGACCGGCGTGAAGGCGGGCCTGCTGCGCGAATGCGCGACGGCGGAAGACTTCAAGGACCCGGCTCGGTTAGCCATGCGCATCAAGGCACTGCCGGTGATGCTGTTGCGGCCGCGTCCCATGGACGAAGCCATCAGCACGGCGGGCGGCGTGGCGTTTGATGCGGTGTCGGCGGGTCTGATGCTGGAATCGGCGCCCGGCGTGTTCTGCGCGGGCGAAATGCTGGACTGGGAAGCGCCGACGGGAGGCTATCTGCTGACGGCCTGCATGGCCAGTGGCGTGGTCGCCGCAAAGGGCGTGCGCGCATACCTGGCTGGCCAGCGCTAAGGCTGGCCGCCCGCTCTTGGCGCTGCCTTCAAGACCCCGACGGGTAGGGAGACATGCCCACCGGCGCGCGCGGAGCCAGGTCGCCGACCACATGGCCGACCACCGGGGGCGCGCCTTCTTCGGGCTGCGTAATGATGCCGATCACGCGTGTGATGGCGCTGGCGGGAATGCCGGTGCCGTGCGCCGGATCTTGCACCAACTGCCAGACGGTGGCGTCGGCGGGGCCGGCGTCCGTCATGGTTTCGATGGAAGAATCCAGGCAGCTGCGCGCAAAGAAGGACCAGTCCGATGCGCTGCAAGGCAAGCCGTGTGCCGTGGCCAATCGCGCCAAGGCCAGAGGTGCATCCGCCTGGCTAGCGGCATGCTGGGCGGCCGAGCCCAGCGTGACGTCAAGGGACAGCAAGCGGAGAAACTCTACGACGTTGTCTGAATGCATTGTGGGTCTCCTGTCAGCCGGGGCTTTGTCCCAGCATCGACACTAGCGATTTCTTCAGGCGCGCCGAAAAGATCGGCACCGTGTGCGACACGCCATTGCGGTCGACGCCTTCTTTCAGTTCAACGGACTGCCCCAGGAAAATCTCGGGCGCGGCGTTGATGTCGTTGTAGCGGGCAAGCAGTTCATTGACATGGCTTTGTGCGTCGGCAAGGGTGCTGCTGTCGGCAAGCTTGCCCGCCGCGTGGGCTTGCAGAATTCGGTGCAGATCGTCGATAAACAGCGCCAAAGCCGCTTGTCCGCGGCACTGCGGCTGTTCCCAGCCCCAGCCCTGTGGGCCGGCGCCAGCGTTCTGCGATACGGGTTTTTTGTTCATTTGCGAATCCTAATCCATTGCAGGCAAATACGCGACACCGCGCCGGGACGGGGTTGTCACGGCGGCGTAAGGGCGGTTACGGGGTTTGGTCCGGTCGGGTTACAAAGTGCGGCCAACGGCCCGCAGCCTGGCTGGCGGCCGAATTGTAGGCGCGAATTTGTAGGCCCGATGCGACACGCGCTGCAAGCTGGCTGTCAGGGCGTCCTGGTGGTGCGCAACTCTGTCCCTTTGCGGTATGCTGGCTTCGGTTTCCACGCCCAGACAGGAGATGTTTATGAAAAACAAAGTTGTTCTCGTCATGCTGCTTTCGATCGCCGCGCTTTCGGCGGGCTGCAATACTGTTGCGGGCGCCGGCAAGGATATTCAACGAGGCGGTGAGAAGATCGAAGGCGCTGCGAAGTAAGACCGCAACGCCGAGTTGCTGATGAGTCAGCCCAAGGCCACGCGCGAAATGCCCAGGCATTTCCCGCGTGGCCTTTTTGCGGCCGCTGGCATAATCGCAAAAGTCAGAATTTCAATGCGGGAAGAATCATGCGCAAGTCTGTATGGGTGGGTGTAACGCTGGCAGTCCTGTTGGCCGGCTGCGCGAGCAAGGGGGTTTACGAATCCGACGCCGTGCAAAAAGAGACCTTTAGCGTCGACACCAACTACCAGGCCGCCTTCCGCCGGGGCGGCGAATATGTGCGCACCTGCCACGTGAATGTGCAGCATCCGTATGGGGTGGCGTACGCGTGGCGCCACACCCTGGGCGAGAAGGGCGCGCCCGATGAAATCCAGGTCTACAAGGTGGGCGAACCCGCCAAGGTGCTGGAACTGATCTCCGCCGAGGCCGACGGCCCCGCCAAGTCCAAGGTCACGGTCACCGTGCTGGGACAGGGCCGCTGGGACGCGGCCGAAATCGCCGCCGCGCGCGCCTCGATTCAAAGCGCCACGCCGGCCTGCCGCGCCGGCAACGGCGGCTGATTCATGGACGCCCGCAACCCGCAGCGTCGATCCTCGGGGATGTCTTTTGCGTTGCTCGCGGGCGGCTTCCGATTCTTGGGCTGGCTCAACGGTGCATCCGCGCTGGCGCTGGTCGCGTTCTCGCTGGGCATCGTGGGCGGCGACATCGCGGCGCCCGATCTGCAATTGCCGTTGGCACTGTTCCTGGCCGGCTTGTTGACCTCTTGCATGGGCCTGTTGTTCGGCTACCTGGCACAGGTCAGCTTGTTGCGGCAGGGCGACATCGGCCACGTCACACGGGGCCACTGGCCGGCGCAGCTGCTGGCGATGATCTGCTATCTGTTGGGCGCATTGGCGTTCTGCGCGGGCTGCTGGTTTTCGCTGGGTCAGGTGGCGCCGGGGGCGCAGCAGAACACGTCCTACGCCAGCCGGTAGACCATGGGGCCGCCTCCCCATCGGCCGCTGCCAAGGCGTGCTGCCCGGCCGGCCGTGGTGCGGAAATAACAAGGGTAAACCCTTGTACGCAAAAATATTGGACTTGCACTTGTGTTGGGAATAATATGCGCGCTGCGTATATAAATCCTCTTTCTCGGGGCCCGTCATGACCATCTCCCAGCAAGCCTTCCTGCGCGACGCCATGCGACGCCTGAACCTTACGCGCGACGTGTTCGCGACGCGCATCGGTGTCAAACGCCGGGCGCTGGACACGTGGTTGCTGCCCGAGGGGTCGCAAGAATTTCGCGCCATGCCGGAGGTGGTGCAGCGCTTTGTCAGCGAGATCGTCCAAAACGGCGTGCTGCTGGAAAAATATACGCAAAGCGTACAAGACGGCCCCCTGCGTGAAAGGATCGCCGTAGAAGGCAAGAACCAGTTGCTGTCGGTGGACCAGTTCACCCGCGAATCGGTTGAAGACCTGTTCCGAGTGGCCGACATGATGCAGCCCATCGCGCGCCGCCAGAAAGTGTCGCGCGTGCTGGAAGGCGCCGTGCTGGGCAACCTGTTTTTTGAAGCCAGCACCCGCACCCGCGTCAGCTTCGGCTCGGCATTCTGCCGCTTGGGCGGTTCGGTGTGCGACACCACGGGCTTCACGTTTTCGTCGATGGCCAAGGGTGAGTCGATTTATGACACCAGCCGCGTCATGAGCGGCTATGTAGACGCCATGGTGATCCGCCACCCCGAGCAAGGTTCGGTTGCGGAATTCGCGCGCGCCACCAACATTCCGGTGGTGAACGGCGGCGACGGCCCGGGCGAACACCCCAGCCAGGCCCTGCTGGACCTGTACACGATCCTGACGGAATTTTCGCGCCTGGGTAAGTTGCTGGATGGCGCGCACATCGCCATGGTCGGCGACTTGAAGTATGGCCGTACCGTGCATTCGCTGATCAAGCTGATGGCGCTGTACAAGAACGTGAAGTTTTCGCTGGTGTCGCCCAAGGGGCTGGAGATGCCCAGCTACATCATTGAGCAGGCCAGCCGCAACGGCAACATCATCGAGCAGAAGACGTCGCTGGCTGAAGGCCTGGCGGGCGCGGATGTGATCTACGCGACGCGCGTGCAGAAAGAGCGCTTCGCCAACGAGGAAAACGAAGGCTACACGCCCGATTTCCAAATCAACCGCGCCATCATCGACGCGTATTGCAGCCCGGAAACCATCGTCATGCACCCGCTGCCGCGCGACAGCCGACCGGGCGCCAACGACCTGAGCGTGGACCTGAATCATGATCCGCGCCTGGCCATCTTCCGCCAGACGGACAACGGCATTCCGATCCGCATGGCGATCTTCGCGGTGCTGCTGGGCGTTGAAGGGCTGGTGCAGCATTCGCTGCGCGACGTCACGTGGCAGCATCCGTCGCACGTGGGCCCGGACGATTCGGTCTTCCACGGCCTGGAATAAGCGGCGTCATAAGCCGCGATACCGCCGCCGCGCGTGGGCCCCTCTAGGGGCCCACTTTCTTTTAGCGCATAATCCGCGCTGGTTTTTCGTCGCGTGTCGCTTTTGGCACGCGCGAAGTTTTTGGGGCGGATGATTTATGTCTTCGAGCAAGACGGCGTTGCCGGTTTGGACAAGCGGCGCTGATCAAGCGTGCTACCTCAGCGCATCCAACGCGCAAGCGTGGGAAGCGGTCTACCAGTCAGTGGACGCCTACACGCGCGGCCAGGTGGCCGCCGTGGTCGCGGACAGCGCCAAGGAACTGGTGGACGCGTTCTATTCGACCTTGCTGGCCGACGTTGAAGCCGGCCCGCGCCTGTCCCACGAGATCGTCTCGACGCGGCTGCACAAAGGCATGAAACACTGGCTGCTGGGGCTGCTTTGCGTGCGCGACCAGGGCGATATCGTGGCGTTGATGGCCACGCAGAAAAAGGTGGGCGAAGTGCATGCCCGCGTCCATATCCCGATCCATCTGGTGATGGCGGGCGCGCGCGTGCTGAAAAACGAGATTGCCGAACGGCTGCGTGCCAGCGATCTGGACGGCATGGCTGCGTCCATCGCCACGCAATACGTTTGCAATCTGTTTGACCTGGCCATCGAGCAGATGAGCCGTGCCTTCATGCGCGACATCAACCGTGGCGCGCGCAACGACGAGGCCTACCGGCTGTTCGCGTTGGGGCAGAACATTTCCACCGAGCGCGAGCGCCAGCGCGCCGCACTGCTGGAGTGGAGCCAGGCCGTGCTGATCGGCCTGCATTACCGCGCGCCGGAACAGGCGCTGCCGCGCCTGGCGGCTTCGGAATTCGGCCTGTGGTTGCAGCACAAGGGCGGTGTGCTGTTTGAAAGCGCCCCTGCATTGCGCCAGATCACCGACGCGGTTGCCGAGCTGGACGACGTGGTGCTGCCCCGGCTGCTGATGGACGACGGCGAGCGCCAGTTGTCGATGCCCGACCAGGTGCGGCAATTGCAGGAGCTGGTGGCGCGCATCAAGCATCTGCTCAATGGCCTGTTCGATATGGTGGCCGAGATTGAAAGCGGCAGCGACCCGCTGACCAACGTGCTGAACCGGCGCTTTTTACCGTCGGTTATTGGGCGCGAGATTGCCATTTCCAGCCGTCAGAGCAGCCTTTTTTCGGTCCTGCTGCTGGACATCGACCACTTCAAGGCCATCAACGACGCGCACGGGCATTCGGGCGGCGACCACATCCTGCGCCAGTTTGCCGAAGTGGTTCACCAGTCGTGCCGGTCCAGCGATTTTGTGTTCCGTTATGGCGGTGAGGAATTTCTGGTGGTGTTGGTGGACACCGGCCGGGAAGCCGCGCTGGCGGCGGCGCAGAAGCTGGGCGCCGAGATCCGCCGCCACGCGTTCACCATCCCCGAGGCGGGGGCGCAACGCATCACGGCCAGCATCGGGGTGGCCACCTTTGACGGCCACCCGGACTACGCCTACCTGATCGACCAGGCCGACAAGGCGCTGTACCAGGCCAAGCTGGCCGGACGCGACCGCAGCGTGGCGGCGTAAGAGGGTGCGGCGGTTTCGTGCGCTCGCAAAATAGCCGCAAAAAAAGACCGCCCATTCATGGGCGGTCTTTGCTTGGGGCGTGATCCGCGTAAGCGATCAGATCTTCTTTTCGCCGCCCAGCGCTTCGACCAATTCGGCCATCATCTTGGCCAGTTCGCCAGTCATGAGCATCATGTCGGAATCGAACTTTTCATCGTCGTTGGCGGCAACGCCTTCGTTGCCTTCCTTCAGTACGTCCAGCGGCGACACGCGCTTGACGTCCAGGCCTTCGGTCAGCACGAACGAAATGCGGTCGGCCCACGTCATGGCCAGGCGCGTGCACTGCTTGCCCGACTGGATGTGGCGGCGCACGTCGTCGGCGTCGATCGAGTGCTTCACGTAGCGGATGGCCGCGCCGCTTTCACCCGACGAACGCAGTTCGGTGTCCTGGTCGATGCTGAAGTTCGAGGGAGCCTCGTCTTCGGCCAGCCAGCCCGTCATGGCGGACGCGGGCGATTGCGCCACGTACAGGTTTTCAAGCGGGAAGGGGTCCACGCACTTGGCCAGCAGGCCGATGACTTCGTCGGCTTTCGCGGAAGCGGCGGCGTCAATGACCAGCCAGTGGTTCTGCGGATCGATCCAGACGCGCGTGTCGCGATAGACGCTGAAGGCGCGCGGCAGCAGTTCGTCAGTGACGCGTTCCTTGATTTCCTTCATCTGCTTGCGGCCCGGCTTGTAGCCTTGCTGCTCTTCGATTTCCTGGGCGCGCGCCTTGGCGACCTGGTTCACGACGGTGCCCGGCAGAAGCTTCTTTTCCGCGCGCAGGCTAAGCAGGATCTGCCCGTTCACGACGTGGGCAAGCCCGCCGTTTTCGCGCGGCGGGACCCAGCCCAGGCTTTGCATTTCAAGGTTGTTGCCCGCTTGGTAGGCGTGCCGCGCAAGCGTTTCTTCAAGCTGATCGCCAACGAGAGTCCACGGCGAGGAGAGGCGGTAAATCTTGAGGTTTTTGAACCACATGAGCGTCGGCCAAAAGGGTTGATTCTATACGACGCGGCCGGTTTGCCGAAGTGCTGCAATACGGTTGCGACAGGCGACACGTTCTGTCACTGACATAGGGCGGGCGTTGCGTTAACTTGCGCGCACCGACATGGAATCGGAGAGGAAAAACATGAAAATCATTGGCGCCATCCTGATCGTCCTGGGCATTGTGGCTTTGGCCTATAAGGGCTTTAACTACAAGTCCGAAGAGACCGTTTTGCAGATCGGCTCGGTCAAGGCCACGGCCGAAACCGAGAAGTCGGTGCCGATCCCGATGTGGGCCGGCATTGCCGCCATCGTGGCGGGCGTGCTGGTTATCGGTGTGGGCATGCGCCGTTAAGCAGGCCCCGCATCCGCACAATGATGGCCGCCTGGCGGCCATCATTTTTTTTGGGCGCTGACTTTCTCGCGCTGACTTTTTCGCGCGGAAAAAAAAGCGGCCCGGCTCAATAAAGGCCGGGCCGGTACGGGAGCACACAATACCGCGTCATAAAAGGCTCGCGGGGAACGCGGTATCGGTGTCAGAGCACTGGCCCTGCAATCGTCTGACAGGGGGATCAATCGTCATTCGATCTGAAGCAAGGCCGCAATCTGAGGCGCCAGTCTAAGCGCCAGGGTCTGACATCGTCCTGAAAATGCGCAGAAGTTTCGGGCAAAAAAAAAGCTCCATAAGGAGCTTTCAAGGCCGGGCAGGCGCAGCAGTCCCGCCCGGCGGGGGATGGTCTTTACGCGTTGATGTCGTTGTCCTTGGATTCGCGCACGAACAGCGTGCCGATGACCAGGGTCATGACGGCGATGATGATCGGGTACCACAGGCCGTCGTAGATGTTGCCCGTGGCTGCCACCACCGCGAAGGCCACCGGGGGCAGAAAGCCGCCGAACCAGCCGTTGCCGATGTGGTACGGCAAGCTCATCGAGGTGTAGCGGATGCGGGTCGGGAACATTTCCACCAGCATGGCCGCGATGGGGCCGTAGACCATGGTCACGTACAGCACCAGGATCGCCAGCAACACCACCACCATGACATTGTTGCTTTGCGCCGGGTCCGCCTTGGCCGGGTAGCCGTGGCTGCGGATCGCGGTGGTCAGCGCCTTGTCCAGTTCAGCGGCCTTGGCCTTGAAGTCGGCCGGGGCCATGGACTTGCCGTCGAACGAGGTGAATTCGTCGTTGCCGATCTTGACCTTCGCGACCGAGCCGGCCGGTGCGGCTTCGTTCTTGTAGTTCACCGAGTTGCGGGCCATGAAGGACTTCACGACGTCGCAAGAGCTGGTGAACGCGGACGTGCCCACCGGGTTGAACTGGAACGAGCACGTGCCGGGGTCGGCAATGACGGTGACCGGGGCGGTGGCCTGGGCCTTTTCCAGCGCCGGGTTGGCAAAGTGCGTAATGCCCTGGAAGATCGGGAAGTACGTTGCCGCGGCGATCAGGCAGCCCGCCATGATGATGGGCTTGCGACCGATCTTGTCCGACAGCGCGCCGAACACCACGAAGAAGGGCGTGCCGATCAAGAGCGCGACCGCAATCATGATGTTGGCCGTGTTGGCGTCGACCTTCAGCGTTTGCGTCAGGAAGAACAGCGCGTAGAACTGACCCGTGTACCAGACCACGGCCTGGCCGGCGGTCAGGCCCAGCAGCGCCAGGATCACGACCTTCAGGTTCTTCCACTGGCCGAACGATTCAGCGATCGGCGCCTTCGAACCCTTGCCTTCTTCCTTCATGCGCTTGAAGGTGGGCGATTCGCTCAGTTGCAGGCGGATCCACACCGAGATGCCCAGCAGCACGACCGAAATCAGGAATGGAATGCGCCAGCCCCAGGCTTTGAAGTCGTCTTCGCCCATGACCGTGCGGATGCCCAGGATGACCAGCAGCGACAGGAACAGGCCCAGCGTTGCGGTGGTCTGGATCCACGACGTGTAGAAGCCGCGGCGGCCATGCGGCGCGTGTTCGGCAACGTAGGTCGCCGCGCCACCGTATTCACCGCCCAGCGCCAGGCCTTGCAGCAGGCGCAGCAGGATCAGGATGGCCGGAGCCGCCAGGCCGATGCTGGCGTAGCTGGGCAGCACGCCCACCAGGAAGGTAGACAAGCCCATGATCACGATCGTGACCAGGAAGGTGTATTTACGCCCTACCAGGTCACCCAGGCGGCCAAACACCAGCGCGCCGAACGGGCGCACGGCAAACCCGGCGGCGAACGCCAGCAACGCGAAAATGAAGCCCGCGGTGGGGTTCACGCCAGAGAAAAAGTGTTGCGCGATGATGGCTGCGAGCGAGCCGTATAGATAAAAGTCGTACCACTCAAAAACCGTGCCCAGCGACGATGCGAAGATGACGCGGCGTTCATCCTTGGTCATCGGGCGCGGTTCCGCGGAAGGACCGCGGCCTGCCATGGTTGTTGTGCTCATGATGTCTCCTCGTTTTTTGGCCGGCGGTTTTCCGCCGTGCTTGGCCCTTTGCCGGTCAAGCCGACATCGAGCTATGCGCAACATTGAGCCGCGACCCTGACGAGGTTCTGACGGAACCCTTACCCGAATCTTAAAATTGAAACTAAAAGTAACTACTCCGCAGGGAGCTAGGGATAGTCCTTAGCTGTCGGCCGGGCTGCCGGACACGCGCCGCGCTAGCTTTCGTGCCGATCCGACGGGTCGGCGTACTGCGGGAACACGACGCTGATGCGGGTGCCTGGCAGGTCCGAGTGGGGGTTGGGATGGTCGTCGATCAGCACCGTCGCCTGATGCTTTTGCGCGATTTCGCGCACGATGGCCAGACCCAGGCCGCTGCCGTCGGACGCGGTGCCCAGCACCCGATAGAAGCGGTCGAAGACGCGCTCGCGCTCGTCGGGCGCAATGCCCGGGCCGGAATCTTCCACTTCCAGCACGGCCTGGTTGCCGCGACGCTGCACGCGCACGGTAATGTGGCCGCCGCGCGGTGTATAGCGCAGGGCGTTGTCGACCAGGTTGTTGAGCAGTTCGGCCAGCAGGAGCGGGTTGCCGTTGATCTCGACCGGATCGTCAGAGCCCTCGAAGCCCAGGTCGGTGCTCAGCGACAACGCCTGCGGCACCCAGTGCATGGCCTGCTCGTAGGCGATGGCGTTCAGATCGGTGCGCGTTAGCCCGATCGCGCTGGGGTTTTCGGCGCGCGCCAGCAGCAGCAACTGATTCACCAGCCGTGTGGCGCGTTCGGACCCCGTCACCAGCTGACGCAGGCTGGATTGCATTTCTTCGGGGCTGGCATCGCGCAGCGCCAGTTCAGCCTGTGTGCGCAGCCCGGCAAGCGGCGTCTTCAGCTGGTGGGCGGCGTCCGCCACGAAACGGCGCTGCGCCTGCACGTTGGCCGAGAGCCGATCCAGCAGGTCGTTCATGGCGGCGACCAGCGGCGCGATTTCTGAAGGGGCCGCGCGTTCGTCGATGGGCGACAGGTCGTCGGGCCGACGCGCGCGCAGGCGCTGCTGTAGCGCATTGAGCGGCGCCACGCCGCGCGACAGGCCGAACCACACCAGCAGCACCGCGATCGGCAGCACCACGAACTGCGGAATGATCACGCCCTTGATGATGTCGTTGGCCAGTTGCGTGCGCTTTTCCACGGTCTCGGCCACGATCAGCAGCGCGGGCTGCGTGTTGGGCAGGTTCAGGTCCACCCACGTGAACGCCAGGCGGATGCCGAAACCGCGCATGGTGTCGTCTTCGTATTGGACTTCGCCCGGGCGCGGCTGGCCCACGGTGGCCGGTAGCGGCAGCGCGCGATCGCCGCCCAGGTATTCGCCCCGGCTGCCCAGCACCAGCCAGAAGACGCTGTCGGTTTCGTCGGCGCGCAACACGTCGCGCGCGGCGTCGGTCATCTTCAGCACGGCCCGGCCATCCTGCGCATGAACCTGCCGCGTCAACACATGCAGGTTGTTGGCCAGCGCCCGGTCGTACGGCACGTTGGCGATGTTCTGGGCGACCACGTACGTGATCGCGACGCTCATGGGCCACAGCAGGAACAGCGGCGCCAGCATCCAGTCCAGGATTTCGCCCAGCAGCGAACGCTGCGGCGGCGCAAAGCTCGGGCCCTTGGACCCGGCTTGCATGATATCCAGCGCTTCCTGATTCAGCGGCTCGGGCCGGGGGTCAGCTGGCGAGGTACGCGGCACCCTGGTCCCGCTCCAGACAGTAGCCCAGGCCACGCACGGTGACGATCTTCACGCCGCTGGGTTCGAGCTTCTTGCGCAGCCGATGCACGTAGACCTCGATGGCGTTGGTGCTGACTTCTTCGCCCCATTCGCACAGGTGGTCCACCAACTGCGTCTTGCTGACCATGCGGCCGCTGCGCGTCAGCAGGATTTCCAACAAGCTGACTTCGCGCGCCGAGAGGTCCAGCGTCTGGTCGTCGACGATGGCGACGCGGCCCGTCTGGTCGAACAGCAACCGGCCATGCTTGAGCATGGTGGCGCCGCCGCCCGCGCCGCGCCGCGTCAGCGCCCGCACGCGCGCTTCCAGTTCGGACAGCGCAAAAGGCTTGGCCATGTAGTCGTCAGCGCCCAGGTCCAGGCCTTTCACGCGCTGTTCGATGCTGTCGGCGGCGGTCAGGATCAGGACGGGCAGGGCGGAGTTGCGGGCGCGTAGCCTGCGCAGCACTTCCAGCCCGGCCAATTGCGGCAGGCCCAGATCCAGAATGAGCAGGTCAAATGCCTGGGCCGCCAGCGCGGAGTCGGCGGCAAGCCCGTCACGCACGGCGTCTACCGCGTAACCGTTATGCCGCAATGACCGGGATAGGCCATCGGCCAGAATGCTGTCGTCTTCGGCGATCAGGATGCGCATGGGGGCGGCACGGAAGCTGCAAAAAGGTCCCTGTGGCGCCGGCGCTTTGCGTGCCGGCTGCCCCGGGGTAGGGGGCTATCGCCTTGTGGGCGGCCCGGCGGTGGAATAGGGACGAAACGCCGGGGTCGGCTTCGATTCTGTCATACGGCGCGAGGCTTGCCCACTCAGGGAATACGTGCAAAACTCTGGCACACTGGTTTTTTGTACAGTACAATCCGATGCAATAATCTGAACCTGATTCAAAACAGCAACGCTGCGGTCCAAGGGTGCTCCTTCATGCCGCAACCACCAGATACGTCACAGACAGGACTTTACATGGACGACAAAACCACCAAGGCCGCCGCATCGGAAAAGGCCAAGGCGCTTGCCGCCGCGCTTTCGCAGATCGAAAAGCAGTTCGGCAAGGGCTCGATCATGCGTTACGGCGATAACGAGGTCTCGCACGATATCCAGGTGGTTTCCACGGGGTCGTTGGGTCTGGACATCGCCTTGGGCGTCGGCGGCCTGCCGCGCGGCCGTGTGGTCGAAATCTACGGCCCGGAATCGTCGGGCAAGACCACGCTGACGCTGCAAGTCATCGCCGAAATGCAAAAAATCGGTGGCACCTGCGCCTTTGTCGACGCCGAGCACGCGCTGGACGTCCAATACGCCAACAAGCTGGGCGTGAACCTGACGGACCTGCTGATCTCGCAGCCCGACACGGGCGAGCAAGCGCTGGAAATCACCGATGCGCTGGTGCGTTCGGGTTCGGTTGACCTGATCGTCATCGACTCGGTGGCCGCGCTGGTGCCCAAGGCTGAAATCGAAGGCGAAATGGGCGATTCCCTGCCGGGCCTGCAAGCCCGTCTGATGAGCCAGGCGCTGCGCAAGCTGACCGCCACGATCAAGCGCACCAACTGCATGGTCATCTTCATCAACCAGATCCGCATGAAGATCGGCGTCATGTTCGGTAACCCCGAAACCACCACGGGCGGCAACGCGCTGAAGTTCTACGCTTCGGTGCGGCTGGACATCCGCCGCATCGGCTCCATCAAGAAGGGTGACGAGGTCGTCGGCAACGAAACCCGCGTCAAGGTCGTCAAGAACAAGGTGGCGCCGCCGTTCAAGCAAGCGGAATTCGACATCATGTACGGCGCCGGTATTTCGCGCGAAGGCGAAATCATCGACCTGGGCGTGGCCGCCAATGTGGTCGACAAGTCGGGTGCGTGGTACAGCTACAACGGCAACCGCATCGGCCAGGGCAAGGACAACGTCCGCGAATACCTGAAAGAGCACCGCGACATGGCGATCGAAATCGAAAACCGAGTTCGCGAGAACCAGGGCATCGTCAGCCGCGCCGCTGAATTCGTGCCCACGGCGGAAGACACCGCCGAATAAGCCTTCCGCCTGCCCCGGGCGCAGTGTCGCCAGGGACGGCGGACAGGCTTATCGCAGCGGGGCTGGGCGGTGATGCCGCACAGTCAGATACGGCAGGCGCCATGACGGGCCTGCCGTTTTGCATTATTCGTCGGACAGGGTTCGCCGCGTCTTTATCGATCCGGCGTCCGTCCTTGACCAAGGCAGAAAGCGCATGAGCTGGAAATCGACCCCCGCGTCAGCCGACCGCCTACGCGCCAAGTTGGATGACGAGTTTGAAACCGTCGCCAAGCCGCAAGGCTTGCGACGCAGTTCGGACGCGCGGCGCGAACAGGAAGCGGCCGAGCCCGCCGCTGACAAAGATGTCTGGCAGCGCAGTTCCGAGCAGCGCGCGCTGAAGCCCCGCACTTCCCGCACGTCACGTATGTCGGGTACGTCGGGTATGTCGGGTATGTCGGGCACTTCGCGTACATCGCGGACATCGCGTACCCAGGACACTTCCGACTCCTCGGATACGTCGGACACCTCTGACACGTCGCCAACAGGTGACAACGCCGGGGATGCGGCCAAGCCTGCCCGCAAGGGCCCGTCGTTGAAAATGCGCGCGGTGGGATATCTGTCGCGCCGCGAGCACGCCCGCGAGGAACTGGCGCGCAAACTGTTCGCCTACGCCGAAGACGCCGATGAAATCGACAGCGTGCTGGATGCGCTGGAAAAAGAAGGCTGGCTGTCCACCGAACGGTTCGCACAAAGCCTGGTGCATCGGCGTGCGTCGCGCCAAGGCGCGGCGCGCATCGTGCAGGAACTACGCCAGCACGGCGTGGACGATACCCAGGTGGCCGAATTGCGCGAACAATTGCGCGCCACCGAATACGACCGCGCGCTGGAGGTCTGGAAAAAACGCTTCGACGCCAAGCCGCCAGACCGCACGGCCTATGCCAAGCAGGCGCGCTTTCTGGCCAGCCGGGGCTTCGCGCATGACGTCATCCGTCGAATCCTGGGCGAAGGCGACGGCGACGGCGATTGACCGGATCTTGCGCCGCCCCGCGAAGATGGCCCGTCGCTGCCGCCCCATGGACGCCGCCCCCCCGGGCGGCGTTTTCACGTCTTTGCCGACTTGATGCCCGACAGCGTCTTGAAGCATACGTCGCGCGTAATGGTCAGGAATTCGTCGATGTAGGACGCGTCCGTATCTTCGCTGCGCACGGTTGCATACAGCGTGCGCCAAACGCCTTGCGGTCCCAGCCGGCACAGCCGCAACCAGCCCTGGTTCATGTATTCCGTCAGCGCCCAGTTCGGCAAGGCCGCCACGCCACGGTTGCTGGCGACCAGCTGCGCAATGATCGGGGTCAGTTCGGCCTTGCGAATGGCGGCGGGCTCGACGTCGGCGGGGTCCAGAAACGCGGTGAAGACGTCCAGGCGCTGTTTGTCCACCGGATACGTAATCAGCGTCTGGTCCGCCAGCTGGTCCGGCATGATGAATTTGTTGCCGGCCAACGGGTTCGCTTCCGACACCGCCAACACCAGTTCGTACTTGAACAAGGGCAGGTATTCCACGGCGTCCAGCGGTTGCGGGTCCGACGTGATCACCAAGTCCAGGTCGCCGCGCACCAGGGCAGGCAGGGGGGCGAACGAAAACGCCGCCGACAGGTCCAGCGCGACGTCGGGCCACTGCACCCGGAATGCGTCCAGCGCCGGCATCAACCACTGAAAGCAGGAATGGCAGTCAATTGCCAGATGCAGTCTGCCGCTGCGGCCGGCCGCCAGCCGTTGCAGGTCGCGTTCGGTTGCGCGGATGCGGGGCAGGACTTCATCCGCCAGCGCCAGCACGCGCAAGCCGGCCGTGGTCAGGCGGGCGGGGCGGGTGCGGCGGTTCAGCAGCGGCGTGCCCAGCCGGGTTTCCAGGTCGCGCAATTGATGCGACAGGGCGGACTGCGTCAGGTGCAGCCTTTCGGCGGCTTCTTGCAGACTGCCGCCCTCGCGGATGGCGGTAAGCGTTTCAAGATGGCGGATTTCTAGCATGGGAAGGACGGGCCGACGAAGAATGATCGCCCTAGTATATGAGAAATCCTCATCTTATCTATGTATACATTGATTTTGATTCATGTATGTTTGCCTGCACAATGGTCGTCACTTGAACAAACTTTGTCTAACGGCGGTGTTCTCATGACTACTATTCATAATCTGGGGTTCCCCCGAATCGGCGCCCAGCGCGAATTGAAGCGCGCGGTCGAGGCCTATTGGGCCGGCAAGCAAACCGCGCAAGCGCTGGAAGAGACGGGCCGCGAGTTGCGGGCCAGGCACTGGAAGCTGCAAGCCGCCGCCGGCTTGAAGTTTGTGCCGGTGGGAGACTTTGCCTGGTACGACCAGATCCTGGAATGGACCACGCTGCTGGGTGCCGTGCCCGCGCGCTTTGGCCAGAAGGACAACGAGGCAGTGTCGCTGGACACGCTGTTTCGCATGGGCCGTGGCCGCGCGCCGTCGGGCAAACCCGCCGCCGCCTGCGAGATGACCAAGTGGTTCGACACCAACTATCACTACATCGTGCCGGAACTGGTACCCGGCCAGACCTTCCGCATCGCCCGCGAATCGCTGTTCGAACAAGTCCAGGAAGCGCAGGCGCTGGGCCACGAGGTCAAGCCCGTGATCCCCGGCCCGCTGACGTGGCTGTACCAGGGCAAGGGCGACGCGTTCGCCGGTGGCGCCGCTGACGAAGGCAAGCTGCAACTGCTGGCTGCGTTGCTGCCGGTGTATCAGCAAGTGCTGGCGCGTTTTGCCAAGCAGGGCGTGCAATGGGTGCAGATCGACGAGCCCATCCTGGTGCTGGACCTGCCCCAAGCCTGGCGCGATGCCTACGAATCGGTATACGCCACGTTGGCGGCCAGCCCGGTCAAGCTGCTGATCGCTACCTACTTTGACGGCTTGAAAGACAACCTGGCCACCGCGCAAGCGCTGCCCGTGGCGGGCCTGCACGTGGACTTGGTCCGCGCACCCGAACAATTGCATGACGTCGTGGCCGGTTTGCGCGCCGGCCAGGTGCTGTCGGCCGGCGTCATCAACGGCCGCAATATCTGGCGCACGGACCTGGACGCGGCTATCGCCACGCTGGCACCCATCAGGCAACAACTGGGCGACCGTCTGTGGTTGGCCCCGTCGTGCTCGCTGCTGCATGTGCCGGTAGACCTGGCTAATGAAACGGAGCTGGATGCCGAACTCAAGAGCTGGCTGTCGTTTGCGGCGCAAAAACTGCAAGAGCTAAACCTGTTGGGTCGAGCGTTGAACAACGCCACCGACACCTCTGTGCAGGATGGGCTGATCAAGCAACGCGCCGCGCTGGCTGCTCGCCGTTCGTCGCCGCGTATTCACAACCCGCTCGTGAGCCAGCGCATGGCCGGCGCGACCGCCGTGTCGCGAGACCGCGCACCGTTTGCCGGCCGCATTGCGCGCCAGCAAGAACAGCTGGGCCTGCCCGCGTACCCGACCACCACGATCGGATCGTTCCCGCAGACCGCCGAAATTCGCGCGCTGCGTCGCGACTGGAAAGCCGGCGCGCTGACGGATTCAGGCTACGAGAACGCCATCCGCAAGGAAATCGAAGAAGTCATCCGCTTCCAGGAAAAGGTGGGCCTGGATGTCTTGGTGCACGGTGAACCCGAGCGCAACGACATGGTGGAGTATTTTGGCGAGCTGCTGGCCGGCTTTGCGTTCACCAGGAACGGTTGGGTGCAAAGCTATGGGTCGCGTTGCGTCAAGCCGCCGATCATTTTTGGCGACGTGGCCCGGCCCGCGCCGATGACGGTGGGTTGGTCGTCGTACGCGCAATCGCTGACGGACAAGCCGGTCAAGGGCATGCTGACCGGCCCGGTCACCATCTTGCAATGGTCGTTCGTGCGCGACGACCAGCCGCGTGAGCAAACCTGCCGCCAGTTGGCATTGGCGCTGCGCGACGAAGTGGTGGACCTGGAAACCGCGGGCATCAGCGTTATCCAGATCGACGAGCCTGCCATCCGCGAAGGCCTGCCGCTGCGTCGCGCCGACTGGAAGGCGTACCTGGATTGGGCCGTGGATTGCTTCCGCTTGGCGACGGCGGGCGTGCGCGATGAAACGCAGATCCACACTCACATGTGCTATTCCGAATTCAACGACATCATTGAATCCATCGCCGCCATGGACGCCGATGTGATCACGATAGAAACGTCGCGGTCGAACATGGAATTGCTGAAGGCGTTTGAAGATTTTGATTATCCGAACGACATCGGCCCCGGCGTCTACGACATTCATTCGCCCAACGTGCCGGACGTCGATTGGATGGTTGGCTTGATGGAAAAGGCGGCGACCCGCCTGCCCAAGGAACGCCTGTGGGTGAATCCTGACTGCGGCCTGAAGACGCGTGCCTGGCCTGAAACCGAAGCCGCGCTGATCGGCATGGTGCAGGCGGCGGGCGCGCTGCGCCAATCGGCCTGACGCCAAACCGTCACCGGCCCGCCTGGCTTCAAACGGGGCGGCGCCAACAACCCCTTGCGTGATGCCGCCGGCATTGCGCAAGGGGTTTTTTTAATGCGCGGGCGTGAACGAATTTTCGCGGCGCTGGTCCATTAAGCCACCCTGGCATCGGCAGCCGCCCATGCCATGGCTGCTGCGTTAGTTGCCTCCTATTCTTTGCTGCCGGATTGTCGCCGTCCCTATGATTCTCCAAGGCCCTTATCGGCCGGATCTGCTTCTTGCGGAAACGCTGCCCGATATTTTGGAAGCCACGATCCTGCGGCACCCCGCCGCCATCGCCATCCACTGGCAGGATCAAACACTAAGCTACGACACGCTGGGCCAACGCGCATCGCTTGCCGCGCACCATCTGATCCAGGCGGGCGTGCGGCCCGGGCATATCGTCGGCTTGTGCTTGCCGCGCGGCGCCGACCTGCTGGTGATGCAGGCGGCCATCGCGTTGGCCGGCGCGGCCTGGCTGCCCTTTGAAGCCGACACGCCGCCGGACCGCATGCTGGTGTGTTTGCAGGACGCTGGCGCGAACGGCCTGATCGCCGGCCCGGACGTGCGTCTGGAAGGCATGGTCACCTGGACGCCGTGGGCGCTGGCCGTTCCCGTCCAGGGCGCACTGAACCGGCGCGCAGGGCTGCGGCCTGAACACCCCGCTTATGTGATCTACACCTCTGGCTCAACCGGCAAGCCCAAGGGCGTGCCGGTCACGCATGCCAGCATCTGCCATTT
Source organism: Achromobacter sp. LC458 (assembly GCF_001005835.2). Lineage (NCBI taxonomy): Bacteria > Pseudomonadati > Pseudomonadota > Betaproteobacteria > Burkholderiales > Alcaligenaceae > Achromobacter > Achromobacter sp. LC458. The sequence continues at coordinate 467,697 of NZ_LBHW02000001.1, forward strand.
CCTGCGCAGCGAAAACGAAGTGTTGGGCGTGCGCCAGGACGACAAGGTCTATCAGGGCTTCTCGGTGGCGTTCGACATGTCGTTCGAGGAAATCTGGATCAGCTACCTGGTGGGTGCCAGCCTGTGGGTGGCGCCCAAGATGTTGACGACCGACCCCGAAGGGCTGCCCGACGCGCTGGTGCGCGAAGGCGTCACGGTGCTGCATGCGGTGCCTACGCTATTGGCTTTGTTCGCGCGCGACGTGCCCGGCTTGCGCATCGTGAACCTGGGCGGCGAAGTGTGCCCCGACTTTCTTGTGCCGCGCTGGGCCACGCCCGGCCGTCGCTTGTTCAACACGTACGGGCCGACTGAAACCACCGTGTCCGCCAGCGTGGCCGAGCTCATGCCGGGGCAAGCGGTGACGATCGGTGTGCCGCTGCCCAATTACGGCATGCTGGTGCGCGGTGATGACGGCGCGGTGCTGCCAGCGGGGCAGGTCGGCGAGCTGTGCATCACGGGCCCCGGCGTGGCCGACGGCTACCTGGGTCGGCCGGCGCTCACGGCGGAAAAATTCCTGGCCAATCCTCGGCCCAGCGGCAGTCATGACACGCGCATGTATCGCAGCGGCGATCTGGCGCGCATCGACGAGCACGGGCAGATCCATTGCCTTGGGCGCAGCGACGATCAGGTCAAGGTGCGCGGCTTTCGCGTCGAGCTTGGCGAGATCGAGGCGGCGCTGTATCGCCAACCCGGCGTGGGCGCCGCCGCCGTGGTGTTGCGCGATCTTGCCGGTATCGACCAATTGGTGGCGTTCGTAATGCCGGAAAGCGACGCGCGCCTGGATCCGCACGCCTTGCGCGCCGCCTTGTCACAAGAGCTGCCGGCGTACATGATTCCGGCCCGCTTTGAATTCGTGGCCGAGGTGCCGCGGCTGACATCGGGCAAGATCGACCGCAAGACGCTGCGGTCGCGCGAGCTGGGCAACGCGCAGCAACCGTCCACGGAAGACGACGAGCCCGTCACGGCGGGCGAGCGCGCGTTGTTCGATGCGCTGCGTCCGTTGTTTCCGGGGCAGCCGCTGCATCTGGCCAGCGACTTCTTCCGAGATCTGGGCGGCCATTCCCTGCTGGCCGCGCGGCTGGTTTCGTCGCTGCGCAAGCATCCGAATTTGTCAGCGCTGAGCATGCACGAGCTATATCAGCATGCTGGCGTGGGCGCGTTGGCCGCGCGCCTGGATGCGTTGATGGCAACGGCAACGGCAACCGCAACCGCAACCGCAACCGCAACCGCGGCCTCTGCGTCCACTGTTACGGCAACCACCGCCGTGCACGCCGCGCAAGACGCCTCGCCCGCCCGCGCGCCGGAATGGCGCCGCTGGACGTGCGGCCTGGCGCAATTGGCCGCGCTGCCATTGTTGATCGGCGTGCGCATGCTGATCTGGCTGACGCCGTTTTTCACCTATCACTACCTGACCGGTGACGATGGCGATTCGGTCTGGCGTGCCGTTGCCTGGTCCATCGCCAGCTACCTGGCCTGCAACCTGCTGAGCTTTGCCGTGGCCGTCGCCTGTAAATGGGCGATTGTCGGCCGCCAGAAGCCGGGCCGCTATCCGTTGTATGGCTGGCGCTTTTATCGTTGGTGGCTGGTCGACCGCATTCTGGATATTCCGCCGGCGCACCTGCTGGCGGGCTCGCCGCTTCAAGTCTGGTATCTGCGGGCGCTGGGCGCGCGCATCGGCCGCGACGCTGCCATCAGTCGGGTGTCGGTGCGTGCGCCAGACCTGCTGACGGTGGGCGATGGTGTCAGCATCGGCGCCGCCGTCAATCTTGAAAACTTCGCCGTGCGCGGCGGCATCTGGGAAGTCGGCCCGATCACGCTTGCCGACAACGCCTATGTCGGTTCGTATTCGGTGCTGCAAGGCGATGTCGAGATGGGCGAAGGCGCGCGGCTGGAAGGGCTGTCATCGCTGGTCGGCGGTACGCGCGTGCCCGCGCGGCAAACCTGGACGGGCGCGCCGGCGCGACATGACCCGCGCGCGCAGCCGTCCGATCTGCCGCCCCGGCCCGTGCGCGAAGGGCGCTGGCGCCGGCTGGACGTGCTGGCCTACGCGGCGGGCGGCACGCTGATCGCCGCGTTGTTCTTCATGCCGGTCTTTCCCAGCTTCGTGTTGATCGATTGGATCGACGCGCGCTGGCTCGACCTGATGGGCTCGCGCGCGTCGTGGCCCGTCGCATTCCTGTGCTATCTGCTGCTGGCGCTGCCGGCCAGCGCCTTGCTCTTGCTGTTGACCGTGCTGGCGTGCGCGGTGCTGCGCTGGTCTCTGCTGCCCAGGCTGTCGGCCGGCCGCTGGCCGGTATATGGCCAGATCTATCTGCGCCGTTGGTTGACCAATCAGATCCAGGAGGCCAGCCTCAGTGTGCTGCACGGCCTGTATGCGTCCATCTATGCCGGGTCGTGGTACCGGCTGCTGGGCGCGAAAGTAGGGCGCGGCACCGAGATTTCCACCGCGATGGGCATCGTGCCAGACATGCTGACCTTGGGGCGCGACAGCTTCATTGCCGACGGCGTGATGCTGGGCGACGAGGAAATCGACCAGGGCTGGATGCGCTTGCGCCCGACCGTCATCGGCAACCGCAGCTTTGTGGGCAACGGGGCGTACGTGCCGGATGGATCGGTGTTGCCCGATGACGTCCTGATCGGCGTGCAAAGCCGCGCGCCGGCCAATGCCGCGATGGCCAGCGGCCAGACATGGCTGGGCAACCCGCCGCTGGCGCTGCCGGCGCGCGAGCAGACGGCCGGCTTTCCCGCCCACTTGACCTTCCGGCCCAGCACCGGCCGCAAGGTGGCGCGCGGCGCGGTCGAGGGCATGCGCATGATCCTGCCGCTGGCGGTGGTGATCGCGGTGGGCTATCTGACCGTCATGCGCGTCATTCCCATCGCGGCGGTCGACGGGTTTATCGGCGCGTTCGACGAGTTGATGCTGGCCGGCGTGCTGTACGGCGTGGGCACCTTCCTTTTCGTGGTGTTGCTCAAATGGGCGCTGATGGGCCGCTACCGGCCGCGCGCCGAGCCGATGTGGACGCCGTTTGTGTGGAAAAGCGAGGCGGTGACGAGCCTGTATGAATCCATCGCGGTGCCGAACTTCTTCAATTTCCTGCGCGCTACCCCGTGGTTGCCGCTGGCGCTGCGCTGCTTGGGGGCGCGCATCGGCAAGCGGGTGTTCATGGATACGACCGACGTCACCGAGTACGACTGCGTGTCGATCGGCGACGATGCGGTGCTGCACGCCGGGTCGGGGCCGCAGACCCATCTGTTCGAAGACCGGGTCATGAAGATCGGGCCGGTCGATATCGGCCCGGACGTGAACGTCGGCCCCCGCAGCACCATCCTGTACGGCACACACGTGGAAGCCGGCGCCCGCCTGGGTCCACTGACGCTGGTGCTCAAGGGCGAGACGATTCCGGCGGGGCAGGCGTGGATGGGCAGTCCGGCCACACCGTGGACAGTCTGAGGGCGCCGGGCAGGGCGGGCGGCGGGGTGAGCCGGATGGCGCGCGGGAGCGCCGGCATGGCCCGCCCCCGCAAACCGGCCATTTGCTACCAGGCCGCCTGCGCTATACTTTCAAGGTTTTGTTGCCGCGCACCATGCGCAGGCCATCTTCGCCCCGCAGGCCCCCAGCATGCCCTTGCCACCGCCCGATTACCCTCGCCAACCGCTGCACACGCGTTCCATACGCGTGCAGTCGTATGCGCGCGAGGACGGCAATTGGGACCTGGAAGCCGAGCTTATCGACGTCAAGGCGTACGATTTCCCCAAAAGCGACGGCAAGATGTTCAAGGCCGGGCAGCCCATCCACCATATGCACCTGCGCATCACCATCGACGAGGAATACTCGATCGTGGACGCGCAGGCTGTCTATGATGCGGCCCCTTATGGCGGTCATTGCATGGCCATCGAGGCGGCTTACACTGATTTGATCGGCATGAATCTGCTTAAGGGATTCCGCCGCCAGGTCAAGGAGCGGTTCGGGCACGTGGCGGGCTGTACGCACATGACCGAGCTGTCGCAGGTGCTTCCCACCGCGGCGGTCCAGACCATGGCCAACCGCCGGCGGCAGGAAACCAACCCGAACCGGCGTCCATTCCAACTGGACGGCTGTCATGCGCTAAGCACTGGCGGCCCGGTGGTGGCTGAGCACTATCCCAAGTGGTACACGGGGGGTAGCGCTGAGGCATCGGCCGATTCGTCCTCCGATTCACCTTCTCTTTCTCATACGTCCTGACAGGTAACACATGAAAATCCACGAGTATCAAGGCAAGGAACTGCTGAAGCAATTTGGCATCCCGGTGCCGCGCGGGATCCCCGCTCTTTCCGTCGACGAGGCCGTGGCTGCCGCTGAAAAGCTGGGTGGACCGGTCTGGGTCGTCAAGGCGCAAATCCACGCGGGCGGCCGCGGCAAGGGCGGTGGCGTCAAGCTGGCGCGCTCGCTGGAAGACGTGCGCAAGCTGGCCTCGGAAATCCTGGGCATGCAGCTGATCACGCACCAGACCGGCCCGGAAGGCCAGAAGGTCCGTCGCCTGTACATCGAAGACGGCGCCGACATTCAAAAGGAATACTACGTGTCGCTGGTCACTGACCGCGCCACGCAAAAGGTTGCCTTCATCGCTTCCAGCGAAGGCGGCATGGACATCGAGGAAGTGGCTCATTCCACTCCCGAGAAGATCATCACCGAATACATCGACCCGCTGACCGGCCTGTCGGCCGAGCAAGCCACCAAGATCGCCAACGCGATCGGCCTGCCCGCCGACTCCACCGCCCAAGCCGTGGACGTGTTCCAGAAGCTGTATCAGTGCTACATGGAAACCGACGCGTCGCTGGTTGAAATCAACCCGCTGAACCGCGACGGCAAGGGCAACATCATCGCCCTGGACGCCAAGTTCAACTTCGACTCCAACGCCCTGTTCCGCCACCCGGAAATCGTCGCTTACCGCGACCTGGACGAAGAAGACCCCGCTGAAATCGAAGCCAGCAAGTTCGACCTGGCCTACATCCAGCTCGACGGCAACATCGGCTGCCTGGTGAACGGCGCCGGTCTGGCCATGGCCACGATGGACACCATCAAGCTGTTCGGCGGCGAGCCGGCCAACTTCCTGGACGTCGGCGGCGGCGCAACGGCCGAGAAGGTCACCGAAGCGTTCAAGATCATGCTCGCGAACAAGAGCGTGAAGGCCATTCTGGTCAACATCTTTGGCGGCATCATGCGCTGCGACGTCATCGCCGAAGGCGTGATCGCGGCTTGCAAGGCCGTCAACCTGAACGTGCCGCTGGTCGTGCGCATGAAGGGCACCAACGAAGAACTCGGCAAGAAGATGCTGGCCGACTCCGGCCTGCCGATCATCAGCGCCGACACGATGGCCGAAGCGGCCACCCGCGTCGTAGCCGCCGTCAAGTAAATATGCCCCCTCGCCGCGCCCCTTCGTGGCTTGCTGCCCCCCATGGGGGAGCTTTCCACCTTGGGACGGCCCGGCGGTAAAAGAAATTGCCAAGGATTCACAAATGTCGATTCTGATTAACAAGGACACCAAAGTCATCACCCAGGGCATCACGGGCAAGACGGGCCAGTTCCACACCCGTATGTGCCGTGAGTATGCCAATGGCAAAGCCGCCTTCGTGGCCGGCGTGAACCCCAAGAAAGCGGGTGAAGACTTTGAAGGCGTGCCGATCTTCGCTTCCGTCAAGGAAGCCAAGGCCGACACCGGCGCAACCGTGTCCGTCATCTACGTGCCGCCCGCCGGCGCCGCTGCCGCCATCTGGGAAGCCGTCGAAGCTGAACTGGATCTGGTGATCTGCATCACCGAAGGCATCCCGGTCCGTGACATGCTGGAAGTCAAGAACCGCATGAAGGCCAAGGGCAGCAAGACGCTGCTGCTGGGCCCGAACTGCCCCGGCCTGATCACGCCGGACGAAATCAAGATCGGCATCATGCCCGGTCACATCCACCGCAAGGGTCGCATCGGCATCGTCAGCCGTTCGGGCACCTTGACGTACGAAGCCGTGGCGCAAGTCACCGAACTGGGCCTGGGCCAATCCAGCGCCGTCGGTATCGGTGGCGACCCCATCAACGGCCTGAAGCACGTCGACGTCCTGAAGATGTTCAATGACGACCCCGACACCGACGCCGTCATCATGATCGGCGAAATCGGCGGTCCGGACGAAGTCAACGCCGCTGAATGGGCGAAGGACAACATGAAGAAGCCGGTCGTCGGCTTCATCGCTGGTGTCACCGCTCCTCCTGGAAAGCGCATGGGCCACGCTGGCGCCCTGATCTCCGGTGGCGCCGACACGGCCGACGCCAAGCTGGAAGTCATGGAAGCCTGCGGCATCCGCACCACGCGCAACCCCTCCGAAATGGGCAAGCTGCTCAAGTCGGTGCTGTAAGTCTTACAGCATTGCGTTTAAGAAAGCCCGCTTCGGCGGGCTTTTTTTTGTCCGTTCGCCGCGTGTCCGGATCGAAATTTCTGTGGTTTTACTAGGGTAATCCCGTGTCCAAACTGCGTTCGTCCAAACATACGGAAAGCTGAACGAAACTATAATGAAAGAAATTTCGCACGTACCCAGCAAGAATGCCGTCGGGCTCGCACCAAGACGGTCAGTACGGCTTTTGGTTTTTTTCATCCATTAATTTGGTTCGTCCTAGGGGGATCAACACCTAGGAAAGAGAGGCATGGAACTCAGTTCAGCGGCATTCTGGATAGCGCTGCTCCAGATCATTTGGGTCAATATTCTGCTATCGGGCGACAACGCCGTGGTTATTGCGCTGGCGGCGCGCTCGCTGCCTCCGGCGCAGCAAAAGAAAGCGATCACGATCGGCTCGGCCGCCGCGATCATCATGCGTATCGTGCTGACCCTGGTGGCGGCCAAGTTGCTGTTGTTGCCGTACCTGAAGCTGATCGGCGCGTTGCTGCTGGTCTACATCGGCGTGACGCTGTTGTTGCCGGAAGGCGAAGACGACGGCGCGGGCAAGACGCAAGGTAATCTGCTGACCGCCATCCGCACGATCATGATTGCCGACTTGGTCATGAGCCTGGACAACGTGGTGGCCGTCGCTGCCGCGGCGATGGGCGACACGACCTTGCTGGTGTTGGGCCTGGCCATCAGCATCCCCTTGGTCATCTTCGGCAGCACGTTGCTTTTGAAGGTTATCGAGCGCTTCCCAATCATCGTCTGGGTGGGTGCGGCGTTGCTGGGCTTTATCGCCGGCGAATTGTTGGTGGGTGATCCCGCCTTGCAAGAGCCGGTGGCGCGTATCGACGCGGCCCTGGGCGTATCGCATCACAGTTTCGAACTGATGACGGGTGCATTGGGCGCGATTCTGGTGCTGGCAATTGGTAAAGTTTTGCTGATGCGCCAGAAAGCTGAATGAAAGCTGAATTACAATAATTAGTTGTTTGAATGATCTCGCCGCGCAGCGCGCGGCGAGGTGGCCGGCTCGGGACCGGCCTTTCTTTTCATAAATGCCTTCGGGGGTTCATAGTGCTTGAGTTTTTCCAGACGCTGAGTTGGGCAGCGGTATTCCAGATCATCCTCATCGACATCCTGCTCGGCGGCGACAACGCGGTGGTTATCGCGCTGGCGTGCCGCAACCTTGCGCCCAAGCAGCGCATGCAGGGCATTCTTTGGGGCACCGCGGGCGCCATCATCCTGCGTGTCGTGCTGATTGCTTTCGCATTGACGCTTCTGTCGATCCCTTTCCTGAAGGTCGTTGGCGGTCTGCTGCTGGTCTGGATCGGCGTCAAGCTCTTGATCCCTGAAGACGATGCCCATGGCAACGTGAAGGGCGGAACGTCCATCGCCGCCGCCATCAAGACCATCATCATTGCCGACTTCGTGATGAGCCTGGACAACGTGATCGCCATCGCCGGCGCGGCCCAGAACGCCCACGCCGACCACCAGATCGGCCTGGTCGCCTTCGGCCTGATCGTCAGCGTGCCGATCATCATCTGGGGCAGCACCCTGGTCCTGAAGCTGATCGACAAGTATCCCTTGGTGGTTACGTTTGGCGCCGCGCTCCTGGGCTGGATTGCCGGTGGCATGCTGATTACCGATGTGGTTGTCGAACGTCAATTCGGTGTTCAGCCGACTACGGTTAAAATCGCTGCAGAAATTATCGGCGCCTTGCTCGTTGTTGTCCTTGGACGGTGGCTGGCAAGCCGCAAAACCGCTTCCAAGGAATCAGCACATGAGTCTGCGTAGATCCGTCGATCCCCAGCAATCCGAATCGGGCCTGAGCCTCCTTCAGGGCCTTTTCGTGCTGGCCATCCTCGGGGTAGTCGCGACGGTCATCGTCTCCAATTTCGTTTGATGACCGCACGTGTCTCTTCCGCAACGCCTGGTCATCGCGACCCGCGCCAGCCGGCTTGCCCTGTGGCAAGCCGAGCATGTGCGCGACCGGCTGCGCACGCTGTACCCGGCGTGCGCGGTTGAGCTTCTTACCCTGACAACCCGAGGCGACCAGATCCTGGACCGTACCCTGTCCAAGGTCGGTGGCAAGGGTCTTTTCGTCAAGGAACTTGAAAACGCGTTGCTCGACGGGCGCGCCGATCTTGCCGTGCACTCATTGAAAGACGTGCCGGTGGATCTGCAAGCCCCGTTCGAGCTTTGCGCCATTCTTGATCGCGCGGACCCGCGCGATGCCTTCGTATCGAATCGCTACGCCTGTCTGGCAGATCTGCCGGCGGGCGCGGTCGTGGGTACGTCAAGCTTGCGGCGCGAATCGCAGATTCGTGCGCGCTTTCCTGAACTGGTGGTCAAACCGCTGCGCGGCAACCTCGACACGCGTCTGGGCAAGCTGGACAAGGGCGAGTACGACGCCATCGTGCTGGCCGCCGCTGGGCTGGAACGCCTGGGTCTTCAGGCGCGCATCCGCAGCCTGCTGGACCCGGCCGACAGCCTGCCAGCCGCCGGGCAGGGCGCCTTGGGCATCGAAATCCGCAACGACCGCGACGACATGCGCGCGTGGCTCGCGCCGTTGATCAGCGCGGCCACCACGTCATGCGTGCAGGCCGAGCGTGCGGTGTCCCGCAGGCTGGGCGGTTCCTGCCAGGTGCCGCTGGCGGCGTTTGCCCAGATCTCTGGCGACACCTTGTCATTGCGCGCCTTGGTGGCCTCGCCGGATGGCGTACGCATGGTCCACACCACCCGCAGCGGCCCGGTGGCCGATGCCGAAGCCCTGGGTGAAGCCGCCGCACAAGAGCTGCTGGATGCCGGCGCCGCCGCCATTCTCCAGGAACTGCTGCAAGCCGAGCCCCGGCCGGACTGATGTCCACCCCCGCCCGAGTCGCCGTCCTGACGCGGCCCGAAGGGCGCAACGAGGCGCTGGCCGGCCGTCTGACCGACGCCGGCTGGTCCGCCTGCATTCTGCCAGCACTGGAAATCCACCCGCTTGATGTCCCCGCCGCGCAATTGCCGCGTCCGGACGACTTCGACATGGTCGTGTTCGTCAGCGGCAACGCGGCCAAGCAGTACTTGCGCCAACTTGCTGCCGCGCACGGTCCGCGCCCCTGGCCCGCCGGGGTGATTGCCGCCACGGTGGGTCCGGCCAGCGCCCAAGCGCTGCGCGAGTCCCCCGCGTTTGGCGCGAATACAACAGTTCTGCACCCTGGCGACGAGGCTGCCAGCCACGATTCCGAAGCCTTGTGGGCGGTGTTGTGCGGCTTGCCTGCCTTGCCGGCGCGCGTGCTGCTCGTGCGGGGCACGCAGGGCAGGGACTGGCTGGGCGACAAGTTGCAGGCCCATGGTGCAGCCGTGACGCGCTACGCCGCCTATCTGCGGCGGCCCGCCGTCTGGGACGCCTCGGCGCTGGCGCGATTGCGCGGCTTGGCCGAGGCGGGCGTATCGGCTACCTGGCTTATCACCAGCGGCGAAGGGGCCGACGCCGTGCGCGCAAATCTGGACGCCGCGGGCCTGGCGGCGTGGTGGCGGCAGTGCCAGTTTGTGTTGACGCATCCAACGCTGACGCGGCGCGTGCCGCCAGCCTGTCATGGCGCCGACGGGCCAGCAATGGTAAAAATCTGCTTGCCCAACGACGAGTCGATATTCCAGGCTTTTGTTGCTGCTTGATTCGTTGCATCGGACTGACACCGAATACAATCGCGTCATGACAGACAAGACTCCCGCTACCGATCCGGTCGTTCACACGGCCGCCCCGGGCGCAAGCGCGCCCGCATCGGCCCCGGCCGATCCCGTCAAGGCCCGTCCGGCCAAGCGCGGCAATGGCCCCTTGGTCACCGCCCTGATAATCGTCATCCTGCTTGCCGTGGGCTTGGGTTACGCGTTGTGGAAGCAACGCACCCAATTCGTGTCCGCCGGCCGCGAGGTTGCCACGCGCATCGACACGCTGACCGCCGACGTGGCACAGGCGCGCAAGGACACGCGCGAGGCCCTGGCGCTGGCGCAAGCGCAAGCCGGCCGCGTGGGCGAGCTTGAAGACACCGTCCGCGAAACCCAAAGCCAGTACAACGCGCTGCAACAGGCCTGGCAAAACTTCAACGACAGCGCCAGCGACGAACTGCTGGCCAACGACGTCGAACGCCTGTTGACCATCGGCAACCAGCAATTGCGCCTGGCCGGCAACGTGTCCAACGCCATCGTTGCGCTGGAAACCGCGCAGGCCCGTCTGGCACGCGCCGACCGTCCGCGCTTCTCAAGCCTTCAGCAAGCCATCAACGGCGACCTGGACCGCCTGCGCGCCGTCTCCACCGTGGACATTCCCGCGCAATCCGCGCGCATCGAACGCCTGGTGGCGCTGGTCAACAAGGCGCCGCTGCTGGTGCCCGATTCCGCCGCGCCGGGCATGGTTGCCACGGGCGATGCCCAACCCGCCGCCGCGCCCGCGCCGACGATCGATCCGCAGGCCGGCTTGCCCGCCGACGCGCCCTGGTGGCAGCGTTGGCGAGCCGAAGTCGCGTCGTGGCCCGGCCGTGCAGGTTCGGCCCTGGCGCACGAGCTTGGCGGCCTGATCACCATTCAGCGCGTTGACGAACCCGCCGCCTTGCTGCTGTCGCCCGAGCAAGCCGACCAGGTGCGCGGCACGCTGCGCCAGCGCCTGTTGACCGTGCAGTTGGCCATGCTGATGCGTCAGCCCGCCGTCTGGAAGAGCGAGCTCGACAACGTCGGCGTCACCTTGTCCAAGTACTTCGATTCCCGTTCGCCCGATACGGTCGCCGCGCAAACGTTGGCGCGTGAACTGGCCCAGACGGACATCGCCGTGCGCATGCCGGACGTGGCCGACAGCCTGAATGCCGTGGCCGCCTTGCGCGCCGCGGGCTTCAAGAACAGCGGGCAGGATTGAGCCTTATGCGTACCTGGTTCTGGACACTGCTGCTCGCCGTCATCGCCGTCGCCCTGGCGGTGGTGCTGCGCTCGCATTCCGGCAACGTGCTGTTGCTGGTCTGGCCCTGGCGCATTGGGATGTCGCTGACGTTGGCCGTGCTGCTGATCGTGGCCGCCTTCATCGTGCTTTATGTGGGTTTGCGTTTGCTGGCGTGGCTGCTTGCCATTCCGGATCGCGTTCGCGTGTGGCGCGGCAAGCGCGCACAGGCGCGTGACCACGAATTGCTGGAACGCGGCTGGATTGGCCTGCTTGAGGGCCGCTACGCGGTCGCCGAGAAAGACCTGACCAAGCTGCTGGACCAAACCAAGGTGCAAACGCGCCGGGTGCTGGCGGCCTTGTCCGCGGCGCGCGCCGCGCATGGCCTGGGCGAATTCGACCGGCGCGACCGCCTGCTTGCCACCGCGCAAGAACAGGCCGGCACCGACCCTGGCCTGACGGAAGCCACGGCAACCGTGTCGGCCGACATGCTGCTGGACCAGGGCCGCCCCGAGCGCGCGCTGGCGGTACTGGCGCCGTTGGCCGACGGCGGCGCGCGCCATCTGCACACGATGCGCCTGCTGCTGCGCGCGCACACCGCGTTGCATCACCAGGAGCAGGTTTTCACGCTTGCGCGTGGGCTGGTGCGTCGTAATGCCCTGGCTCGCGCCGAGGCCGACGTGTTGATCGATACGTCCGGCGCCGCACGCCTGCGCGCGGCCGCCCACAGCGACGCGTGGCGCGCCATCTGGAAAGATCTGAAGGCCGAAGAGCGCCTGCTGCCCGATATCGCGCTGGCTGGCGCCGCCGCCTTTGACGCGGCCGGCGAGCCCAACGAAGCGGCGCGCGTGCTGGAAGCGGCCATCGCCGTGAAGTTCAACCCGGCACTGGTGGCCGCCTACGCCCGCTGCGACGCCGAACAGGTGTCGCGCCGTCTGGCCAAGGCCGAGACCTGGTTGCAGCAACGCCCGACCGATCCCGATCTGCTGACCGCGCTGGGCATGCTGTGCCTGAACGGCCAGTTGTGGGGCCAGGCCGAGCGATACCTGTTGCGCAGCCTCAGCCGCCGCAGCGATGCGCAAACACACGCGTTGCTGGGCAGCCTTTACGACCGCCTGGATCGGCCCGCCGATGCCGTGCGCCACTGGCGCCTGGCCACGGCGGCCAGCATGGCGCTGCCGGTGCTGGCGGCGGACGCGGCCTTGCCCGCGGCGGACACCGGATCGGACCCGTACCGCGTGGATGCCGAAGGCGGCTATGCGGTGGGCTTGTCGGACACGGACGGCGATGCCGATGTGGGCGGCGACTACCCGTCGTTGCCGCCCGCGGTAGCGGCCTCGGCCTCTGACTACGTGCTGGACCCGGACGCCCGCGTCAGCCGTGACCAGCGCGACCGCGCGCTGGCGCCCGAAGACGCGCCGCTGGCCGGCGGCACGTCGGATATCGACGAGTACTTCGACAGCGCCCCGATTCCGGCGGCGGCTTTCGATGAACCCGTGCCTACCTATTCGCCGGCGCCCGCCGCCCCCGC